>NZ_JBQKUJ010000003.1:0-366720 GCF_054968525.1 Alteromonas sp. G5_S2_22_S1 | reverse complement strand
AGCGGCGCGTTCACAAATACGAGATACAGATTTTGCGACAGAGACAGCGAGTCTAACGCGTAACCAGATCATGCAGCAGGCAAGCACAACGGTGTTGGCGCAGGCGAACCAGCGACCACAGGCTGCGCTATCATTGTTAGGTTAACTCGGTAATTAGATTTGGCTATACAATCTCACTATTTGAAAATTTAGCTCTCCTAACTTGGGCTGAATATTGCCGAGATGAAATGTCTCGGCTTTTTTGTATCTATAGCTCAATTGCTTGCTGTCTTTTTAGTCGTTGCAAAGCTTAGACAAATGGGGTAGCACAAATCCACATTGAAGGCTGCTTACTACAGCTCATTATCTACTACGCACGTTCATGACGCGCTTTTCACAATTGAAGAAATCGCTTTAAACTGAGTATACGTGTTGACTATATCCCCATATTCCCAAAAGCGGCAATTAGAGAACTAGATTTGATTCAGCTAGCCTAGTATCTGCTCTATGGTATTCGATTCTTGCGAATAAGACTGGCTCTTTACCGATGTTATATTTGAGATGTTATCAGTAACATTGTTAGCGTGCTAAAGGGCTTCACCAATAACAACAATAGCGTAAATACAGCTCTCGGTTTCTCGATAAATTTGTAAAAGGTATCCGCGAATGAAAGTTTTTCGAAGGAGTTATCCTGGAAGCGCCGCAAGTTCAACAGCAGATAAACGTATCGCACCTAAGGGGGTGGCGTACTTAAATTATTATTGCTGTATTGAGAGTGGGCGTAAGTAATTATTTTTCCGTAAGGCGTCGTACCCGGATTGCCCAAGTGGACTTACTTTAAAAACAGATATCCTTTTAATCACGATGAATACTTATTGTAGTTTCTAGGCTTGCTTCCAGCGGCAGGTCTTTTTCACGCATTTTTGACGTTTCTTGATTGTTCAGTGTTTTTTTACCAATGCGTTATTCAGTTATAACCAGTTTAAGTCAACAAAATATAGCTCTTATTAAAGTTGTAGTCCATTTAGCGTTGCTCACCCTTGTCGCGCTCAGATGCTCCAATTTATGGTGTTGCTAAAGGCTAACTTTCATTGCCGCGCCACCTAAAATCTGTCACTAAACCCTAAAGCGACCATAGCAGCCAACGTAAGATAGCGTTTGTTGGCATTTTCTTATCTTGTGTCCAGTAGATTCAGTTAAAAAATTGCACTATTAAAACTACGTACTTTCAGTGCTTTAAAATTAAAAGTACGAATTTTAAAAAAAATCTAAAGATACTTAGGTTTCTGCCGATAAGTTAGTTGAGGGGTAATGTAACTAGTAATTATGTAGGTTGAGTGAGCTTACGAGTGTTACTTTTATAGAGCTGTAAATTTTAAAAATCTACAGATGGCAGGAGATAAAAATGTCTTTATTTGTAAATACCAATGTTTCGTCGTTAAATGCACAGCGTCAGTTATTCGACGTCAGCAACTCGTTAAATACGTCTTTTGAGCGCCTTTCATCAGGGTTTCGCATAAATAGTGCATCTGATGATGCAGCAGGTTTACAAATCAGCGAGCGAATGACTTCACAAGTGCAAGGTCTTAATCAAGCGGTTAGAAATGCCAATGATGCAATATCACTAACTCAGACGGCAGAAGGAGCGTTGGATGAGACTACAACAGCATTGCAACGTATTCGTACCTTAGCGGTACAGGCTCAAAACGGAATAAACAGCACTGAAGACCGGTCAGCTCTTTCGTCTGAAATAACAGCTTTAAAAAATGAAATATCTAGAATTGCATCTGAAACTCAGTTCGCTGGCTTGAGTATTTTGAAGGGGAACTTTTCGGCAGATTTTTTGGTTGGCGCCAACCAGGGGCAAACGGTAACCGTTGAAATTGGGGATGCTGCTAATTCTTTTGGCGCAACTGGACTTGGCGTGGCGGGTACAGTTGATACTGATGGCAATGCTGACACACTGTTAGGTCAAGTAGACGACGCGTTGTCGAAAATTGGTACAGTACGCTCTGATTTGGGGGCCTTGCAAAGTCGCTTCCAGTCTACAATACGTAATTTAACCAATATTTCAGAGAACTTATCGTCAGCGCGTTCACAAATCATGGATACTGATTTTGCTTCTGAGACCGCAAATTTAACGCGAAATCAGATAATGCAGCAGGCATCTATTTCAGTGTTAAGCCAAGCTAACCAAAGACCTCAAGCAGCACTTTCGCTACTCGGTTAGGAGTTTACTCTGTTTTAGCCTTTACTCTATTCGTTAAATCAGAATAAGTGCTATAATTTTAGTAAGAAAATGCGAGGTGTACTGGATAAGTTACTTCGCTTTTTTGTTTGTAAGGAGTAATAATGTGGAAATTCAAAACTCACTAGTTGTTCCAACGCTTACTGAACAAGAACGTAAGCTTTCTCCAGTTGAAACTGAGGGGGTAGTTGAGAAAGAATCAAAGTTTGCAAACGCTCGGGTCGAATCCTTTCCAAATAAAGGAGATAATTTTGTTAAAGAGGCAGTCGATACTGCCGATAATAAGAGTGTTGGAAGTGGGTTTGAGTTAGATGAAGCGGTGAAAAAAGTCGAGTCATTTTTAAATTCTCAAAATCGTGACCTTTCTTTCACTTTTGATAATGAGACGAAACGAACAATTGTTACAGTCAAAGAGTCAAGTTCAGGCGAGGTGATTCGGCAGATTCCTTCCGAAGAGGTATTAAAACTTGCCAGTCGAATTCAAGAGCTTCAGGAAGACGTTGTTAACAGTGTTGGAGTTTTTATTAACAGCGAAATTTAACGAGGTGCATCATGACAATTCAGTCTTTAGGCGTTGGTTCTGGGCTCGATTTAGACGGCTTAGTACAACAGTTGATAGCCGCTGAAAGGCAGCCAAAGGAGTCTCGTCTCAACGAAAAAGAAGAAAGAGTTGAGGCAGAAATCTCAGGTCTTGCTAAAGTAAAGTCAAAATTGTCTGGTTTTCAGGATATCGTTGATGAGCTTAAAAGTGACAAGGAAATTAATGGACGTGAACCCACTATAAAAAACCCCACCGATGATAATGATGTATTATCTGCTGAGGCAGCCAATTCTGCTTTGCGTGGTTCTTACGCTATTACGGTTTCACAGTTAGCCTCTGGGAGCAGGATAACAACCGAGGATGGCGCATTTACATCAAGTTCTGATGCGTTACTTTCTACAGGTACCGGTTCACTTACGTTTAGCGTAGGCGCGGATGATTCTTTTACAGTAAATATTGATAGTACAACAACTCTTGCTGATTTGAGGGAAATGATAAATGATAGTGAAGAGAACTTTGGCGTAACAGCTAATATCATCGAAACGGGCACTGGCGCAGGGCCAAAACTTGTAATTCAATCCGAGACTACAGGTGAAGGAAACGACCTAGTGATAACCAATGATTCTGGAAACACAGAGCTTGACCGTCTTTCTACTACAGGCGGAGCAACCAATATTAGCGCTAGCAATATTGAAGTTGCTAAAAATGCCATTGCTTTCGTTGATGGTATTGAAGTTCAAAGTGACAGTAATAAATTCGATAATACCATTCAAAACGTAAGTTTTACGGCAAAAGAAGTCTCACCGAAAGAAGCGGGTGAGAATTTTATCCCTTCAACACTAACCATTGGTTATGACAAAGAGGGGTTAAAGGAAAAAATTGAAAACTTCGTAGATAATTATAATAACTTGATTAAAGAGTTAGACGCGCAAACTAAGTATGGTGAGTCTGATTTGGAAGAGGATGGTGCCCTTGCTGGTGACTCATTAATAAGAAGTATCAAAGCAGGATTGGCAACAATCATTGGTGATAATGTCTCTACCTCTGCATTAGGCGGCCTCTTTAGTTTAGGCGTAGAATTAAATGAAGGTGGTGAATTGGAAATAAGTAGTACCGATTTTGGGTTAGGTTCAGGTGAAGACCGCTTAGAAAGCGCGCTGGAAGATAGTTTCGATGATATCGCAACCTTATTTACCGATGAAAATGAAGGTATAGCAGCGCGTTTGTCAGACTATCTAGAACAATATACATCTTCAAGTGGTTTAATAAGCTTACGTGAAAAAACTGCGAAAGACGACCGGGAAGAAGTGTATGATGATCGTGAAACGCTTGAGCTAAGAATGGTTAGTTTTGAACAAACATTACGAGACCGGTACTTAAACTTAGATCAGACAGTGGCGCAATTGAACCAAACCAGCTCTGCACTGTTAGCAGTTCTATAACATCAGATTCTTGGAGATAAAAGTGGCACTGAAAGGTATTAACGCTTATAAAAAAGGCAGCTTAAAGCAAGATGTTGCCAATGCAGACCCGCACAAATTAACACTTATGCTATATCAGGGAGCATTGGATAGAGTTGCCTATGCTAAGGGCGCGATGGCCCGAAATGATCACGTACAGAAGTCTGAGCATATAACAAGAGCAAGTTCAATTCTTATTCATTTAAGAGACACTCTTGATCTCGGCATTGGTGGAGAGATAAGCGAAAACTTATTCGCGCTTTACAACTACATGATAAACCTACTCACTGAAGCACATGTGCAAAACAACCAGGATGCGTTAGATGAGGTGTCTTCTTTACTCACGCCTATTCGCGATGCATGGCTAGAAATTCCAGCAGAAGCAAAAGAAGAAGCCTACAGAATGCAGCGTGAGAAGAAGCAAGCTTTGTAGATGCTAGACCGTCTCAATCATGCCTTTACACCGCCTTTTTTACGCAAGCTAAACGCTGATTTAGCAACTTATTTAGCCGTTGAAGAACGCAACGAATCAGAAGACAAACTGGTTCGACTCATGGCGTTAAGGCATAGACTCGTTGTTCGTGAATTGAAACGATTAACTGCCTCAACGTTACCCTCCTTTGCTAAAAATGAATTAAACGTAAATAAATACCTAGAAGAAGTTGTGCGAGACTTTCAATCCCAAGTGAAAAAGGAAATTGTTGGTTTTTCTCGAGCACAAAAAGCGGCGAAGAGTTATAAATAATAATGCTCAAAGATATAAGATATTTTATTGATGAAAATGTGGAGCGCCAAGAACAGTTAGAGTGTTCATGGGCTAATACAATCGAAGAAAATAGGCAGGCTAGCTTAAACGCGTTCAAGCAAACTATGCCGACCATCTATCACACGTTAAAAAGCGCAAACAATTGTCCAGAAAGTGTGTTTGTGAATAAAGATGGCGAATTAGATATTGTGGATACTAGCAACGGCAAGGCGCTTTACGGTTATGACGTCAATAGAAACATATCTGAGCATTTAAAGAAATTTGAAGCAAACCCTCTTACTGTTTCATTTAATTCATCGGGTCACACTGACTTTTTACCCAAAGATATCGAGGTATTAGTTGTATTTGGTATTGGCCTTGGCCCGCATCTATTATCACTTTTGCAAAATTACAAAATACGACACCTCGTTATTTACGAGCCCAATCTAGGTTATCTCAACTGCTCTTTGTCCTTTGGTATTTGGGGAAAAGTATTCAACCTCGCTACTCAGCAAAATACTGCAATATATTTGCAAACAGACATTAATGCAAAAATGGTTATGAAGGAACTTGGAGAGCTATATCAAGCTTACCCATTTGACAGAGTTTACGTTTATCAACACTACCATACCCCAGAATTTGACGATGCTGTCAGTGTTTTCTCCAAAAACACATTAAATAATTTGGGTATGATGGTTCGGGAGTCTTTTCCTCTTCGCTCTCACGAAGATTTTTTACCCCCATGGCCCCCTGTCACAGACCCCGAGCAGTGGTCATCTAATAATTTGAATCAACACGTATTCAAACAAAATATTGACACACTCCTCCGTTTTTTCCCCGATATTGCCAAAGAATTTGAACACTACGTGCCTTCCAAATGGAAGCCTTTAGCGAATGTTAAGGGTGAAGTAAATATATTTCATATTGCTAGCGGCTCTGCGTTATACGGAGAATCACCGTTAGCTGATGAAATGGCTGCATACAATGCATTTGTTAAAACGCCAACGAAAGAACGGCTAGCCTTAGGCTCCATTCAGGGTAAAACTAGCCAGTTTTCGCATCAAAAAATGGCAAGACGAATCGAAGGTATTTTCAAAGGTATTAAGGCATCAGACGAGGTGTTACCTGAGGAAATCGGAGCCTTGCTCCTATTTGGAATAGGAGCAGGTTATAAGTTAGAGAAGCTTTATAATTGTTTTAACGTGGACTGTTTCTTTGTATGCGAGCCTAATAGAGATTATTTTTTTGCATCACTCTATGCAATTGATTGGAAAGAAATTCTCACTAAAGCTAATATTGAGGACAGACGTATTTATCTAAATATAGGAGATGATGGTTCGAATCTAGCAAAGGACTTAACAGGCCAATTCAATGCTATCGGTACCCATGTTATCGAAGCGATGTATTTTTCTATAGGGTATGATAATCAACAATTAGTACCTGCTGCAAAGAAACTAAGAGAAGAACTACGAGGTATTGTCGCATTAGGCGAATATTTCGATTATTCGCGATACGGTGTCGCACATACTAAATGGGCAATAGAAAATAAGTTAAAATTTTACAGTAAGTTGAGTGATTTATCTGAACATGTCGAATTGTCTGAAGTGCCGGTATTTATTGTAGGAAATGGACCATCATTAGATAAGTTACTACCTGTGCTCAAAGAAGAGAGAGGGCGTGCGGTAGTAATTTCATGTGGAACAGCATTGCAGGTACTATACAAACATGGTATTTCTCCTGATTTTCACGCTGAAATTGAGAGTAATCGGGATACGTTTGATTGGGCAGTAAGGGTAGGAAGCTTTGACTTTCTAAAAAAAATTAACTTGTTAAGCTGTAACGGTGTTCATCCTGACACAATAAAACTTTTTAACGACGCTTTTCTTAGTTTCAAAGAAGGCGAAGCGTCTACAGTTACCATCAATGGCCTGGCCACGGAAAAAAAGTTTCCAGAACTAAAATTTGCGTACCCTACTGTATCCAACTTTGTGTTAAATTTCTCTTTAGAAGTAGGGTTTAAACAGCTTTATCTATTCGGTGTAGACCTAGGTTTCGTAGATGGAAACCACCATCACTCAAAAGACTCTGGTTATTATAAAAGCGACGGAACACAACTGTACGATTACCTTATACAAAGCAAATCATCCTTGGTAGTAAAAGGAAACTTCAGGCATTCAGTTCTAACTAAGTTTGAATTCAATATGGCGAGACAGATGATTGAAAAAGCGGTTGCCGCTTATCCCAAAGCATATGTCTATAATTTAAATGACGGTGCGGCCATAGAAGGATGTTTACCTTTAAAGCCTGAGTCTGTTCTGCTTTTGAGTTCGACGGAGAGTAAAAAGGATTTATTGCAATGGATTCTAGAGTCTGTGCATTCCTCTATCGACAGTGACAATTTCGGCTCAAAGTTCAAGCTTAAATTTGACCAGGCTCTTCTTATTCAAGATGTGGGTGAGTTTATAAAATTACTCGATCGAAAGGTATCGACGAAAAAGGATATTAGAATTCTCATAGGCCAACAAAGGGCGTTTCTTATTGAAAAATACCTGGAAGAGAAGTCTATCTTTTTTTATTACTTTAATGGCTCTATTAACTATATAAATAGTGTCCTAATCAAGATAACTTGTATCAAAGATGGCACCGTTTTGGAATCTGTCCTTGAGCAGGTATTGAGTCTTTGGCGAGATTTTTTGGATCAAGCACACTGCAGCCTATCTTCATACCCCGATGAGTTAGACATAATATCAAGCGCGCCGAGAGATAGACAAAATATCATTCTACGAGACTACTTTATTGACAATGGTGTCGAGCTAGTTAGTACCACGCTACATACTCAGGCTACATTGTTTAATGACTCAATGTGCGTCTATGAGAATAAGAACTTACCGAGTAGCCAATATCAATTAGAGTTCCTAAGTACCATCCGGGACATTGACTTACGTAATAAAAAATCAGAAAAAGTAGCGTTTATTTTATCTGACTTATCGCTGATAGATAAGCTTGAATATCAGAAAATTAATGATATCAATGGTGTTTTAGTGTTGCATCCAAATAAAAGTAATGACGAGCATATTAATGAGGTAGTTTTTTATACCGCTGTTTTGTCGCTAGTAAGTACTGATAAGATAAGTGTTGTCGTTCCGAAAAGTATAAATAAAGACTGGTTACGCAGAAGCTGTGACTTAATTCTTAATTTAAAAAACTCAATGTATGTAGCGTTCGAAACCCGAAGTATGATTGCATTTTGTACTTCAGACTTACAAGAGCATGAACTTACTAATGGAGCAGGGGATCGTTTTAGGTTTGCACCAGAATTCACTCGAAACGCATAGTTGATTAGCTAACTTATAATGTGTTGTGAGAAAAAACATTCTTGTTATTTCATGAAGTTTTTGTTTTATTGGAATTAGGGCGTCAAACTAAAAATGAATACCAAATAACAGGTCACTTATGTTTAACGGGAAATCAATACTAATCACGGGGGGTACTGGGTCATTTGGACACAAGTATACACAGATACTGCTGGAGAAATACAAGCCTAAACGCCTAATAATATATTCTCGTGACGAATTAAAACAGTTTGAAATGCAGCAGAAATTCAATGCGCCCTGTATGCGTTATTTCATTGGTGACGTAAGGGACATAGATCGTCTAACTCGTGCAATGAAGCATGTTGACTATGTGATCCATGCTGCAGCAATGAAACAGGTTCCAGCTGCAGAATATAATCCAACTGAGTGTATTCGAACAAATATAGACGGTGCTGAAAATGTGATAAATGCTGCGATTGATAATAATGTGGGGAAAGTCATCGCCTTATCCACAGACAAAGCGGCCAATCCCGTTAACCTTTATGGCGCGACGAAACTCGCGTCTGATAAACTTTTTATCGCCGCCAATAATATGGTGGGAAGCAAGTATCCCAGGTTTTCGGTAGTGCGATACGGTAATGTCGCCGGATCAAGAGGGTCCGTTGTTCCATTCTTCCAAAAGCTGCTAAATGAAGGTACCGATGCGATACCTATTACCCACCCAGAAATGACGCGATTTTGGATTACCTTGCAACAAGGGGTAGATTTCGTTTTGAAAAATTTTGAGCGTATGCAAGGAGGGGAGATTTTTGTTCCCAAAATACCCTCTGTTCGTATAGTCGATTTAGCAAAAGCGATAGCTCCGCATTTACCCACCAAAGTTATCGGTGTTAGACCCGGCGAAAAACTTCACGAGATGATGTGTCCCGGGGATATGGCTTTCCACACTTATGAGTTTGACGATCACTATGTTATTGCGCCTGCTATAAAGTTTTTCCAACGCAGCAATGATTTCACCAGTAATGCGCTTGATGAAAAAGGAAAACGTGTAGCAGATAATTTTGAATATGTATCGAATAACAACACGCACTTTTTAAATGTAGAGGAAATTATTTCCTTCAATGAGGATTTGCGCTAAGTGATCCCATACGGAAAGCACAGTATTGACGACGATGATATTGCTTCCGTTGTCTCTGTCCTCAAATCGGATTGGCTGACGCAGGGGCCATGGGTGCCACGTTTCGAGGATGCCCTAGCTAGCTTTTGTCACGTTCAATATGGTGTTGCGGTTAATAGCGCAACGTCAGCATTGCATATAGCATGTCTTGCATTGGGAGTTGGTGACAAAGATTTGGTGTGGACGTCCCCCAATTCCTTTGTGGCCTCGGCAAATTGTGCTCGGTTTTGTGGAGCAGATATTGATTTTGTTGATATCGAACAGGATACCGGCAATATGTGTATGGATGCTCTGCATGATAAGTTAGAAACCGCTTGCGCTGCCAAACAGTTACCTAAAGTCGTTATCCCTGTTCATTTTTCGGGGCAGCCATGCAACATGAAACGACTGCATAACTTGGCTGAAAAATACGGATTTAGTATCATAGAAGATGCGTCCCATGCCGTAGGGGCGAGATACAATGATAAAATGATTGGTAGTTGTCAGTATTCTGATATCTGTGTATTTAGTTTTCATCCAGTTAAAATTATCACCTCATTGGAAGGCGGTATGGCAATGACCAATAGCGTAGACTTGGCTAGGAGTATGCGCTTGGCTAGGAGCCATGGGGTGACGAGTCAAAAGGAATCAATGGACCGTGAAGCCGATGGGGCCTGGTATTACCAACAATTATCGTTGGGTTTCAATTACAGAATGAACGATGTTGAAGCAGCGATAGGGCTTAGTCAGCTTGGTAAACTTCCGCGTTTTATTCGAGGGCGCAACACAGTCGCATGTCTTTACGATGCTCATTTTAAAGGGGTCTGCAGTGTTAAACCTTTAGTTGTGGCAGAGGGGTGTTACAGCAGCTATCATTTATACGTAGTACGTATACCGGGGTTGACGTTGGCGCTAAAATCAAAACTCGTTGAGGAAATGAGGGCGCAAGGTGTTTATGTTCACGTGCATTATATACCCATTCATACGCAGCCATATTACCGTCGTCTGGGGTTCAGTCATGGCGACTTTCCAAATGCCGAATGTTACTATCACCACGCACTCACGCTACCTATTTTCCCCTCGATGACTAATTACGAAGTGGAGCATGTGGTGACAACATTGTTACGCACCATGAGCAGACTAGGCGTATAACCGTCCTACGTAAAGTATAAATAAAAGTATATAACTAAATTTTTAACGTGTACTCGTTAATTGAAATGTGCTTATTATTTCATCACACACCTTTGGTGTGCCTTTATCCAAAGGAATAATCGTTTTGGCACTATTACTCATTTTAGATAGACGGTGGGGTAAGCGTAATAAATCCGCCATCCGCCCAGCGAGTTGTTCAATCCCCACCTCATCGAAGTGCCCTATATAATCACACACGTTTTTATCTGCTAAATATTGAGAAGTTTCTCTTTGGTTGTCTGCAACACTGATGATTATGGCGGGGAGCCCTATTACGCACCGTTCCCAGTGCATACTTCCTCCAGCACCTATCATTAGCGTAGCTGTTTGCATTAAGTGAGACATATTTCTGCTATTGATATGAAGTTGAACCTTATGAATGGTCTTACTATTGATACGCTGTATTTGTTCGCTAATTTCGTTCCGAGCTTTATGGTTATCGTTTATCACCACATTTGCTTCAATACAATTATCGTCCAGCAATCGTAATGCATTAAGGGCAAACATTGTCATATTGTGGGGATCGCTTCCACCAAAGCAGATTAGTATTTGACGAAGAGCTTTACATTGTACTTGTGATAAAGCGTAAAACTCCTCTCTAAGAAGTGCGTAGCTTGGCCCTAATAGCAAGCGACAACTCTCGTTTACTAACTCGTTGTAGCGATTTTTATAGTTTTCTAGAAAGTTAGTATCAAGCAATAAATGGCAGTCATGCATACGATTCGCTAAATCATCAATAACCATAACTTTGAGGTTACGATTGGTAAGTGTTTGCTCGAATACCCTGTCCAATTGATAGTGGTCAACGATCCAGACATCAGCCTTGATATGGTCAACAGAGCTATCGACAGTATCAACAACACTGTGTAAGAAGCCATTCTGGCGATACAAGTTAACCAGCAGCTGAGCGGATTTTGTACTGACGAAGTGAAAATCGGCTTTCATTCCTAGTTGTTTCAGCCGTTGTTTAAGCCCTAGGGCCAAAGTTACGCATCGCATTCCATGCCCTGCGCCTATTGTCTCTGAAGCATCAACACGAAATGCGATGTGCAATGACCTTGATACCATTGACGTAATCGTCCTTATATTCCTATGTTCTATAGAAAGTGTAACACAGCGGATAGCGAGCATACCCACTTAGCAATATTCAAAAAACGCAGCAATGAAAAAATTGAACAACAAATGGGTGAATTTACACTATTAAGGTAATTGATAGTATTCGGTGGCAATATACGGATAGTTTGGCTGATATGGCTTACTGGGAGCTAAAGTTTCCACACTAATATACCGATAAAGATAATGTGAATTAGCAGATAAAAGACGCACTCTGCAAACAAATGAAGAGTTTTTTTGCATACGGTAAGTCTTTAAAAGTAAGATACCGGCAAAACTATAACAAAGCAGTGGCGAATCGTTAATACGGCATTGCGCAATTAAATGGTATTCGTTTTATGAAAGAAGTAAAACTCGGACATCGGTTAGTAGGCGCCTCTCACCCTCCTTTTGTTATCGCTGAGTTATCAGGCAATCATGGGCAGTCATATGATAAGGCTATCGAACTCGTTGATTTGGCCGCTGATTCGGGTGCCCATGCAATAAAGCTCCAAACTTATACACCAGATACGATCACCCTCAATATTCATGAAGGCGAGTTTTTTATTAGTGATCCCAATAGTCTATGGAAAGGGATTTCTTTGTATAGTTTATATGCTAAAGCAATGACTCCATGGGAATGGCATAAAGACATTTTTGAACACGCAAAAAGCAAAGGTTTAATTGCGTTTAGTTCTCCTTTTGATCTTACAGCCGTAGAGTTTTTAGAGTCGTTAGATGTACCTTGTTACAAAATAGCTTCGTTTGAAAATACAGATCATGGGTTGCTGGAAGCCGTGGCAAAAACGGGCAAGCCTGTGATTTTATCTACGGGTATGGCTAGTCAATCTGAGCTCGCCGAGTCGGTGGAAGTACTACGAAAGAATGGCTGCTCCGAGTTGGTATTATTAAAATGTACTAGCAATTACCCGGCCCGTCCGTTAGATGCCAATATACGCACCATCCCTCATTTGGCTGAGTTGTTTAATTGCCCAGCTGGACTTTCTGATCATACCGAAGGTATAGGAGTAGCAGTGGCATCGGTAGCCTTGGGGGCAAGTGTTATCGAGAAACACTTTGTTTCAAATAGGAGCGAAGGCGGCGTTGACGCAGAATTCTCGCTTGAGCCATTCGAATTGAAAATGTTAGTGGATGAGGCCCGGCGTGCATACGACGCTTTAGGGGAGGTTTTTTATGGCTGCACAGATAAAGAAATAGTGTCAAGAAAGGATAGACGGTCGCTGTACATTTCGAAAGATATTAAAGCCGGAGAAATCTTAACAAAAGAAAATTTGAGGTCGGTAAGACCTGGGCTAGGGTTACCTACCAAATATCTACCGTTGTTACTCGGCAGAAAAATATTGAAAGATGTTAAAGCGGGCACGGCAATGTGTTGGGAACTGGTATAGTGAAAAAGTTGCAGACAATGTGGCACCAGGAAACAATCAATGCGTTTAACGTTGTGTTAAAACCGGTGACGATTGACGACCTTGAATTATTAAGGGAATGGAGAAATAGACCTGATATACGTCAGTATATGTTTGAACAAAATGAAATTTCTTCAGTACAGCAGCGACACTGGTTTTCAAAAGTCAGTGTCGATAAAACACAATTGCAATTCGTAATCTGCTACAAAGAAAAACGAATTGGTGCTTGCAACCTAAAAAGCTCGAATTCGGTTGCGATTGACGCATGTATAAGCGCTGAGTCAGGAATGTATATAGCAGATAACAAGTATCGCGGTACCATACTCGCTTTTTTCGCGGCCCTCGCATTAAATGAGTTTGCCTTCTTAAGCCTTTCTTTACGCGCCATTGTTGCAAAGGTGAAGAGCAGCAATGTAGGCGCATTGCGTTTTAATGAGCAACTAGGTTATGTCACTGATAGTCACCAGTCGAGTGAAAATGTGGTCTGTTTGACGTTAAACGCTGATGCGCATCAGCGAGCAGTTAAAAACTTTGCAAGATTTATTAGGAATTAAGATGAGTATTGAACCCACAAATAACGAGAAACTGATTTCATCATTCGCTGTTTCATTAGCGATCCCCGAATCGCGAGTAGGTGAAGGCCTCGCGTACAATACGATTAAAGAATGGGATTCAACGGCACATATGTTATTGATTGCAGAGCTTGAGAATACATTCAATGTGATGTTGGATACTGATGATATTATTGACTTAAGTTCGGTGGCTAAAGCGAAAGAGATATTAGCTAAGCATGGAATAACGTTTGAATGAATACCGATACACCCATCACTCTTATCACAGGCGCGAGTAGGGGGATTGGCCGCGCATGTGCACTAATGCTTGCTGAGCAAGGCCATGAATTAATACTCGTAGCAAGAGATGACAATAGATTACGTGAGCTTAACGAGGATTGTAAAAGAGTGGGGGCGAAAGCGCACTACTTTGTTGCCGATCTCAGCGACAGTCATGCGGTTGTTGAGCTTTTCAAACACATACAAAGGGTACTCGACAACAGGCCCCTGTCAAACCTTATTCACTGTGCCGGGCAAATGCGGGACGCAATGCTAAGCATGACACGTGTAGATGATATAGAGAGCCTATTGGCCGTCAACGTAGTCTCATCTATACAAGTTTGCCAACTCGCGAGTCGATTGATGATGCGCCATAAAACAGGTCATCTTTTGTTAGTTTCATCTAAAGTCGCCGAATATGGCTCCGCCGGCCAGTCCGTATATGCGGCCACCAAGGGCGCTATCCCCTCGTTTGTAAAATCGCTGTCAAAAGAACTTGGGCCACTCGGTATTAGGGTTAATGCGATTTCTCCAGGGTTTATCGAAACTGATCTTACGGCTCACTATACGCAAGAACAAAAACAGCAATTGAAAGAAAGCATTAGCTTACGACGTTTGGGGCAGGCGGAAGATGTAGCTTCTGTCGCTAAATTCTTATGTTCAAAAGAGGCTGCTTATGTAACGGGACATATAATGTCGGTCGACGGTGGATTAAGCTTGTGACTGATGCAGCTCGGCCTTACACCTTTGTACATCGACTAGATCGATTTGGTGAACACCCAGCCTATTACTTACCGAGCGGTGAGGTTATAAATTACGCTTATTTAGAAAAACTTGTTGAGAAAAAAGAAAAGCGGCTTGTTGAAACTATTCCCGCGGGCTCATTAGGTGCATTGTCGTTTAGTACTACACTAGATAATGTCGTCACATATATCGCAGCGTTACGTTTAGGAAGAACACTGCTATTGATGTCTCCTGGGCTATCTGACGAAGGCACGACTAGGCTCATAGAAAAACTGAAGATTGCGACCTTGATAAACGCAGATGGCACTGTGGTAGAAACAGGCTATACCCAAAATGTACGCAGGGATTGCGCGTTAATGTTAAGCACTTCTGGCAGCTCAGGTTCACCTAAGTCAGTTATGCTAACATTAGATAATTTACACGCAAATGCCCACGCTATCTCTCAGTATTTACCTATTGTAAATGAAGATAGAGCCATTACCTCACTACCACTTTTTTATTCATATGGCTTGTCTATATTAAATAGCCACTTGTATAAGGGAGCGTCAGTTTTACTCACCGAAGCGCCGATTCTAAGTAAACTGTTTTGGAATCAGTTTAGTAAGTTTGCAATAAGTAGTTTATCTGGTGTCCCTTTTCACTATCAACTTTTTCGTAAGTTGCGTTTAGAACGGCAGGCATACCCGCACCTTCGTTATTTAACCCAGGCGGGCGGAAAGCTAACACCAGAACAGGCTGATTATGTGAACACTCTGTCAAACCAGTTCAATATACCTGCATTTCTCATGTATGGGCAAACCGAAGCAACGGCACGTATTGCTTATTTACCGCCGCACCTACTTAATACCTTCTCTGATTGTATTGGGCGTGCCATCCCAGAGGGTGAATTGCTTCTCCGTGATTTAGACACTAAGAATAAAATTACCGACCCTTATGTAGCAGGTGAACTGTGCTATCGCGGACCAAATGTGATGCTAGGGTATGCAAGTTGTGTGAGAGATTTAACCCTGAATGAGCGCGTGAGTGAACTCAGAACGGGGGATATTGCAGAGCAATTGCCGAATGGTTTATTCCGTATTGTCGGTCGGTTGAGTAGAATGATAAAGATTCAAGGCCAACGGTTACAACTAGATGACATTGAAGAAATTTTATGCAAATTTAACGTGTCATCATGCTGTTGTGGAAGTGATGATTTACTGATAGTTAGTTACGTGGGTGGGGACGATAATACCCCAGAGCAGATAACGAGTTATCTTAGGGAGTCTTTAGCTATTCATCCTTCATTTATTAAAGTTGTCAAACTTGACTCAATCCCGCTACTGGCAAATGGCAAAGTAAATTATCAAAGCCTGTTTCTAGCTGTTAAAGAGTCATTATCATGTTGATCGACCAAGCCCCATATGAGTTAACGGTAGCGAAGAAAGCGCCTTTGCTATTAGCTGAACTAAATAGTTCAACTGCCCATCACCGTAAATTCTGTAGCGAATATGAATCTGTTGTGGCTGCTCAATGGCCTAACTATGCGGTGGCGAACCAACTAGCAGCAGTACCTTATCTCGCGGTTAGTCTTTTTAAGCATCTCTCGTTAAAGTCGATTCCAGACAGTGAAGTGTTTAAAACTCTTTACTCCAGCGGTACGACAGGGAATCCGTCAAAAATTACCTTAGACAGGGAGACGGCCGGACTCCAATCTAAGACGCTAGTAAAAATTATGCAGCATTGGTTGGGAAAAGAGCGCAGACCGATGTTAATTATAGATAAGCCCTCAATATTAGATGCACGCAATAGTTTTTCGGCCCGCGCAGCCGGGATTAAAGGTCTGTCATTTATGGGGCGAAATCATTGCAACGCGCTAAATGAAGACATGAGTGTAAATATTGATGCAGTGCAGCAGTTTTGTTCCGAGTTTGCGGCTAAACCAGTACTTGTGTTTGGTTTCACTTTTATGGTTTGGCAATATTTCGTCGAGCAGCTGAAACAATCTAAACAGCGAATATCGCTACCCAACGCTATTTTACTCCATAGCGGGGGATGGAAAAAACTTGAAGATCGCGCTGTTAGTAATGCGACGTTCAAACAAACCGTGTTGGAATACACAGATATTCCAAAGGTCCATAATTTTTACGGATTGGTAGAGCAAGTTGGGTCAATTTTTGTGGAGTGTGAACAAGGGCATCTACATTGTTCGAGTTATTCGGATGTATTAGTGAGAGATGCTGAAACCTGGCGCCCATTGCCACTAGGTAGAGAAGGTATTTTGCAGCTGATGTCAGTTTTGCCTAAGAGTTACCCAGGACACAGCCTACTAACAGAGGATAGAGCGGTTATTTTGGGGGAAGACGATTGCCCTTGTGGTAGAAAAGGGAAGTATTTCGAAATTAAAGGGCGGCTACCTAAGGTTGAGATGAGAGGTTGTAGCGATACTTTCAGGCCAACAGTTAGGGGGCAAAGCTGACGATGGCATGGACCCGATTAAATCCACCGAGCGTAGAAGCAAAGTTATTTTCAAGCTTTTCAGAACAGGACATAGCGTACTGCGATACGCTATCAGATCTTATTCTTAAAGAACCCAAAGTAAGAGAACTTCCAGATTTAATTGCCTTAGGTTTCTGGCTAAGAAAATCTAATCTATATAATATACTCAAACCCTATCAACACACAGGCTCGCTTAGACAGCCCCTCGGCATGCTTTACCACAGTGCCCCTGCAAACGTAGACAGCCTGTTTGTCTATTCGGGGATCCTTAGCCTATTGTGCGGAAATAAAAATGTAATTCGCTTGTCTCGCCGTGGCGGCAAAAGTTCAGATATTCTGATTGAAAAAATTTGTCAGCTTGCCGCTGATTTTCCAGAGCAAAATGCGCGGTTTCAATTAATTCAGTGTGACTATGACAGCAGTGAGCTAATTGCATTAATAAATAGTGTCGAAGGTAGGGTGTTATGGGGTTCAGATGAGGCGATTATTGCGCAAAGAGAAATTCCCATGCCCGCCCACGCAAGAGAGATGTGTTTCGGTAATAAATTTTCGCTGTGCCTGCTCGATGCGAAAACGATAATGGCTGAGTCTGAAGCTGAATTTGAAGAGTTCGTTCAATTGTTTTACAAGGATCAAACGACCTTTTCGCAACAAGGATGCTCGTCAGCAAAGGCCATTGTGTGGCTGGGAAGTAAAGAGCAAATAGGCGATGCTAAAAAGCGTTTTTGGCCTGCACTTATAGAGTTAGTTCGGCGAAAGCAGCCATTTTCTGATAGTGAGCACTATCAAGCGCTTTTGGCTGCACAGCAAATTGCAGCAAGTGTAGGAAATGCGTTCGAGCTTATCCAAGAACGAGGCATAACTCGTTTGGGTGTGTCATCTATAAGCCATTTTTGTACTGATGCCCACAAGGGGAGCGGCTTATTTCTAGAACTGAGTTTAGCCTCGTTAGCGCAACTGAATCCGATGCTAAAACCCGCCAATCAGACACTCTCTGTATGGGGAGTGGACCCTAAGTTATTACACGAATGGTTAACCACAGTTCAAACAGGGGTTGATAGAGTCGTGCCTGTTGGTGAAGCTTTGACCTTTAGTACAAATTGGGATGGCGTTGATCTCATCGATCAATTCAGTAGAAAAGTCAACTTACACAAGAGTTTCTCTGCGGAATAACGCTGCGCTAAAGAAGTTGCGAAAACAATCGATTAGTGGTTGTCTAGGAGTAAACTTTATAAATTCGTATGCGGCTCTTGAGGCCACACGCACCGAGTAGATAAAATAATTATCAGTATTTAGAAATGCCGTTGAGCTTGTGTTAGCAAGCAACTTTTCAAGTTAAAAAAGTTCAAAAATTCATGTGAAGCAAAAGATACTTGTGAAAATGACGCGATTAGTTTTACTATCATAATACCAAAGTTCTTTGTTGCGTTTACATACTTTAACATTCAGTGAAGAGGGAAATATGCTCTAGATTAACTACTGAGCTTAATGCAACTACTGTCAAGCGGAACGGTGCTAGTGTCATAAAGGTAGTCAATTAGTAAATAAACGTAGAGTCTGCAATAGAAATTATCCCTCCCAAAGCGCAGGATCAAAATCGTTGCACAAACTCAACAAAGCTCTACCACATCGGCGTAAATCTCTTTCGACGTGCGCGGGAAGGGTAAGCTCTGAAAAATCGTTGTTACCGGCAGCGTTTATACGCTTAGAGAGTGAAGGGGGCTCAAAGCTATCCTGCTCCAGAAATGTCAGTGTTTTATCCAACTGGCGCTGCGTTGCTGTCTGGTTAGCTTCGTACTGCAACACCAGCAAATTATCGCCTTCTTTTTCCATTAACCAGCGCAGCTTGTCAGGGTAATTCATTATCTGTGTGTACAATGACGGTAATAAATCATACAGCCAATACATCTGTCTGGATTCTTCGTCATCGTGAAGCATTTTACTCGCCCGGTTGCGCATAATTTGAGAAACCCAGGATTTAAGACAACTGACAGGTTCCCTGAAAGCAACCAGCTTTTTCGCATTTGGGTAGGACTCGATTACCCTCTCAAGGGCAAACGGATGACTAAAATAAAGCGTAGACCACTCCCCTACCAACGCATCTGTAGCGCTTCCAAAACCGGTTTCATAGTGGGCAAGTGCTGCGTTATTCTCATCATTATCCCACGGATGGCAGAAATAACAGGTCTCTTTAACCCGAAAATCATTGTCTTTGATCTTTGGATGCTCAACGAGCAACTGATACCACCAACTGGTACCCGCTTTAGGCGTACCTAAACCAATAAAGTCAGGCTTACCACTTTTCTCCGGACAACCGCTTTTTAAGTGCTTACGGTCAAGCATTTGAGGGGAATATCGCATCAATTTCCGCCCTGAATCCGAATGGTACCATCCCAAAAATTACTATCTGTACAGGTTTTACATGGCTCAATATCATTACCACAACCCGTTCGCTTACTTAGCTTTTCAGCACGGTCTGAATAATAGATATCGGCCAGACTGTCTTGCATAATATTGCCCATCGACAGGTCCATATTCACATCCAGATTACAAGGAGAGACATTTCCCTGCCAATCCAACTGACACATTTTCAAGTCCCAAACATTGCAAGTGCCGGACCCAATCGTTGGGTCCTCAATTTTTCCGCCATAGGACAACACAGGCTTAACAATCAATTCATCCTTAGGACCCAGGAATGGTTTCCAGTAATCAATAAAACGGGTTGACTGGCCTTTGTTGTACTGGCTTTCCACAAACACCAAACGCGTTGGCCTGTGATCAGGCTTGTTAAACCACAGATGCATTTTTTCATGAATAGCACCAAGGCGGTTTGTTTTTAGCGAATTACCTTGCAGGTCTTTCACTTTTCCAGGGCGAGCAATGTCAAATACTTCATCATCAATAGCATCGATACTTAAGCGGATTTGATCGAATTTTGCTTCGATCCAAGCATCCATAATGCTCTCATCCATCAGAGACATGTTGGTATTGGTCACCAGCAAAAAGTGCTTTCGCTTTGCCAGCACCTTAAGAAATTGTTTATAACGAGGGTGCAGCGTTTGCTCACCAAAGAAATTCAGCTCAACCGTTTTGGCAACCCGTTCGCACTCTTCCACTATGCGGTGGAATACGGTATTCGATATATTGCCTATAGCACGGTCATACTTGGCACCCGCCGGTTGCGGTAGTTTTTTGTAGCGGTAAGCCTGAGGGCAAATCGGGCACCGAAAATTGCAGGCATTGGTAAACTCCAAGCCAACGATAAGGCGCTTGTCTGCCGTTAAAAAAGGAGACTGTGCTAGCGGTTCGACGATCTGTAACATAAGAAAGCCCTGCCTGTTGCTGAATATGCACGATATTCACTCACACTAAATTCCGGATGATTTGCCTGCCATTCTGCCAAAGCACGCTTCTCTCCTTTATTGGGATCGCCCCACATAGAGTCGTAATCATCGAACAACAAAATGCATCCCTCGGCCAGGTGTGGTGTTACGTACTCAAGTACGTGCAGCGCGGCAGGATAAACATCACAGTCAACGTGAACCACCGCTAATGACGTTTGTATTACGTCATTTAACCGGCCGCCACTGAGGTCCTTATCAAAATCACAAGGAACAGAATGCAAACGCTCCGGCATCACGCCACAAAGCCGCATGTTAAGCTCAAAGGTTTGCTGATTCGCGTAATAATCCCCAGTCTGGTAATAAAGCTCTTCTCCCTCTGCTTTTTCCAGAATGCCCTGAAAGGAATCGAAAGCATAATAGTCTTCAACTACTCCGTTGAGTAATTGCCACGCTAGGCTGCATGTTCTGCCATCAAACACGCCAAACTCAGCGTAGCCAAGTTTCGACCCTGCCAGTGCTTTCTGTCCTTGAAGATAAGCAGCGCAAATCTGAAACATCCCCGCGTAAGAAATTCCTTGCTGCGATACATTAGGGCGTTCGAAAAATACGTCCCGGGCATTACCGAATACGACGGGAATATGCAGGTCTTTAAATGCATTCAGCGCTTTACTGGTTGCCAGAGCGGCTTGTAAATTAGATTCAAAAACAATAATCAGAGACGGTTTTTGCTCGTCCATGTTGATGCCATCGAGCATGAGCTGACGAATACCAGGATTTTCATGAAGTGCATTTTCCCGCATTATCTTTGCGGCAAATTCAGCGGCTTCATGTGTAGAAGAAACAACCCAGACTGAGTCGTAGCCTGCCCGGCAGTAGCGTGTCAGTGCACCCATTACTGTACTCCAAAATCAAAAATCTGAGCGTCCGTGATTGTCCGGCTTGCAAGTAAAGTCCGTTTAATTTCAGCGGCATGCTGAAAGCTTGCAATAACAAACATGCCACTTTGATATTCATTAATACGGTCGGGACCGCATACCGGTGTCCCCAGTATTACACCTTGCTCTGTAGCATAGGTATCCATTACCACAGTCACCTTCACATCCGCGTTCTGCAGAATGGTAAGCAAATACTCGCCAAAATCCCCCTGTCCATATACCACGACAGGACATTTCTGAGCCTGTACTTCACGGCAGACTTTTAACAAAGCGGGAAGTTTAGCCGATACTTTTTTCGCCAGAACCTGTGGTCCAAATCCCAGATAACGGCGGCTATCGAAGGGGTTCGGCGCAAGCTCGCGTCGAGACGCATCAACGCCATGTCTGTTGCTGTAACCAAACTCGTCGTTCATTTGACTGAAAGTAGATTGCAGCCAGTTCACTTCATCCTCTGCCAGTGTCGCAATGCGCTTTGCCACATTGCCTACCACACCCTGACTCAGGTTTTCCGCAAAACTGGCATTAGACTCCGACACGTAGGCAATATCGTCTACACTGCTTTTGGCTTCCAGCATGGCGGCATTAAACTCAATGGGTAACGCTTCACAGGCTTTATTGAGCGCAGCTTCGGGATTTGCAACAAAATCCTCAAAGCACATTACCGGCCAACCGTGCTGTTTGAATTGCAACCAATCTTTTAGGAAACGGCTGAAGCGCAACATAAGCGGCGGATCTTCTGCAGTTACCCCGTTTAACCCATACCATTTGTGCTTCAATGACGCCCAGGCGTCGAAAGGATTACGTACGATCAACAAAGGGTAAACCTCGTAGCCTTGTTGTTCGTACACGGCAGCGACCTCTTCCCAGCGAAATGCGATGGTAGTCATTTTTACCCATACCACTGGCGCCGACACGCGCGCCAGATTCATCTCGATGCGATCTGACGCCATATCCAGAATGCCGTCGAGTTCCGGGTGCTTCAAAAACGCGTGAGACACGACCGTTGTGCCACCGCTTTGTAATCCTGTCGCCAAAATAAGGGGTTGTCGTTGTGTCAAAATATTCTCTTTGTCTCTACGTTCATTGCAGCTAGCTGCGCAGCAATGTCTGAAAAGGCCTGATGTGCTGCTATTAGTATCGGCCAATCCTCGGAAAAGTTAATATCATCAGGGGAAACGATAGACAGGCCGCTTAACCTCTCTCCGGCGCGATTGCTATCGATGACCGTAACTGACATTGAAAGCTGCAAAACAGCAATGGCTTGTTCAGCGAGTGCATTGGCTCCCCATATCGCTACACGCTTACACTCGAGTTCGCCTGCATATTGCGCTAATTTGGATAAGCGTTGTAGCAATACAGCTGACGTATACGGCTGCGCTCGCCAATCGAAAATTTCCTGAATAACCGGCTGACTTTTACCGGTTGGGCCTGGCGCAGAACCCAAAACGTCAATTATTTTGCCGGGCAATGAAGAAATACAGTAGGCCCACTCGGCAGCAGATACCTCAGTCTCTGCCCGCCAGACCATGAGTTTTTGCAGAACGGATGGGATGTTATCCGGATAACTAACTTCAAAATCCTGGTAATGACGAGCAAAAAACACCACAGCATGCATCAAACGTTGAGGTGAAGGCTGAGTCAACTGCAGAAAAAAGCGCAGCCAGACATACAGACGGCTCAAGCACATATTGTGTTGATGTGTAGACATGGAACCCGGCAGTTTTTCGTAAGTACATACAGGAATATGCTGAGTTAAAAACCGTCCCTCGTGTAAAGCTATACGCATCATCATGTCGTAATCTTCATGGCCTTTCCTCAGTACTTCCTCAGTACTAAAGCCGCCGAGTTTTTTTAACGTCTCAGTCCGAAACGCAAAGCTGTGAATTGGACCGATATGGCACTGAAGGAGCGCGGCGACAGGATCGCCCAATAGAGGAAAGACGGTGGATTGGCGACCTTGCTGATGCAACACAAATGCAGAAGTGAGGACATCAGCACGAACCTCTGACACCAGCGTTGAAGGCATATCCAGCGCATTGGCGTGCAACACATCGTCGCTGTCTAAAAAAATCACCCAGTCGCTGGAAACCCGTTTTAACCCTTCGTTGCGGGCGGCAGCCAGGCCCTGATTCGGGGTTCTGACAACAGTGAGATTCAGGCCGCTACTGACAGACGTTACATCAACGGGTACATCAGATCCGTCGTCAATAACCACCACCTGCGATGGGGGGATCGAAAGATCGTGTAGCGATTGAATGGCCTTTGTCACCACCTCGTTATGATTAAAACAAGGTATAACAATCGCTACACTAGCGGGCATTACAGCGCTCCGGCCCAATATGTCCGGTGTTTGGAGTAGGTATTGTGTTCAATGTCATGGTGTTTAGTGGCCACATCCCAGAACTCGGTATCCCAGTTTTCACCATATTGCTCTACAAAATAATTGTAGGCAAAGCGTTTGGCGTTGATCTGGTATTGTTCACGGGAAATGGTCTTGGTATTTTTGGCGCCGTAAGTCGTGCCCCCAAGATGCAAATAATCCAGGCCATCGTAATAGGCCATAAACCAATCATCGCGGTACAGTTTATAACTGTATTCGTGAATGGCACCCCAACAATATTTAAACGTATGGTTGAAGAAGCCGTATTTTTGCACCACTTCGCCACGCATGAATAAAAACAGGTAATCCGACGTGGTTACCGGTCTCAGTCCACTGCCCTTCGGGCGTGCTCCGGGGTAATCAGAGTCTTTCTCGGCCGGCGACATACAGCCCAAACGAGGGTTCGTCTCCATCACATCAATCATTTCAGCCAGAAAATCGGTTTTGTCGTTTACGTAAACATCGTTCATGCAGAACAGATAGTAATCGTAGGTTTTCTGCATGTTCAGGTAGTTCAGGCCAACGTTATGACCAAAACACTTACCTTTAAAATCGTCGTCCGTGTAGCTTACAGTAGGGTAAGGAGACAGGTTTTGCGCGTCGGTGCCACATTCAACCACCAGAATCTCTTTATTCGGGTAGCTGTCCTGTTCGAAGTGCTTTACGCTGCGCTCTACCAAATCGGGGCGGTTACGCGACACGATAATGATAGCAATACTGGGTTGCTGGCTCATTGCTTCCACTCCCGGTGAATTACATCAACATGCATGCCTTTGGCTCGCATAACACCTGCAATATGCTCAACGATAATGGCAGAACGGTGGCGGCCAGCGTTACAGCCAAACGCAATACGCGCGTCGTCATCCAGAGTAACAATCACGTCCAGCATAGGCAGTAAAGTTTTAACAAAGTCGTTCACCTTGGGCTGACTCAGTACAAAGTCCACCATGGCGTTGTCGGGCTGATCGAACAAGCTCCACTGGCTTTCACGCGCCGGGTTTTTGGCAAAGCTCACATCGAAATAATAGTTAGCATTCGGGCTGCCGTATTTAAAGCCAAAGCTAATTAGCGTTAACTTTTGCATAGGTTTTTGCGTATTTTGCATCATTCGCTCCTGATTACCGACCGGGCATTCGGCTTAGCCGACGCTCAATTTCAGTCATTACCGCAGGGTTAATGCGGCTCAATTGCTCGCCTATCGCAAGTACAGACGTCGCTAACGTATTCATATCACCGGTATAATCTGCGCCCATCAATGGCCCGGTAAACAATTCCACATCCTGCACATCGTGCGCTATGCCGAGTTGTTGCCAAAGGGCTGACAAACACAACGCGCGTTGCGCTAACTGCACAGATGAATACTGTTTAGATACGTTATCGGTATGAAGTCGGTAATCCATTAATATTTCTGTCGTGGCGTAGAGTTTACCCTTGCCAGACAATAAAAATCGACAATAAAAGTCCATGTCTTCCATGTGTGGAAACTGCGACCGGTAGGAAAAGTTCTCGTACACGTCGCGACGCACCATCACAGAGGGATGACACAAACAGGTATTCCCCACCAGCTGCAGCGCCCGGGTTTGTTCGTCGGTTTGACGGTAATGCCAGGTACCCTGCTGTTCACCAATGAGGGCGACCTTGCTACCCAGTATTGCCAGTTCCGAATCGCGCCGGAAGTAATCAAGTTGGGTAGCAAAGCGTTCCGGGTAACACACATCGTCGCTGTCAAAACGCACAAGATAGCGGCCTTGTGCGGCCAGTATTAGCTGATTCAGCGCAGTCACAATGCCGCTCTTGGGCTGAGAAAGCAGCGTGATTCGGGTATCGGCGCGGGCGTAGTCCTGCACTATCTTACGGCTTGCGTCAGATGAACCATCGTCCATTACCAGACATTCAAAATCCTCAAAGGTTTGCGCCAGCACAGAATCCAGCGCTTCGGCAATATAGTCCTGTGCGTTGTACATGGGTAGCAGAACTGAGATGGCGGGCGTCATATCAGGTACCGTATCGCTGGTTAAACAGAGTCAGAGCGTTTGCTACCGCATCATCCATGTTGTAGTACTTGTAGTCGGCCAAGCGCCCCAGCACAACAACCTGCTGGTATTGCTGGATTCGGTTGCGATAGGCCTCGTATGCCTGCTCGTTGCTGTCGGTAAACACCGGGTAATACGGTACGTTGCGTTTGGGATCGTGGCGATCGTAATCCTGCGGATACTCCCGAACAATTGTGGTGTGATCGCTAGCACAGGGCAAAATATGCTTGAACTCTGTGATACGCGTAAACGCTTCTTCGTTGGGGTAATTCACTGTGGTTGCCGGCTGGAATTCGCTTGTTGGTAGTGTTTCATAATCAAACTGCAGTGAGCGATAAGGCAACTCGCCGTGCTCGTGGTTAAACAACGCATCCAGTTGCCCCGTAAAGATAATATCTCCACTAAAAGGCTGCGCATCTACGGTTACCGAAAAATCGTTTTTATTAAGCCTTACACGTTGGGTCGCATCCACACCCAGTTCAACCGTAATAAGGGAATGGCTGAGTAACTTTTTAAACAACGCCATGTACCCTTCTGCGGGAATCGCCTGCCAGGTGTCGTGAAAATAGCGGTCGTCGCGACTTACCACTACCGGCACGCGCGACGTTACAGCGGGTGAAATGGCCTCGGGGCGACATCCCCATTGCTTTGCCGTGTAGTTCACAAAAAATTTGTTATACACCACATCAGCCAATTGCTGTAGCGCAGGGTTCTGACTTTTACGCAGGTCCAGAATAGGCACCTTAGCACCTTCGCCGTATTCGCTCAGGAGCACTTCGGCCAGATGCTCAGCCTCGGATTTCGGATACAAAGCATCCAGTGTATTCAGGTTGAATGGTAACGGTACCAGCTTGCCATCTACCCTGCTTAGCACTTTGTGTTCGTATTCGTGCCACTGGGTAAATTGCGATAAATACGCCCACACCTCAGGTTTATTGGTATGAAACAAGTGCGGGCCATACTGATGCACAATTATGCCGTGCTCGTTACGGTAGTCATAACAGTTGCCGCCAATGTGATTTCGCTGTTCAAGCACCAGTACGCGTTTACCGCCCTGATTGGCCAGACGCTCGGCCATTACCGCGCCGGAAAACCCGGCTCCAATCACAATCGCATCATATTTCATGGATAGGCCTACTGGCAGTTACGCCAATAACTCCCGGACTTTTTGAGGTTGCTGATAATGCTCAAAGGCAAGTGCATGGCGTTCATTGAAAAAGTCGCCGTTAGCCGCAGAGGCGCAAATATAGCGGGTAAACAAGGCATCCTGCTCCCTGAACAGAAAATACAGTGCCGCCGCAAACTGGTGGTGTGCGATTCCGGCATCAATAATTTCCTTTGCAACACCAAACTGTGACGCGGCCTGACAGGCGGCAATAATATCGTTCAGACTTTGCTCGCGGCGTTCGCTGCAGCGCTGGGTCTGTGCCCCAAAACTCTGGCTGTGAATTCGGTAGCGGCCCAACACCTCAGGCATAAAATCAATACTGGCATTAAGGAACCCGGCATTCAGAATATAGAACGGGTAATCCAGAATAATTTTGCAGTCGGCTAACACCGTATCTACCAAATGATCATGACGACGAAACATCACTGCACTGGCCTGCAAATACGTGCCATAGCGAATAAGGTGTTCAATTTCCGAGCGTGCTGGCACATATTGCCAATTGTAGTGTTGTTGCGAGTAGAGCTTAATAGAGGCATTGGTGTCAGAGTCAAACATATCTGATTCGTGATACACCATCTGGCAATCCGGGTGGCTATCCAGGTAGTCGACTTGCTTCTGTAACTTACCGGGTAAGGCAATATCGTCACCGTCCAGATACGCAATGTACTCCCCTTGTGCGGAACTCAACAGCGTCTTCATATTATTCGCCAGCCCACCATTTTGTGTTTTGTAAATGGCACGCAAGTGAGGAAACGCGTGTTCTAAACGCTGAATAACCGCCGCGGTATTATCGGGAGACGCGTCGTCACACACGATAACTTCATAATCAAAATTAACGGTTTGTTCCAATACAGAGCGCAAACAAGGCTCAATGCACTGTTCCAGTTTAAACGCCGGGACAATGACCGATAACTTCATAGCACCACCACCTTTCGGGCTAATTGGGTAAGTAACTCGTAGCCGTCTTAGTTGGGTAAAAACTGTAAGACTTCTCTAACGCAACATAAGTATGTTATCGACGGCCCCTTTAAAATATTAATGAAAAAAGGTGTGAAGTTTAGTTACTTCGTTGACTCTTTCTCAAGTATTTTATACAGCAATTCCGCTCTTTGCCAGTCAGCTTCTGTATCTATATCTTGCACCAAATGCTGCGGCAGTACCACCATTCTAGATTTCTCACTGAAAACACGTGATTTTTCATTGAGCCATTCGCTGTAGTGGCTGCAGTAGAGTTGACCCGCATCATGATAAGTAGTTTCGAGGTCTTGCGAACGTTTTGAAATTGCGTCGTTGTCAAAGGGAATAACACCACCCCCATCGGTCTGCATTAATGCTCTTTGTATAGGAAATGAAAACCGAGCGGCAGTGAATACATATTTCAAATCGTCAGATTCTTTCAATTTTTCAATACAAGTATCAATGAGTTGTGAAGATAAAAGGGGCGAGGTTGCGTATATACAGGCGCATTTATCGAGTGTCCACCCATCTTGTAGTAACATGGAGATGGCATGACGGACAACGGGGGCCGTCCCAGTATAGTCATCTGCCAACGCTGCAGGACGCATAAAAGGCACATCTGCACCATACTCAATTGCAATAGTAGCAATCTCTTCGTCATCGGTTGAAACAACTACTCGTTGGATATGCTTACTTCTGAGTGCATTGTCTATGGCGTGAGCTATCATAGGCTTGCCACAAAAATTTCTTATGTTTTTTCGAGGAATACGTCTACTTCCTCCTCGAGCCGGTATAACAGCTATATTCATTATATTCTCAATTATCCTATTTCCACATGACCAACTTTTTATGAAATAATAAGCTTATGTTTAAGGTTTTTGTATCAAAAATTATAGACACACCCTTGCTGAAAAAGATTTAGAGATAAAGGGTACCAGTTTAGCTCCAAACAAGACTTACAGGGTTGAAATCTTTGCTATGGAATTGAAACTTAGCTTTCTCTTGTAAGTTCATAGAAAAACTAATATGTGGTCTAACATTTTTTACTTGAGTATATAAATTTTCATACCATGGTTCAGTCAATTTTTATCAAGAGTGTGCTAAACTCAAAATAAACATCAGAGGGTAGTTTACATGCAAATAAACAACAATATGACCTCAAACAACATTAGCCTAGTCGAGCAAAAACAGAACAACCTGTTCGAGAAGCTGGCGTCTGGAAAAAAGGTAAATAGTGCCTTAGATGGCGCTGCAGCCCAACAAATTATCGACCGTTTAACGTCTGAAGTTGAAGGTAACCGCCAGTCATTGAACAACGTATATGACGGAATTTCAGTGGCGCAGGTTGCTGAAGGTGGATTAGGTAGCATCAATGACGACGTCAATCGCATTCGCGAACTTACACTTCAGTCTGGAAATGGCGTATTAAGTAGTGGCGATCGCCGCGCTATCCAATCTGAAATAACGCAACTGCAAGAAAATATCTCTCAAACTATCGAGCAAACCAACTTTGCAGGTAAACCATTGCTGTCAGAAAATGGTTCGCTAGATTTCCAGTCAGGCGCAAATGCAAATCAGTCAATCAGTATCAATACACAAGATATCGCATCCCAGTTGGGCGGCCTACTTTCTATTGATATTACGGCGGGTACAAGTGTGAATGAGGCGCTTGAAGCAGCAGACGCCGCAATTGAAACTATAGGGAGCGCCCGCGGTGATTTAGGCGCAACGCAAAACCGTTTTGAAAGCGCGGCACGTACTCTTACGCAAGCTAACGTTAATACCGCTGAAGCCAGAAGCCGTATTCAAGATTTGGATTTTGCACAAGCTGTCTCTCAGCAAGCATCTAACGATGTATTAGGTCAAGCCGCGCTCACCGTACAGGCGCAAGCCAATCAGCAAGAAGGGCAGGTTTTGTCTTTACTGAGCTAACCAATTTCTCGCTAATATTTGGCGATATTAATCGAAAGAAGCAGGGTAACCTGCTTTTTTTATTGGTACATTTCCCAAAACAGCGGTTGCGCTCCGATCTTTTGCCGTTACAATTTAGAAATACGCTAAACTGTAAATAATAACAAAGCGTTCTCGGGGAATTGATGAAGAACATTTTGCTGGTTAGTGACAACCAGGAACTCATTCAAAACTTGGAAACTATCGTTACCTTCATGGGAGAGTCGTGTCAATCACGCGGCTTTGCTAGTTGCGAACGGTATTTACAAGATAGTGGGGCTGACGCCGTTCTTATTGAACATGCGTCGTCACCGATTGTAAGCAATCTGGTTGAAAAGTTTCCACACATACCGTTTGTTGCGCTAGTTGAAAATAACAGCCAAGCAACGGCAGGTTGTAATTTAGTGAGTGTGATAGCAACACCGTTAACTTACCCCGTGTTAACGCAAGCAATACACCGCTGCCAAGAATATTCTCGCCGTAAGCCAAGTTTATCTCGCACTGCGGGCACCAAAACGCGATTGTTTAGAAGCCTTATCGGTAAAAGCGAGCAAATTCAAATTGTCCGCCGCTTGGTAGAGCAAGTAGCCCCAACCGATGCCACCGTACTAATACTTGGTGAATCGGGTACCGGTAAAGAGGTCGTGGCACGTAACGTTCATTTTTTATCTGAGCGAAAAGATGGTCCCTTTATTCCGGTAAACTGCGGTGCTATTCCCGGCGAGCTGCTGGAAAGCGAGCTTTTCGGCCATGAAAAGGGAGCGTTTACTGGCGCTATTAGCGCACGAAAGGGCCGCTTTGAATTAGCAGAAGGCGGCACGCTGTTTCTCGACGAGATTGGCGACATGCCGCTTCAAATGCAGGTGAAGCTGTTGCGTGTGCTGCAAGAACGCACTTATGAGCGAGTAGGGGGAAACAAGCCCCTTCAATGCAACGTACGCATCATTGCTGCAACTCACCGCAACTTAGAAACCATGATCAGCGAAGATAAGTTTCGCGAAGACTTGTACTACCGTCTTAATGTCTTTCCTATCGATAGCCCAGCGCTTCGTCAGCGAAAGGACGATATACCTTTGCTGCTGCAAGAGTTGAATAGTCGTATTCAAGGCGATGGCGTAGAGGCCGTGCGCTTTACTGAGCAAGCCATTGCATCTTTGATGGAGCACGATTGGGCAGGTAACGTTCGAGAGCTTTCAAACTTGGTTGAACGACTGACTATTCTTTACCCAGGTCAAATTGTGGATATCGCAGACTTACCTGAAAAGTATCAGTATGGTGATGTGCAAGCCTATGAGCCTGACTATCCTGAAGAAATATTAGAGCGCGAAGCCTTCAACGAGTTGTTTGCGGAAGCGGCGGCCCAAGAGCCTGAAGAGGATACGCAGCACCCAAGCAGTGATAGCTTAAATATGGTGTCTTCTTCCTTGCCAGAGGAAGGGGTAAACCTAAAAGAATACCTTTCTGAGCTGGAAGTAAATCTAATTCGACAAGCTCTAGACAACCAAGAATGGGTGGTTGCACGTGCCGCCGACAAGCTGGGTATGCGCAGAACCACACTTGTTGAAAAAATGCGAAAGTACGATATTCAGCGCACTGAAGAGGCGTAATGTCAGCAAATTGACGTTGCACTTTTCATTTGTAATCACTCTTAAATGGTTGATAAATAAGCCAATGATAAATTGGCACATCTTCTGCTTTATCACAGTCATAGTTAACAGCGTCTGCAATTTGACGAGGGTAATATGGCTTTTGACAGCACACCACATTCTACTGAGTATTTAGCATCGGCCTACGCACTACATGGTGCTGACACAGCAATGTCTCGTGATGACCACCGCGCCTCGTGCAACGACGATGTTGAATCATTGCGGTTGCAGGCGAGTCGCTTAGAGCATTTACTCCAAGTCATGCCAGCAGGCGTTATCGTTATTGATGGAAAAGGCATTGTTCGTCAAGCAAATGAACAGGCTAAAGCCCTGCTCGGTGAGCCTTTAGAAGAAGAAGTGTGGCGACGTATTATTACGCGCTCTTTCAAGCCTCGCGCTGATGACGGCCATGAGGTTTCATTGGTGGACGGGCGCCGCGTAAAGCTATCTATCACGCCGTTGGAAAATGAACCAGGCCAATTAATCGTTATCACTGATTTGACGGAAACACGGCAGCTACAGGCCAGAGTGAGTCATATGCAGCGCCTATCTTCTCTTGGGAAAATGGTTGCATCGCTTGCGCATCAAATTCGCACGCCCCTTTCTGCTGCCATGCTATACGCATCGAACCTTACCCGTAAGGGGTTAGGGCAAGAGGCGCAGGAGCAGTTCGCTAATAAACTCACCGACAGATTAAAAGAGCTAGAGAGTCAGGTTAACGATATGCTGCTTTTTGCAAAATCGGGTGAAGAGCAGGTGGTAAGCAATATTACTTTAAGCGAGCTTCTTACTTCAGTAGAAGGCAGCGCCCAAACGATGACAGTGCAAGCGCGTCAAACATTGGGGTTTTCTGGCTTTGAACAAGAGGTGTCGATAACCGGCAACCTTACTGCACTTCAAGGTGCGCTATTAAACCTTATTCACAACGCCAGCCAAGTAACACCAAATGGTGAACTTGTGGCTGTTGACGCTTCGGTCTCTGGAAATCGTCTAAATATCGCTGTAACTGATAAAGGCCCAGGCGTACCTGAAGGCCTCAAACACAAAATATTTGAGCCATTTTTCACCACAAAAAACAACGGCACCGGCCTTGGTTTGGCGGTGGTTAAGTCGGTCGTCAATGCGCACAATGGTACCCTTAGTGTATTTAATACACCTGAAGGCGGCGCTTGCTTTAGCGTTACTTTGCCATGCAAAGCGAGTACTCAATCATCACCTACATTGACCCATGTTGCGTAAGCCATAGGAGAGGATCATGTCTAAAACTACTATCTTAATTGTTGAAGATGACGCGGGGTTGCGCGAAGCACTCTTAGACACGCTTTTACTCGGCAACTACAACGTGGTTGAAGCCGACTGTGCTGAACAAGCGCTAATGATGTTATCAATGCAAGCGATAGACTTGGTTGTTAGCGATATCCAAATGGGTGAAATGAGCGGCCTTACGCTTCTTAAGAGTATTAAAGCAAAATATCCGAATATGCCAGTATTGTTAATGACCGCTTACGCCACTATTAACGATGCGGTGCAGGCAATGCGCGACGGTGCGACTGATTATTTATCTAAGCCATTCGCACCAGAAGTACTGCTAAACCTTGTAGGGCGCTACGCACCAGCACAAAAAATCGAATCTCGCACGCCAATCGTCGCCGACCCCTCTAGCTTGAAGCTGCTTGAACTCTCTCGAAAAGTGGCGAAGTCTGAAGCGACGGTAATGGTGATGGGGCCTAGCGGTTCAGGTAAAGAAGTGTTATCCCGCTATATTCACGACCAGTCACCGCGCAGCGATGCGCCTTTTGTGGCCATCAACTGTGCTGCCATTCCAGAAAATATGTTGGAAGCGACGCTATTTGGTTATGAAAAAGGGGCGTTTACCGGCGCTATTCAGGCTTGCCCGGGTAAGTTTGAACAAGCCCAAGACGGTACGCTTTTACTCGATGAAATTACCGAGATGGATCTAGCGTTACAGGCGAAACTACTTCGCGTACTGCAAGAGCGTGAGGTGGAAAGGCTTGGCGGTCGCAAAACGGTTAAGTTAAACGTGCGCGTTATCGCTACAAGTAATAGAGATTTGAAGAAAGCGGTAGATGCAGGTGAGTTCAGAGAAGACTTATATTACCGCTTAAATGTGTTTCCAATTGAATGGCGACCCTTAAGTGAACGCCCCGGCGATATTGTTCCTCTTGCTGAACACCTTGTGCAGCGCCACGCCAGTTCACAAGGGTTAGGTTCAATAAGGCTGAGTGCTGCTGCCCGTAACAAGTTGTCGCAGTACGGCTGGCCGGGTAATGTGCGCGAATTAGAAAACGTGGTACAACGCGCGCTTATCCTTTGTGAAAATAACGAAATAGACGCCAGTGACCTCATGATTGACGAAGATATCTCAGCGCCCGTTGAAGCTGTACAAGAGCAGGCTGACGAAAACAGACTAGGCTCAGAGCTGCGTTACCAAGAGCATCAAATTATTCTCGATACACTGGTGTCGTGCAACGGCAAGCGTAAAGATGTCGCTGAAAAGCTGGGTATTAGCCCTCGTACGTTGCGTTATAAACTTGCTCGAATGCGTGAAGACGGCATCGAAGTACCTGCATAACGTTAAACAACGTCACCCCTTGCTTCCCCTCAAACTTACCCGTCGCCTTTACTACTAAAAAGGCGGCGGTTTTTTGTTGCTCCTAAGTGGTACAACGTCATTAAATTGGCTGTACGCCAAAAGTCATTGTTAAGTTTATGAAATTAATGGCTTTTTAAAGTTGGCAAGCCCTTTGCTAAATCACTCTTATATATTCGCTATTCGCCGCCGCATTGCCGGTAAATGAAGAAACACTAGGAGTGGTTATGGACGTTAAAGCCAACAGTTTGTATCAAGAAATGCAAAATATGATCGGGCAAACTCGTCTTCAAGTTAATGAACCTCAACAGCAATCGCTTAATGAGATCAATACCTCTGCAAGTGACTTCTCGACCATGCTAAAAAATGCGGTTGATGGCGTGAATAGTATGCAGCTAGAGTCAAAAGATGTGCAGCAACGCTTTGAGATGGGTGACCCTAGTCTAAGTTTGGCGCAGGTTATGTTAACTAAAGAAAAATCGGGCATTGCCTTTGAGGCAACTGTTCAGGTACGAAATAAAGTACTTGAAGCCTATAAAACAATAATGAACATGCCGGTGTAGGTGGAGTAGGTTATGGCTGAAGCAACAGGTACAAACCTAACGGTTCCTGACCAAAATCAAGCGGTGGACAACGAGCCAGAGAATAAATCTGGCTTTATGGACACCTTAGGCAGCGCTGACATGATGCGTCAAATGGCGCTCGTTGTCGTCCTCGTTATTTGTGTGGCTATCGCTATTTTTATTCTGATTTGGTCACAAGAGCCTGATTATCGTCCACTCGCGAAAATGGAAACTCAAGAGCTTATAGAGACGCTTGATTACATGGATGCGAATCAAATCGAATATAAGCTTGAAGGCAATACGGTTTATGTGAGAAGCGATGAGTTCCAAAATATTCGGTTAGGTATGACCCGTCAGGGATTAACCAATAGCTCTGATGCGGGCACAGACATTATCATGCAGGACATGGGCTTTGGGGTGAGCCAGCGGGTAGAGATGGAGCGCCTTAAACATGCCCGAGAGCAGCAAATCGCCGCGACAATTGAAGATATCGCGAGTATTCAAAAAGCGCGGGTATTGCTCGCCATGCCCAAAGAAAACGTGTTTGCACGCAGAGAGAAAAAAGCGTCAGCCACTGTGGTGCTAACCGCAAAGCGTGGCGCAGTAATCGCCGGTGAAGAAGTTGATGCTGTTGTTGATATCGTGGCATCAGCGGTTCAAAACATGGAGCCGTCTAAGGTGACGGTGACCGACAGCAACGGCCGCTTGCTAAATTCCGGCTCACAAGGCTCGATGAGCGCTCGAGCTAGAAAAGAATACGAAATTGAGCGCCAGCGCGAGCAAGAGTACTTAGAAAAAATTGATGCTATATTAATACCCGTACTGGGTATTGGGAACTACACGGCGCAAGCCGATGTTGCGATGGATTTCACTGCGATTGAACAAACCCAGCGTAGCTACAACCCAGACCTTCCGGCTGTTCGAAGCGAGATGATTGTAGAGGAAAACAGCGTAGGAGGCGGTGTTGGCGGTATTCCTGGCGCATTATCAAATCAACCTCCGCTGGATTCTAATATCCCAGAAAACGCCGTGGGCGGTAGTCAACAAACTATGCCTGGACGCACGGCAAAAGAGTCAACGCGCAACTACGAACTTGATACCACCATTAGCCATACTAAAAAGCAAACGGGCGTTATAAGAAGGCTTAGCGTCTCTGTAGCGGTTGACTATACTCAGATAGCAGGCGAAGACGGGGCAATGACTCCTACACCGCGTAAACAAGAAGAAATCTTAAATATTCGAAGACTTCTACAAGGCGGTATTGGTTTTGACGTGACCCGAGGCGACTCGTTAGAAGTGGTAAGTGTACCCTTCACGCGAATGGATACCGGCGAGATTGAAGACGCACCACTGTGGGAGCAACCCGGTTTTCTGCCAATTCTTAAGTTAGTTATTGGTGGCTTGGTTATAATCGTGCTTATCATTTTTGTGATTCGACCTATGCTGCGCCGTCTTATCAACCCAGATGAGACTAATGAGGCCGATGAGTTTGATGCAGATGAAGGCCTTGATTTAGGTGACGACACCATTAGCATGCTTACGTCAGACTTCGACGAAGGTCAGGTTGGTTTTGCACCAGACGGCTCATTAATGTTGCCAGACCTGCATAAAGATGAAGATGTATTAAAGGCCGTGCGAGCACTGGTCGCCAATGAACCTGAATTGTCAGCCCAAGTTGTGAAGGGCTGGTTAATGCAAGACGAGTAGTGAGATAAGATTATGGCTGAAGAACTTACCAACGTTGAAGAGCCGTCATACGACGTCAGTAAATTAGAAGGTGTTGAGAAAGCTGCTATCTTGCTACTTAGCTTGTCTGAAGAAGATGCAGCGCAGATATTGAAGCACCTAGAGCCTAAGCAAGTGCAAAAGCTAGGCTCTGAAATGGCGAAAGTAGACGACATGACGCAAACCAAAATTACGTCAGTTCACAAGCATTTCATTGAAGAAATACAAAACTACAGTACTATCGGTTTCCAAAGCCAAGACTTTGTTAAACGGGCGCTTACTGCTGCGCTAGGTGAAGATAAAGCGGCTAATCTCATCGACCAAATCTTAATGGGCAGTGGCGCGAAGGGTCTGGACTCACTGAAGTGGATGGACTCTAAACAAGTTGCCAGCATTATTCGAAACGAACACCCGCAGATTCAAACCATTGTCATGTCGTATTTAGAGCCAGAGCAAAGTGCCGAAATCTTGGCGCAGTTCCCTGAAAAAGTTCGACTTGATTTGTTAATGCGTATTGCGAATTTAGAAGAAGTACAGCCTGCTGCGCTTCAAGAGCTAAACGAAATTATGGAGAAACAGTTTGCTGGTCAAGCGGGTACGCAAGCAGCCAAAATGGGCGGCCTGAAGTCTGCAGCGAACATCATGAACTATCTAGATACCGCAATAGAAGGTCAGCTGATGGACGCTATTCGCGAGCAAGACGAAGAAATGAGTCAGCAAATTCAAGATCTTATGTTCGTGTTCGACAACTTGGTCGATGTGGACGACAAAGGTATTCAGGCAATATTGCGCGAAGTTCAGCAAGATGCGCTACTTAAGGCCATTAAAGGGGCTGACGAAGAGCTTAAAGATAAAATTATGCGCAACATGTCAAAACGCGCTGCTGAAATGCTCGGCGATGATCTTGAAGCCCTTGGTCCTGTGCGTATCAGTGAAGTGGAAACCGCGCAAAAAGAAATACTGTCCGTTGCTCGTCGACTTTCTGACTCAGGTGAAATCATGCTCGGTGGCGGTGGTGGTGAAGAGTTCCTGTAAGCCTTTCATAGGAATGTCTTTCAACGCTATGACCAATAAAGCCTAGGTAAATATATGACCGGTAATAAAAGTTTCAGTGAACACGAAATAAGTGAAGCGAAGAAGTGGGATTTACCCTTCGTAGACGACGCGACCGCGCCTAGGAAAGATGAGCCAACTAACGCCTTAAATAAACGTTCTGATTGGAAGTACGAGCCTCCTGAAGTGGAAGAGGAAATACTTCCACCCACTGCCGAAGAAATTGAAGCTATACGACAGGCAGCCTATGACGAAGGGTATCTAGAAGGCAAGGAAAAAGGGTTTGAAGAGGGCAAAGCAGAGGGGCTTGAAACAGGGCTTAGTGAAGGCCAAGAACAGGGCCATGCCCAAGGGCTTGAACAAGGCTTAGATGAAGGCCGTCAGCAAATGGCTACCCAGGCAGAAGTGTGGCAAATGCTTGCGGACAAACTTCACGATCCACTCTCACAAGCCAATGATGAAACTCGCGACCAACTGGTTAAACTTGCGGTTACGCTTGCAAAGTCAGTTATTAAGGTAGAGGTAAGCACTAACCAACAGGTTATTCTGCAAGCGCTAAGTGAAGGCATAAAAGCCCTTCCTATTAATCAAACCGAATACCAAATTCATATGCACCCTGACGATATTGCATTGGTTAATGCGCACTTTGGTGACGAAGAAATGTCCAAAAAAGGCTGGAATTTGGTGGAGGCTCCCGCCATGGAAAGGGGCGGGTGTGATATTACCACGGTGCACAATGCCGTTGATGTGTCGATTGAGCGCCGTTGCCGTGATGTTATTGAAAAATTTTTGCTAAACCAAGGGCTATCCGATGACTAGCCCGTGGCATAGTCACTTTGAATCACTGACTAAGCAGGTCACAACGCCACCTGTAGTCGCAGCAGGGAAACTCGTTCGCGGTATCGGCCTTACCCTTGAAGCGGTAGGTTGCCAGCTGCCGGTGGGTAGTCAATGTTTAGTGCAGACTGTGGAAGGCGAGATAGAAGCAGAAGTGGTTGGCTTCGGTGATGATATTACCTATTTGATGCCGACAGAAGCGGTGCGAGGGATAGTGCCCGGTAGCCGCGTTATGCCATTAAACCGTCAAAGTGGTTTGCCTGTTGGAATGGGCCTTTTAGGCCGCGTGGTAGACGGAAACGGACAGCCACTCGATGGACTTGGTGAAATTGATGCTGAAGCGAGAGCCCCCACCACGCGTCCTCCTATGAACCCGCTTATTCGTCGTCCTATCAATGCGCCAATGGATGTGGGCGTGCGCGCCATTAACGCACTCAATACGGTAGGCGTAGGCCAGCGTATGGGGCTGTTTGCCGGTAGTGGCGTGGGTAAAAGTGTACTGCTTGGCATGATGACCCGCGGTTGCGAAGCCGATGTGGTGGTGGTCGGGCTCGTCGGTGAGCGAGGGCGGGAAGTGAAAGAGTTTATACACGACATACTCACCGAAGAAGAGCGTCAGCGCGCCGTTGTTGTCGCTGCCCCTGCAGACACCTCCCCGTTGATGCGCCTTAAAGGCTGCGAAACAGCGGTTACCATTGCTGAATATTTTCGCGACAAGGGGATGAAAGTTCTTCTTCTGATAGATTCCCTTACGCGCTACGCGATGGCGCAGCGTGAAATTGCCCTTGCCGTTGGCGAGCCGCCTGCTACTAAAGGCTACCCACCGTCGGTGTTTGCTCGCCTACCTGCATTAGTCGAGCGTGCCGGTAACGGCAGCGAGCGACAGGGTTCGATAACGGCTTTTTATACCGTATTAACCGAAGGTGATGATTTGCAAGACCCCATTGCTGATGCGGCGCGCGCCATTTTAGATGGCCACGTTGTACTATCGCGCACTTTAGCCGATAGCGGCCATTACCCGGCTATAGATATCGAAGCGTCAATAAGTCGTGTTATGCCAATGGTGGTGAGTGAAGAGCACCAGCTTATGGCGCGTCGCATTCGCCAGGTTTACTCAAATTACAAACAAAACCAAGACCTCATTTCTATTGGTGCGTATGCCAAGGGCTCAGACCCGCGTATAGATTTAGCGATTCGTGCAGAGCCTGCGATCAATGCATTATTGCAACAAGGCATGAAGCAAGTCATTCCTTATGATGATAGCTTAGAAGGCATGGCAGCCCTGGCTAAAGGGTTAGGGCAGGGGTGATGTGTTTTTTAGTAGAGCGTGCATGGTTACTTGTGAACATGAAGCCAGAATCCTTTATCAAGGTATCGACAAATGTCTAAACAACTAGAACGTTTAGCTGAGTTTGAGCAAGAAAAAGAACAGCGAGAAGCGCGGTATTACCAGCAGGCTCAGCAGAATGTTAATCAGCAAAAGCAAAAACTAACCAGCCTTGAGCAGTATCGCATCGACTATATAAAAGGTATTCAGCAAACCGGGCAATCGGGTGTGACGGCTACCTACTATCAGCAGCATCTATCCTTTGTGGGAAAATTAGATAAAGCGTGTGAACAACAGATGCAGGTGATTGCTCGCGCGCAAATGGCGGCAGACCAGCGTAAGCAAATGTGGCTTAAACAACAGCAAAAAGTGAAAGCGGTGACCTTGCTGCTTGATAAAAAAAAGCTAGCTCAGCAGAAAAAAGAAGCAAAAGCAGAGCAAGCAATGATGGATGAATTTGCTACCCAGCGTTTTTTTCGTGCCAAGCGCTCACCTTTTTGACATTTTTTCGCACACATAGCCAGTTTGGCGCAACCCTTGCAAAACTCTTCTTAGAATGTACCACCACAACTTATTTACGTAACGATTTACGCTACTTTGCCGTTGGCTAATGCGATTTAAAGGCCTAGGCGATTAGCATTGGCAAAGACATTATTTAAGAAATATTACGCCTTATGAAATGTCGAGTAAGTCATTAAAAAAACGTAAGTGTATGTAAAGTATATGGGTGTTGGTCGTTTAGTGGTTTTTATTTTTGCTTAAGGCTTGAAGCGTTTGGCGCAAAGAAACCACTTCGGGTTTACGCCTTCTATGATGAAGTCGAATTAAATGTAGGACGGTAGGACATTATGCAACAAGTTGCCGCACAAAAAACAGACATTGCCGCATTACCCTTTTCTGCCTCTAGCACAGCAAAAGCAGTAGAGACTGGAATCGGTTCACAACAAGATGCTAATAGCGAAAATAATCAGGCATTTAATCGACTTTATCAAGATGCTAAAGCTTCGCGCTCAGACTTCGTGCTTAATGATAAGTCGAGTCAGACTCCGAGCAGCCGAGCTCAAGACCGAGCTGCTTCTGAACAAATGGCTAAAAACGCAAAAGATAAAGACGCCGGCCATACGGACCTCCCCGATAATCACCGAGTGACAGACCGGGCAGACGAATACGATAGCAGCGCACAAGCCACTGAGGCAGAGGCGCAACAAGGTCGCGTTCGATCAGAAATTGAAGATACTCAGGAAACCCAAGAGAGTGAACTTGCACAGCAGCTTGTCGCCGATGGCGAGGCAGTGGAACAGCGCAGCGTTACCGAGGCTAAGTTTGTTTTAGGCGAAGGCGGTAAAAAAGATGCTGAAGCTGGGGTAATTACCACTCCTGGAACGCCGGATGCAAAACCCATTAAAGAGGACGAGGCTGAGCCCGATTGGATTGCCTATGTTGAAACCGTGGTAAACGGTATGGCAAAGGGTGAGCAGCAAAGTGACAATAATAAGGGGAATACACCCATTAGCCAGGTTGCCGAGTTAGTCGAGGATAACGTTGATGTGCTGTCGGTTAATGAGGCGGGGAAGCTTTGGAAACTGCCTGAAAACGTAGACGCTAGCGATGCGCCTTCTTTACTTGCACACTTTCTTACGCAGCTAAATAGCGAGGGTGAAGCTAGCTTAGAAAAATTTTCCGATAGCGCCCTGTCACATGAAGCAAAGCAAACGCTTAGTGCGTTAGCTTCCCTGTTATCTAAGCAAAGTAGTGAAGGCGAACACAACGGTAGTGACACGTCATTTGAACCGTCAACAATTCAACAGTTTTCAACTGACGGTGAAGCAGAAAGTGAAGATAGCCTTTCGGCACTTTTGGCGAAGCTCATGGAAAGTAGCAGTGCTGAAGAGACAAGTAATCCTGTTGATGCAGGCGCACTTGCATCTAACGAGCTAGATGCCGAAGCCCTTGATTTAAAAGAACTTGGAACGGACGAGCTAGATGCCGAAGCTCTTGATTTAAAAGAACTTGCAACGGACGAGTCGTTAATTCTAAGTTTGATCGCCGATGAACTTAATAACGTGCAAGAAGAGGGCGCTGAAGAAAGCGAGGCGTTAATTGATGAAACCCTTACAGAGTTAGCTAGCGATCCTACCATCACGCAAGGTGTTAATGGTAGCGTCATTAGTCGCGGTGAAACTAACAGTGCCAACGCTGCCAATGCAGCAGGCGTATCAGCTCAATCAAGTACAAATGTGCAAAGCGCTGTGATAGATCAGTCTCAGCAAGCGACAGAAATACCATCTGACTTGCTAACGGCTATCAGTGAGCTTTCGCCTCAAAGTGCACAGAAAGCAACAGAAGCCTTCGCAGAACGCATGGTTACAACCATGCCCAGCGGTCAACAGCAACAGGCCGTTAAGGCGAATATCATAGCCGGTATTAATGAGTTTCAGCAGCAAGTTGAGCAGGGCAGAGAGCCGGGTATTGACTTAAGTGGTATCGTGGCTGACGCGGCAAAAGACGCGGCGGTGAGTACTGAAATGGTGGCATCTATGACTGCCAAAGTAGATAGTCAGGCGAGTCAGTTTTTAAACTTAATGTCGCAGACACAAGCAAGTGCACAACACGCTATTTTAGGTCTAGTGGCGCAAACTGACACCGTTATGCAGGAAAATAGTCAGCTTCGCGCTGAAGCGTCAAAAACTCAGCAGCAATTTGAAGGCTTTGATAAAGCGGTCAATATTCATAAAAGCGAAGGACAGCAACAGCTTAACGAGAAAATTCGCTGGATGGTTAATGCTAGAAACACGATGGCAGAAATTCGCTTAGACCCGCCTGAGCTTGGCAGTATGCAGGTTCGCGTTAACGTTGCGGGAGACGCCGCAAGCGTTAGCTTTGTGGTGCAGTCACAGCAAGCAAAAGACGCACTGGCAGAGGCCATGCCGAAACTGAGAGATATGCTGTCAGAGCAGGGCATTGAGTTAGGTGATGCCGAAGTGCGAAAAGATAACTCGTCGAACAATGAAAATGGCCAGCAACTTGCAGGAGAGGCTAATCAAGGCCGTGGCGAGCGTGGAGAAAATGACGGCCTAGACGAAATGGAAGGTACACGTGTTATTGAACAGCCCGTTACGCGTGCAGCGAAGGGCGGTATCGATTTTTATGCGTAGGTCTGTGAGTTTTGAAGGCGGCACCACAATTACCAATAGGTAGCATGGTGAGAACAACCCCAGGCTGCTATGGTTGATGTAATTATCAATGAGTGCCTTGCAAAACCTGTAAATTGCTTTCTAACTTCTTAGATAAAGATAAGCATATACAAACAATGGCATTGCCATTTTTGAAGGAACCTTGATAATACGCTTTTTCTAGGACTACTGACGAGTTACACATGGCTGATGAAGAATTACAAGTAGAAGACGGCGGTAAAAAGAAAGGCAAAATGATGTTGATCATTATCATTGCTGTCGTTCTTGTTGGGGGCGGAGCTGCCGCTTATTTCCTACTGTTCGCAGGTGGCGATGAGCCCGCGGCTGAGCAGCTTGCTGAAACTGATGCTGCAGCCGCAGCCGCTACCGCACCAGCCGCTGGCCCAGGAAATGCCGAAATGGGCACCGCACTTTATGTTGCTATGCCTCGCCCCTTCGTTTTTAACGTACCTGGGTCGGGAAGAGACCGCCTCGTGCAGATAAAGGTTCAGCTATTGGTACGAGGTTCTGACAATGAAGAGTTAGCGAAAACGCACATACCGCTTATCGAAGGTACATTGCTACAGGCATTTAGCACATCTAATGCAGACGATTTGGTCACTGAGGCGGGCAAAATAGAACTTCGCGAGCAAGCGGTAAGTGAAGTCCAAAAAGCATTAAAAGACATTACGGGTAGCGACGTGGTAGAGCGCGTATTGTTTACTGGTTTTGTCATGCAGTAATGCATTGATTTGGTAAGGTAGAAGACGGTGAGTGATTTATTATCTCAAGATGAAATCGATGCCCTATTACACGGGGTAGATGATGTAGAAGAGGAAGAGGTTGGCGATAGCGACTCTGATGCTTCTACGCTCGAGTACGACTTCTCCTCGCAAGACAGAATTGTGCGTGGGCGAATGCCTACGCTCGAAATTGTGAATGAACGCTTCGCGCGCCATATGCGGGTGAGTTTATTCAACATGATGCGCCGCTCTGCTGAAGTATCGATTAACGGTATTCAAATGATTAAGTTCGGCGAATACATCCATACGTTATTTGTTCCGACCAGCCTAAATATGGTGCGCTTCCGTCCCCTTAAGGGAACTGGGCTCATTACCATGGAAGCGCGTCTTGTTTTTATTTTGGTAGACAACTTCTTTGGTGGCGATGGCCGCTATCATGCAAAAATCGAAGGCCGAGAATTCACGCCTACGGAACGTCGTATTATTCAGATGCTGCTTAAAATCATTTTCGAAGATTATAAAGAAGCATGGGCGCCGGTCATGGACGTGTCTTTCGAATACTTAGATTCGGAAGTCAACCCGGCAATGGCAAACATTGTAAGCCCCACCGAAGTAGTGGTTATCAGCTCGTTTCATATAGAGTTAGACGGTGGTGGTGGCGACTTCCACGTGTCGTTGCCATACTCAATGCTAGAACCGATACGCGAACTGCTAGACGCCGGTGTTCAAAGCGATAAAGAAGATACGGACTTGCGCTGGAGCAAAGCGCTTCGCGACGAAATTATGGATGTGAAAGTGGCATTAACTACCCACATGTTGGATGTCGATGTGCCTTTACGCGATGTGATGGAGTTTAAGCCAGGCGATATAATTCCGGTGGAAATGCCCGAAACTATCACAGTGCTAATCGAAGATTTACCTACGTTTAGGGCTAAGTTAGGCCGAAGCCGAGATAACTTGGCGCTTAAAATAGTAGAAAAAATTGCAAGACCGACTTCAGTGAAGTCTGAGCTACAGTTATTAACCCGCGGTGGGCGCATTATAGATAATGACGCAGAACTGCAAGTACTCGAAGAAGACCTGTAAGGTAGAGGGGAGTTCCCATGAGTGAAGATGGTATGGACGATTGGGCTGCGGCCATGGCCGAGCAAGCCGAATCTGAAGCTGATCAAGAAGCCGGTGACAACGAAGATGTTCAGGTTGCCGAACTTGACGAGTTAACCGACGATGCGCCGATCACCCAAGAAGAAAAGAAAAAGCTTGATACGATCCTAGATATTCCCGTGACTATTTCAATGGAAGTAGGTCGTAGTCAAATAAGTATCCGAAATCTGCTACAGTTGAACCAAGGGTCTGTGGTGGAGCTGGATCGTGTTGCCGGTGAGCCATTAGATGTATTAGTAAATGGCACGTTGATTGCTCATGGTGAAGTAGTAGTGGTCAACGACAAATTCGGTATTCGATTAACGGATGTTATTAGTCAAATTGAGAGAATCAAGAAGCTCAGATAAAACTTCTTATATACTAAGGGGTTGCGCCTTGCTGCCCCTTTTATTTAGCCAGCTAGCTGTCGCTCAGTCGACCCAGTCAATTACCAATCCCACGTCCGTACTGTCAATTTTCCTATCTTTGTTGCTGGTTGTCGGCGTTATTTTTGCGTTAGCCTATGTTATGCGTCGATTTAATGTCACTGCGATGGGAAACAACCAAATGAAAGTGGCGGCGAGTATGGTGGTGGGGACCAAAGAAAAAATAATGGTCATTCAGGTGGGCGATGAGCAGCACCTAATTGGCATCACCGGTCACAACATTTCTCATCTAAGTAAGCTTGAAAAAAATCTCGATATACCTGCTAAAGGGATGAGCAAGTCAACCGGTGAACAAGAAAATGGAGCCGATGCTTTTAAGCAAAAGCTCGTAGCGGCGATGGCGGGTAAACTCAACCCTAATATGGATAAGAATAAACCGAAGGAAGAATCGAGCGATGCGTAAGTTTGCCTGGCTACTTTTAACCCTGCCATTACTTTTATTTGTAGAGCCAGTGTATGCGCAACAGGGCATCTCAGCGGTTACAGTTACGACAAATCAAGATGGCTCTCAAGACTACACCATGACACTACAAGCGCTGTTCATTATGACGGCGCTCAGTTTAATACCCGCCTTTATCATGATGATGACGTCGTTCACACGGATTATTGTGGTGTTGTCCATTTTGCGTCAGGCAATCGGTTTACAGCAGTCACCGTCGAACCAAATACTCATTGGGGTAAGCTTATTTCTCTCTATGTTTATCATGGCGCCGGTGTTTGAAGAAGTGAATGAGCGGGCTTTACAGCCCTACCTCAATGAACAGCTTACAAGTTTAGATGCACTGGAACAGGCAAAGGGCCCTATGCGCGCTTTTATGCTTTCCCAAACCCGTGTTAAAGATTTAGAGACCTTTGTACGAATAGCGGGAGACGAGGGAAAATACGCTGATACAGATGAAGTGCCGCTGACTATTCTTATTCCAGCCTTTGTAACCAGCGAGCTTAAAACCGCCTTTCAAATTGGCTTTATGCTGTTTATTCCGTTTCTTATTATCGACTTGGTTGTAGCTTCAATATTGATGGCTATGGGTATGATGATGCTATCCCCCATGATTGTATCTTTACCTTTCAAACTCATGTTATTCGTACTGGTGGACGGCTGGAATCTCATTTTCGGCACACTCGCGACGAGTTTCGGTATGGGCGTCTAGGAGGGCTTATGTCACCAGAAGTCTTTGTAGAGATACTGCGAGAAGCCATGTTTATGGTAATCGTGCTGGTATCGGCGGTGATTGTTCCAAGCTTGATTGTAGGCTTGGTCGTCGCTGTATTTCAGGCCGCTACCAGTATCAACGAACAAACCATGAGTTTCCTGCCTCGCTTACTCGTTACGCTATTGGCATTGAGTTGGGGGGGGAACTGGCTGGTACAACAACTGATGGATTTCACCTTTAGAATGGTCGATATGATCCCTCAGGTTGTAGGCTAGAAGGTCTAATTCGTGGAAGTCGAACTCGCCACTATCAATCAGTTTCTTGCCGACATGCTCTTACCTTTTATGCGTATAAGCGGGCTGTTTGTAGCTATGATTGGCTTAAGTGCAAAGTCTATCCCTCCGCAGGTTAGGGCGCTTTTAGGAATAATGCTAACCCTTGTCATTATGCCGGTTGTACCTCCTTCACCTATTGAAAACTTAGTGAGTGTCGGTACCTTTTTAATTGTTATTCAACAATTACTGATAGGCATCGCTATTGGTTTTATTTCGATGATGGTATTGAACACCTTCGTGTTAGCAGGGCAGATCATCGCCATGCAAACCGGTTTGGGCTTTGCTTCGATTGTCGACCCGGTTAATGGTATTAACGTGCCGGCGGTCGGGCAGTTTTACCTTATTTTAGCGACCTTGTTGTTTTGGACACTCGACGGCCACTTGTCGATGATTCAAATGATAGTGATGAGTTTTGAGGCTTTTCCAATCGGCGAGGCGTGGTGGACAGGCGAACAGTTTCGCGATATTGCCCATTGGGGAGGCTGGATGTTCGTTTCCGCTATTACGCTTTCATTGGCGCCTATCGTCTCGCTGTTAATTGTTAATTTGGCCTTTGGTGTAATGACAAAAGCTGCGCCACAGCTGAACATTTTCAGCATTGGTTTTTCCATTGCTCAGCTAATGGGGCTGCTGATTATTTGGATAACGCTAGATAACTTTACTGCGCACTTTGAAACCCAATGGTTTAGGGCTGAACAGTTTATGTGTGAATTATTGAATATTTGTCCTTAGACAAGCAATACGCGTCGTTCGCAGAATATGGTATGACTGCGATCAGGTTAGGTGAGTAAACTCGTAACAGAGAAGAACAGACTCGAGCATGGCAGATTCAAGCGAAAAAACAGAAGACCCCACGGGGAAGAAACTCGATGATGCCCGAAAAAAAGGGCAGCTAGCCCGTTCCCGTGAACTATCTACCACCTTGGTGTTAATAGTCAGTGCCGTCATGTTTCTATTTGTTGGTGGCTGGATAGCGGAGTCGGTATTTAAACTTACCCGCAGAATGTTCATTTTATCTCGTGATGAAACCTATGATATCACCCACATGTTTGGCGCGTGGGGCGAGGCATTTTCAGCAGTGGGCCCTGCCGTACTGCTATATATGGTTGTCGCAATGATTGCAGGGATCTACGGCTCTATTGCCCTTGGCGGTTTTAACTTTACGTGGGAAGGGGCAAAGCCTAAAGGCTCTAAAATGAGCCCGATTCAAGGCTTCAAACGCATGTTTGGCACCAATGGCTTAGTTGAGCTTCTTAAGTCTATTGCAAAAGTAGTGGTTATTATCGGCATGGCCATTGGCGCGCTGCTGTTCTTTGAAGATGAAGCGCTGCATTTAGATATGGAGCTTTATCCGGGCAACCTGTTTCACGCTATGGACATACTTAAATGGGCTTTTCTCATTCTAGTATGTGGCATGATCCCCATCGCGCTCATCGATGTGCCTTATCAAATGTATAAGCACAACAAAGAAATGAAGATGACCAAGCAGGAGGTGAAAGACGAAAGGAAAAATGCTGAAGGCGACCCCATGGTTAAAGGGCGTATCCGTCGATTGCAGTATCAGTCTGCAACGAAAAGAATGATGCAAGAAGTCCCTCAAGCTGATGTCGTGGTGACTAACCCTACCCATTTTTCAGTGGCCATTAAATACGATGAAAAAGGAATTAGGGCACCTGTGGTTGTCGCAAAAGGCGCCGATGAGTTGGCCATGCATATCAGAAAAATAGCCACAGCGAATGATGTTCCGCTCATTCCTTCTCCTATGTTAGCGCGGGCAATCTTCTATTCCACAGAAGTGGATGATGAAATACCCAACGCCTTGTTTATGGCGGTAGCGCAAGTTCTCGCCCACGTGTATCAGCTTAAAGCTCACAGAGCAGGTAAAGGTAAACGTCCCAAGCCATTGAAACGGGATCTGCCCATCCCTCCCGAGTATCGCCGATAACACAGCCTTCCCCGCCAAGTTAGCATGAAAAAGATGCGGGAAAATGGACGGTTGTTAAAATAAGAAATGCCGTTAATTTAGGCAGTTAGTGCTGCTGCAGAAGGTGTTTGCTAAAGCTGGCACGTATGTTGAAACCCGCCTATCAGAATAGAATTAAGCGTCAATTTTCTGATAGAGAGACAATACGCAATGCAGTTATCCGGTTATCTTCAGCGTTTCGATAAAAATCAGCTGCAAAATTTCACCAGTGGTTTAGGCGCGCCTATCGTCCTCTTAGCCATAATGGGCATGGTTATTTTACCTATGCCGCCGTTCTTATTAGATGTGCTGTTTAGTTTTAATATTGCCTTGTCTCTGGTCATAATTTTGGTGGCAGTACTCACACAAAAACCTGTCGATTTCGGTATTTTCCCGCTTGTGTTGCTTATCGCTACAGTACTGAGACTGGCATTGAACGTAGCGTCTACCCGTGTTGTTCTGCTTTATGGGCACGAAGGGGGGGATGCTGCAGGTAAGGTTATCGAGGCCTTTGGAGCAGTGGTTATCGGTGGTAACTATGCGGTGGGTATTGTTGTTTTTGCTATTCTTCTAATTATTAACTTCAAAGTGGTTACCGCGGGTGCCGGGCGTATATCTGAAGTAAGTGCTCGCTTTACTTTGGACGCCATGCCAGGTAAGCAGATGGCAATTGATGCCGACTTGAACGCCGGCTATATCGACCAAGACCAAGCCCGTCAGCGCCGAGAAGAAATCACCGCAGAAGCCGATTTTTACGGCTCGATGGACGGTGCGTCAAAATTCGTAAAGGGTGACGCGGTCGCCGGTCTTTTCATTATGTTGATTAATATCGTCGGCGGGTTATTCATCGGCATGATCCAGCACGATTTGAATTTTGGTAGTGCTATTGAAATTTATACCATCCTTACTATCGGTGATGGGCTGGTTGCTCAAATACCTTCACTTCTGCTTTCTGTAGCGACCGCGATAATTGTTACTCGTGAAAACGAAACCCAAGAAATGGGTAAAGAGATCCGCGGACAATTAGGCAACACACAAGCGCTTTATATTGCATCGGGCGTGCTATTTGTGATGGGTATTATTCCAGGTATGCCCCACATTGCATTTTTAGGGTTCTCGTTTTTAATTGCGGGCGTTGCCTATTGGCAGACAGTTCAGCAAAAGAAAAAGGCTGCGGCACCGTCGGTCCCTGATAATGTGATGAAAGACGACACGGTGGCGCCAGAGGTTAAAGAGCTGGGGTGGGATGACGTTCAGCAGGTTGATACTATCGGGTTGGAGGTCGGCTATCGATTAATACCACTGGTTGATAAATCTCAAGGTGGCGAATTGTTGACGCGCATAAAAGGGGTGCGTAAAAAGCTCTCCCAAGAACTTGGTTTTCTTATTCCCCCAGTACACATTCGCGATAATTTAGATTTAGAGCCTAATACCTACACCATTGCTATGCTTGGCGTCACCATTGGCGACTCTGTTATCAGTCATGATGAAGAGTTGGCTATCAACCCCGGGCAGGTCTTCGGCAAATTAGAAGGTCGCGCCACCAAAGACCCTGCGTTTGGTTTAGATGCGGTGTGGATCAAGCCGAATAAACGAGAACACGCGCAAACCTTGGGGTACACCGTTGTTGATGCAGCTACCGTTGTGGCTACCCACCTCAGCCAGTTGTTAACTAACAATGCTTATCAGCTACTTGGTCACGAAGAAGCGCAGCAGTTACTCGATATGCTGGCTAAGCAGCACCCTAAATTGGTGGAAGGTTTAGTACCAGATATCTTGCCGCTAAGCACGGTGGTAAAAGTGCTTCAAACCCTACTATTTGAGGGCGTGCCTATTCGCGATATGCGCACTATTGTTCAAACCTTAAGTGAATACGGCACTCGCAGCCAAGACCCGGATGTATTGGTCTCTGCCGTTCGTATTGCGCTTAAACGTCTTATTGTCCAAGAAATTACCCAAGGGGCAAAAGAGATACCTGTCATAACCTTGGCGCCAGAGTTGGAACAGATGTTGCACCAGTCACTTCAAGCAGGTGGCGAAGATGGCGCTGGTATCGAACCAGGTTTGGCAGACAAGCTGCAAAAATCATTGCAGCAAGCCAGTCAGCAGCAAGAGTTAGAAGGAGAGCCTGCAGTACTCCTAACCTCTGGCATGCTGCGACCCGTTCTGTCTCGCTTCTTAAAGTATTCGGTTGTTGGGCTCCATGTGCTTTCTTACCAAGAAGTGCCTGACGACAAACAAATAAAAATAGTCAGTTCGGTCGGTCAATAATCTGACACTGGGTGATTGGAGAGGTTGCAATGAAAATTAGACGTTTCTTCGGCAAAGATATGCGTGAGGCGTTAAGCCAAGTTAAAGCTGAATTAGGCAGTGATGCAGTGATCATGTCGAACCGCAAAGTTGCCGATGGCATTGAGCTTGTTGCTGCCTATGATAAAGAGCCTGAAGCAAAACTCTTCACTCCTAAAACATCGCCTAAAGCAACCCCTAAAGCATCAGGTCAAAAAGCCGTGCCTAGCTTAAGTGAGATTATCGGTGATGATGGCCCCGACAGTTTAAAAGCTCTGTTAGAAAAGCAGCACGGCGGTAGTGCGCCTTCATCAAGTAATGCTTCAGCATCGCAGTCGCATTCAGCCAACCATAATCAGCCTATGTCTGCAAATGCGAGACATGCCAACGAAATTGCGTCACACCTTGATTTCTCAGAAGCCTTTATTGATGACGTAGAAAGCCAGCACCTTGCACAAGACGAAGGTAGAGCAACAACGTTTCCTGACCACCAAGCGTCAAGCTTAGACGAGGCACCCGTCTCTCAATCTGCAGAATTGGCGCAAATTAAAGAAGAGTTAGCGTCGTTGCGCGATGTTTTACAATATCAGGTTGCAGACTTGATGGAAGCAAAAAACAAGCGTCAAAAACCGGTACATCAATACTTGATTACCCGCCTAACGGATATGGGGTTAAGCAGTGCACTTGCCAGTCAGTTAATTAGCTATACACCAGCACACTATAATGAACGAGACGCATGGGTTTATCTTCTTAACCTATTGGCTAATCGCATAAATGTGACAGGAAACGATATACTTAGTGCGCAAGGTGCAGTTGCCTTAGTCGGACCGACGGGCACAGGTAAAACAACGACGGTTGCAAAACTAGCTGCTCGCTATGCACAAAAGTACGGTGCAGAGTCAGTAGCAATGATTACCATAGATACGTATAGAATTGCGGCCTATGAGCAGCTCGCGACATACGGAAAAATTATTGGCTGTACGGTGAGAAAAGCGCAGACTAGTGAAGAACTTGCGGATTTATTATTCCAACTTCGTCATAAGCGTCTAGTATTGATTGATACGGCAGGATTTAGCCAACGGGATAGCCGTTTAATTAAACAGATTAAGCAGTTTGATAATGGTCAAATGCCTAAAGTTAAAAAATATTTGGTAGCGCAGGCTAATACACAATATCCTGCCCTACAGCGCATTATTAAGGCTTATGATGATATCGAACTAAGTGGCTGTATTTTCACAAAGTTAGATGAATGCTACTCTTTAGGAGAGGTATTGAGCGCTGCAGTAGAATATCAACTGCCGGTTAGTTATGTCACCGACGGTCAGAAAGTACCTGAAGACATTAAGATTGCGGAGGCGAAATCTTTAGTTTCTGCCGCTGCAAAGCTTTATAAAAAGTACGGTTTGAATCATACTAGTGGCAACAACGCAATTAAAACAGCATAAGCAGTATGATTGACGACCAAGCGAGTAGCTTAAGAAAAATGAAGCAATCACGGTTAATCAAAGTTATCGCCGTCACCGGAGGTAAAGGTGGCGTAGGTAAAACAAATATTACGCTAAACACCGCTATCGCTATGGCGAAGCAGGGTAAGCGAGTTATGGTTCTCGACGCCGACCTCGGGCTGGCGAACGTAGACGTAATGCTAGGTTTACGGGTTGAGAAAAACCTTTCCCACGTGCTATCTGGCGAGTGCACACTTGATGAAGTGTTAGTCACCGGCCCCCATGGTATTAAAATTGCGCCTGCCACCTCTGGCACGCAATCAATGGCAGAATTATCGCCAACGCAGCACGCGGGTCTTATCAGAGCCTTTAGTGAATTGCGTTCGCAAATCGATGTACTTATCGTAGATACCGCGGCCGGTATTTCAGACATGGTGTTGAGTTTTTCAAAAGCTTCTCAAGACATCATGGTCGTGGTTTGCGATGAGCCCACCTCGTTAACTGACGCCTATGCCTTAATAAAGATTCTTAATCGTGAGCACGGTGTATTTCGCTTTAAAGTTGTGGCGAATATGGTTCGCGATGTACGGGAAGGTCAGGAATTATTTAGCAAATTAAGCAAAGTGACAGGGCGTTTTTTAGATGTTGCACTAGAATTAGTGGCAACCGTACCTTTTGATGAGAATATCCGCAAAGCCGTGAGAAAACAAACGGCTATTGTTGATGCGTATCCGGGTTCTCCCGCCGCTGTTGCTATTACTCAGCTTGCGAGTAGAGCCCTTACGTGGCCCATTCCGGCACAACCGGGCGGTCACCTAGAGTTTTTTATTGAACAACTCGTTGCAGAAAAAGCAGTAGGAAGTCAGCGTTGAACAGCAAGGCAGCCGCTTATCGTCAACAAACCGATAAATCGCAGTTAGTCGAACGACATGCGTCATTGGTTAAGCGCATTGCGCATCACTTGATGGCGCGATTGCCGGCCAGTGTTCTTGTTGATGACCTGATCCAGTCGGGTATGATTGGCTTGCTAGAAGCTGCGCGTAACTTCGACGGGTCGAAAGGCGCGAGCTTTGAAACTTTCGCAGGCATTCGCATTCGTGGTGCTATGCTAGATGAGATACGTAAAGGCGATTGGACCCCGCGTTCAGTGCATAGAAATGGACGTGCTATTACCGAGGCTATTTCGCAGGTAGAGAGCGAAACAGGCCGCGATGCGAGAGATTCTGATATTGCTGATAAGCTTAATGTAAGCTTGCAGGATTATCACCAAATGCTTAATGAGGTTAATGCGGGAAAGCTGGTAGGTATTGAAGATTTAGGTGTGTCGGAAGATGTAATTACTACTGAGCAGAGTAGAGGTAGTGATGCGCCGCTTGAAGATTTAATGCAAGGCGCGTTTCAAAAAGCGCTTGCCCATGCCATTACGACATTACCTGAACGAGAAGCAATTGTTCTTTCACTGTACTATGATGAAGAACTGAACTTAAGAGAAATTGGCGAAGTTCTTGATGTTAGTGAGTCAAGAGTCAGCCAAATTCACAGTCAGGCCATGTTAAAACTCAAATCACGAATGAAGTCGTGGCAAGCTGACGAAGAATAGAAATTAATAACAATTAACCCCTCATTGGAGGCTATTTTGGACAAAAGCATGAAAATTCTTGTGGTTGACGATTTTTCAACCATGAGACGTATCATCAAAAACCTGCTTAAAGATTTAGGTTTTTCTAACATCCAGGAAGCGGATGACGGAAGCACTGCATTGCCTATGCTGCAGCAAGGTGATTTTGATTTCGTTGTTACCGATTGGAACATGCCAGGAATGCAAGGTATCGATTTGCTGCGCGCAATAAGAGCCGACGACAAACTTAAGCATTTACCTGTACTAATGGTAACTGCAGAAGCGAAAAAAGAGCAAATTGTTGCCGCTGCACAAGCGGGCGTTAACGGCTATGTCGTTAAACCATTCACCGCTGCAACTTTAAAAGAAAAATTAGATAAAATTTTCGAACGTTTAGGTTGATCCAGACGCTCACCAGATAAATGAGGTTTACTGGATGACAACGAATGTAAACGTTCCAATTTCGTTAGAAGAGGCCAAACAGCTTGTCACCTATCTGGAAGAAGGTGACAACGCGTCTGCTAACGCTCTACTTGAAGCTGCCTCAATGAAGGAAAACGTTGAGCTATTTGCTGAAGTAGGAAAGTTAACGCGTCAACTCCATGACGCGTTAAATAATTTTCAAATTGACGACCGCATCAAAAACTTAGCTACCGACGATATTCCCGATGCACAATCCCGCCTAACCTACGTAATTGAAGAAACCGAAAAAGCAGCTAATACTACAATGGACGCTGTGGAAGCGAGTATGCCGATAGCGGAAATGCTGTCGGTGCGTATCGAAAAAGTGATGCCTGAGTGGAAAAAGCTCATGAACCGCCAAATCGAGTTGGGCGAGTTCAAAGCGTTATGTGCAGATTTAGACGAATTATTGGAAGACGGTTCGCTTCAGTCAGCTAAACTTACACAGTTACTTACCGAAGTATTGATGGCTCAAGGCTATCAAGACTTAACGGGTCAAGTTATCCGTCGCGTTATCGACCTTGTAAAAGAGGTAGAAGATAGCTTAGTTAATATGCTAACCATGTTTGGCGAGCGCGAAGGTGAAGAACAAACTAAACCATCTAGCATTAAGGCCGATAAGGTTGATGGTGTAGAGGCAGAAGGCCCAATTATTGACGCCGAGAAACGCGATGATGTCGTTTCTGGCCAAGATGACGTAGATGATCTTCTGTCTAGCTTAGGTTTTTAGGGGAGCGGGCGCATGTCGTTTGATGTTGACGAGGATATATTACAGGACTTTCTGGTTGAGGCTGGAGAGATACTTGAACAATTACAAGAACAGCTCGTTGATCTTGAGAACAATCCTGAAGATGCGGATTTGCTGAATGCAATTTTCCGTGGATATCACACAGTTAAAGGTGGAGCGGGCTTTCTTTCGCTCACAGAGTTAGTAGAAATTTGTCACGGTGCAGAAAACGTTTTTGACGTAATGCGCAATGGACAAAGAACCCTAACCCCAGAACTGATGGATATTATTTTGCAGGCCACTGACGTGGTGGTAGAGATGTTTGAGCGGGTTAAAGCTCGCGATCCACTCGAACCTGCAGATGCACACCTTGTCGACTTATTGCACAAATTAAGTCGCCCGGAAACGCCAGATGAAAACATTTTTGGCGCCTCTGAAGAGTCAGCCACTGCACCTGAGTCAGTTGTTGCGGAGCCTGAACTTGTCATTGAAGAACCTACAGCGCAAGTGCCTAGCGGCACAAGCGACGGTGGTATTGACGAAATAACCGAAGATGAATTCGAAGCGTTACTCGATGAACTTCATGGTTCAAATGCGCCAGGTCAATCTTCTTCAGCAAGTAAGCCATCAGTCGCGCCAGCATCACTTTCAGCACCCACGACACCGACCGCTGGCGGCGATAGCGACGATATCACCGACGAAGAATTTGAAGCGCTTCTCGACGATTTACACGGCAAAGGCCAGTTCGCAACTAGCGCTGCTCCTGCCTCTGAACCTAAAGCACCGGTAGCGCCCGCACCATCGAACTCAAGCAGCGATGAAGAAATTACTGACGATGAGTTCGAAGCACTTCTTGATCAGCTGCATGGTTCAGGTCAAGGCCCTACGCAACAAAGCACAGCGCCTATTTCACCTGAGCCACCAGTAGATAAAGCGGCGACTGAAGCTGTTCAGAAGGCTAAACAAGCAGCACCTGTTAAAGCTGCGCCTACGTCAAATTCAGCCGCACCATCTAAGCCAGGCTCAACCGCGAAACCCAAAGCGGCTAGCCCAGCGCCTAAGAAAGATGATAAAAAGGCAGCTGCCGCAGCCCCACCGGCTGAAACCACGGTGCGGGTCGACACTAAGCGTCTAGACCAAATTATGAACATGGTGGGCGAGCTAGTATTGGTAAGAAATAGGCTAATCAGCTTAGGCATAAACAGCAACGACGAAAGCATGTCGAAAGCCATTGCGAACTTAGATGTAGTGACTGGCGACCTCCAAGGTGCGGTGATGAAAACCCGCATGCAGCCTATTAAAAAGGTTTTCGGCCGCTTCCCCCGTGTTGTACGTGACCTAGCGCGAAGCTTGAAGAAAGAGATTACTTTAGAGCTTGTTGGTGAAGACACTGATTTAGATAAAAATTTAGTAGAAGCTCTGGCAGACCCATTAGTTCACTTGGTTCGAAATTCGGTCGATCACGGTATTGAAATGCCTGATGATCGCGCCGCTTCAGGTAAGCCTCGTATGGGAACGGTTAAATTATCTGCTTCCCAAGAGGGCGATCATATTTTACTTACCATCGAAGACGATGGTAAAGGGATGGATGCCGAAAAGCTCAAGGAAATTGCCATTAGCCGTGGCGTTCTCGATGCAGATGCGGCAGCGCGTATGTCAGACGTTGAGGCGTTCAATCTAATCTTTGCACCGGGCTTCTCAACGAAGACAGAGATCAGCGATATTTCTGGTCGTGGTGTCGGTATGGACGTGGTTAAAACCAAAATTAACCAGCTAAACGGTACCGTAAACATTGATTCTCAGTTAGGAAAAGGGACCAGGTTAGAAATAAAAGTGCCTCTAACCTTAGCTATTTTGCCTACGTTAATGATTGTTGTAGGAAAACAGACCTTTGCGTTACCATTAGGTGCGGTGAACGAAATAATAAACATGGACATCAAAAAGACCAACACGGTTGATGGCCAACTAACAATGATAGTTCGTTCAAAGGCAATTCCGTTGTTCTTCCTTGGCGAATGGCTAATTCGTGGCCCTAAAGATATTAATAGAGAAAAAGGGCACGTGGTTGTAGTACAAATTGGTACACAACAAGTTGGATTCGTCGTAGACGCGCTAATAGGTCAAGAAGAAGTGGTAATCAAACCTCTTGATGCTTTGCTTCAAGGCACGCCGGGTATGGCGGGAGCAACCATTACTTCAGATGGCGGGATTGCACTTATTTTAGATGTTCCGAGCCTGCTAAAACGGTACGCGCGTAAACCCATCAAGTAAGGCGATGAATTAATAGGAATAATAATCCATGGTCTTTAAAGTCCTAGTGGTGGACGACTCGACATTTTATCGTCGTCGAGTAAAAGAAATACTCGACGATGATAGAGAGCTTGAAGTTGTTGGGGAAGCAAGAAACGGGCGCGATGCCTTAGAAAAAGCAGAGGCACTTAAACCTGATGTCATAACAATGGATGTGGAAATGCCCGTAATGGACGGCATTTCGGCGGTAAAGGCTATCATGGAAAAACGGCCTACGCCGATCCTCATGTTCTCTTCGCTTACTCATCATGGAGCGCAAGCTACACTCGATGCACTAGAAGCCGGTGCACTCGACTTCTTGCCGAAAAAATTTGAAGATATTGCTCAAGATAGAAAAGATGCATCGCGCTTATTATGTACTAAAGTTAGGTTAATAGCGCGTCGAGGTATTGGCCTTAAGCGTCCATCTTTTAGAGCCACAGAAACAAGAAAGCTACCGGATAACGCACCCAAGCAGGCGTTTTTTAAAACATCGGGGTTACTTTCTGGCCATAAAGACGCGGCAAAACAGCCCACCGTCTCATCTGTAAGGGCGACGGGAAAGCAATATAAATGCTTGGCGATAGGTGCATCTACAGGTGGTCCTGTGGCGCTACAAAAAGTGCTGTCACCACTACCTGCAGAATTTCCATATCCCATTTTTCTTGTCCAACATATGCCGGGCACATTTACCACGGCATTTGCTCAGCGCTTAGATTCAAACTGCAATATAAAAGTAAAAGAAGCTGAGCATGGCGATATAGTGGAGCCGGGCCACGCTTATTTAGCGCCGGGCGGTAAACAGATGTTGTTAGAAACCATAGGCGCGAATAAGCGTATAGCTATTGTCGATGCAAGTGCGAGCGACAAGGTTAATTATAAGCCCAGCGTTGATTTAACGTTCAGCTCGCTGGCCAAAGCCTATGGGGGAGATGTATTAGGCGTCATTTTGACAGGCATGGGCGCAGACGGCAAAGAAGGGTGCCGCATGCTGAAGGACAAAGGTGCGACTATTTGGGCACAAGACCAAGACTCCTGTGTGGTGTATGGCATGCCCCAAGCCGTAGCCGCTGCTAATATATCAAGTAAAAGCATTAATATTGACGATATTAGCAGTTGCGTTCAAGCCGAAATGCGATAGCGGCTTGGACACTAACGGAATATAAATCATGAAAGTGTGGACAGTAGCGAATCAAAAAGGCGGCGTGGGAAAAACAACCACAACAGTAAGCCTTGGCGGGTTGCTTGCGCAACAGGGCAAGCGAGTGCTGATGATCGATACTGATCCTCACGCATCACTGAGTTATTATTTCGGCATTGACGCCGAAGCGACAAGTCATTCAGTTTACGACATTTTTATTCAATCAAACGCACTTTCTGCCGATAATGTAATGGACTGCCTTTGTCCCACTAAGTTGGACAACTTATATGTGCTTCCTGCCACCATGGCACTGGCTACATTAGACAGAACCATGGGTAGTGAACAAGGCATGGGCTTGGTGTTAAAAAAAGCGCTCGCCAAGATAGCAGATGAATTTGACGTAGCGATTATCGATTGTCCTCCCGTGCTAGGCGTATTGATGGTGAATGCACTCGCGGCATGTGACAAAGTTATTGTGCCAACGCAAACGGAATACCTAGCATTAAAAGGTTTAGACAGAATGATCCGCACCATGGAAATAATGGGGCGCTCTTTGAATAAATCATTTGATACAGTCATCATTCCCACTATGTTTGATAAGCGCACAAACGCAGCGTTAGCATCGCGCAAACGATTAATAAACGACTACGGAGAGCGTGTGTGGGAAGGGGTTATTCCCGTAGATACTCACTTTAGAGACGCCAGTTTAGTACAGCTGCCAATTTCGGCGGCGTACCCTAAAACTCGTGGTGTGTCAGCCTACGCAAAGCTGTTAGCCGTACTGGAGAATTAATACAAAAATGAGCAAGCAATCGCCTTTCGCCCGTGAAGAAGTGATGGAGGCCTACTTAGATAGCCTTCTCAAAGAACCAGAGACACCTGAAGATGTCACTGCGCGCACGGCTAAATTGCTTGAACAAGCGTCTCAACAGATGACTGAGTCGGCACTGACTCATGTAGACGAGTTGAAAACAGAGGCTGACTCTACGAGCGCTGACCCACAAACCGTAATCGCCGAAAAAGTTACCGCTTTTATCGAGACAGAAAAAGTAGAGGTTTCTGAAGACGAAGCGGCATCGGCAATAGAACCTCAAGTAGAGAGTCAAAATGAAACCGCGTTAAGTGACGCAAACAAAACAAAAATTCCACTAAAGGATACTCTCGGTTTTCGTTTTCAAGCGCTATTCTTTGAGGTCGCTGGTTTAACCTTGGCTGTACCATTAACTACATTAGGCGGCATTCATCAAATTGAAAAGATTGGGCCGCTGTTTGGCAAACCCGATTGGTTTATGGGTGTAATGTTGCATAGAGAGGCTAAACTAAATGTAGTTGACTCAGCTAAATGGGTGATGCCAGAAAAATATGATGAAAACCTCGCACAATCGCTCAACTACCGATATCTTATAATGTTAGGAGAGAGTGTGTGGGGCTTGGCAAGCGAAAAGCTTGTAAATACGGTCAATTTGACCTCCGATGACGTTAAATGGCGCGAGTCCACAGGTAAACGTCCCTGGTTAGCGGGGATGGTTAAAGAGAAAATGTGCGCGTTAATTGACGTTGAAGAATTAATATCTATGCTTAACAAAGGCTTAGGCAGTAACGACCAGACGCCATAGTATCGGGAGCCAGGTTCATGAGCGACGAAAGAATAAATAGCAATGCCACCGACAGTAACGACGAAGTCCTTCAATGGGTAACGTATCGCCTAGGTGATGAAACATATGGTATTAACGTAATGCAAGTACAAGAAGTATTGCGTTATACCGAGATAGCCCCAGTTCCCGGTGCGCCCGACTACGTATTAGGTATTATTAACCTGCGTGGTAACGTTGTGACGGTAATCGATACTCGCGCGCGTTTTGGTTTACCGCCAACAGAAATTACTGACAATACGCGTATCGTTATAATTGAGTCTGACGAACAGGTAGTCGGTATCCTTGTAGATAGCGTGGCAGAAGTGGTTTATCTGAAGTCTTCAGAGATTGATAGTGCCCCTAACGTGGGCACGGAAGAAAGCGCTAAGTTTATTCAAGGCGTGAGCAACCGAGACGGTGAACTACTGATACTTGTTGATCTCAATAAGTTGCTAAGTGATGAAGAGTGGGATGAGCTTAGCAGCATCTAAATAAATGAACGGGCGGCATGGTTAGTCATGCCTCCTGCGTTTCCCCAAGGGTTATATCCATGGATTGGCAGCTCGCTGCACCTACCGTGTTAGAAATTGTATTATGCGTTTTCATCCTTATACTTATCGTTGCTATAGGTGTAATTTACTCGCATGTATGTACACTTCGCGCCGCGCTAAATGATTGTGAAAATAAAAACGCAGAAGCTATTTTACGCGTAGAAGCCATAGCTAATAACGCCAATAATCAGCAAACTGAAGCGCAGGCAAGAACCCTTGTTATTACACGCCACCTGAAAGAACTAGAAGAAAAGCAAACCGATATTGAAAACCATGTTCGTGAGCTGAAGCTTCAAGACCCTTCACTGCGTCTATATCAACGTGCCGCGGAACTAGTGAAGCAAGGGGCAAGTATTGATGAAATCATTGAAGCGTGTGACATTCCGCGTGCCGAAGCTGAAATGTTGGTGATGGTGCACAAGCAACACAGCTAAAAACATTGGCAGAAGGTGATTAATCATTCCAATTCGCTTCTATCGACGAGAAAGTCCCTCCATTACGTTACTCAAAAAAAACGTTTAGACGTCTAGACGTAAAGATGTTGACATATTCCCAGTTATAGACACAATACGGGTATTGTAATTTATCACTGGAGCCCTCTATGCCAATTCGTATTCCTGAGCAGTTACCCGCACAGAATGTACTACTAGGTGAAAACATTTTTACCATGGACATGGACAGGGCGGCTAACCAGGATATTCGTCCTCTTGAAGTGGGTATTTTAAATTTAATGCCGAATAAAATTGAGACAGAAGTGCAACTGCTGCGTCTGCTCTCAAACACGCCACTACAGATAAATGTGGATTTGATCCGCATAGACAACCAGGCGCCCAAGAATACGCCTCAGTCGCACATGGACGCTTTCTACCATGACTTTTCGTCGGTGGCGAACAAAAAGTATGATGGCCTTATTGTTACCGGCGCCCCATTAGCGCTTATCGATTACGAAGAAGTGAAATACTGGGAAACCATGACCACTATTTTGGAGTGGGCGCAGCGCCACGTAAATTCGACGCTTTATCTGTGTTGGGCGGCCCATGCAGCCATGTACCATTTTTACGGCATTACCCGCGAACTGCGAGATGAAAAGTTTTCAGGGGTGTTTAAGCACAAAGTTAACGATCCAAATAATGAGTTATTAAGAGGCTTTGATCCGTCATTCTATGCCCCCCATTCACGCTACGGGCATATCGATACTTCGTTGTACAACAGTGTTGACGGGCTTAACGTGGTCGCAGAGTCTGATGAGGTAGGCGCCTATATTGTCGCCTCTGAAGACAAGCGCATGGTATTTGTTACCGGCCACCCAGAATACGACCCTGATACACTAAAAGACGAGTATTTACGCGACATTGCTGCCGGCCAAACACCGCCCATTCCGAAAAATTATTTTGAAGGAGACGACCCAGCCACGTCTCCCATTGTACAGTGGCGGTCGCACGGCAGCCTATTGTTTACAAACTGGCTGAATTATTATGTTTATCAGACCACGCCTTACGATTTAAGTCAGCTTGCTGAAAAGTCACAGCCAAAGAGGTAGCACGTGAGCAAAAATACAATATCTAGCGCGCAGACAACGCTTACAAAAGCCGCTAAAGAGCGCATTCTTATTCTTGATGGCGCTATGGGCACTATGATTCAGCGTCACAAATTAGAAGAAGATGATTACCGCGGAACACAGTTCTCAGATTGGCACTGTGACGTAAAAGGTAATAACGATATGCTGGTTATTACTCAGCCGGATATTATTTATCAAATTCACTGCGACTACTTCGAAGCAGGCGCTGATATCATTGAAACAAACACCTTTAACGCCACCACAATTGCTATGGCCGACTATGACATGCAGGCCCATTCGCGGGACATCAATGTGGCGGCGGCCAAGTTGGCCAGAAAAGCCGCTGACGAGTTTACTGCGAAAACGCCAAACAAACCGCGATTCGTGGCAGGCGTTTTGGGCCCAACAAATCGCACAGCCTCGATTTCGCCAGATGTAAATGACCCCGGTAAACGCAACGTAACGTTCGATGAACTTGTCGATGCGTACAGCGAGTCTACCGAGGCACTCATTGAAGGCGGCGTAGACTTAATCATGTTAGAAACTATTTTCGACACATTAAATGCCAAAGCCGCAGCTTATGCGGTGGAGTCGGTGTTTGAAAAGCTAGGTAAGTCTTTACCTGTTATGGTGTCTGGCACAATTACCGACGCTTCAGGGCGCACATTATCGGGGCAAACCGCCGAGGCATTTTATTATTCGATGCGTCACATCAGCCCGTTTTCTTTCGGGTTAAATTGCGCCCTTGGCCCCGACTTATTGCGTCAATACGTGGATGAAGTGGCGGCAATCAGTGAATGCTTTATTTCGGCACACCCCAATGCTGGCCTACCTAACGAGTTTGGTGAGTACGATATGGAAGGGCCAGAAATGGCCGAGCACATTAAAGAATGGGCGCAATCAGGGCTTGTGAATATCGTAGGCGGTTGCTGCGGTAGTACGCCAGACCACATTCGCGAAATCGCTAATGCGGTAGCGGGTATAGCGCCACGTAACGTACCTGCATTTGAACCTAAAATGCGTTTGTCAGGCCTAGAGCCGTTTGTACACTAGGAGGGCATTATGAGCGCAGAATTTTCCACATTTATTAATATCGGCGAGCGCACCAACGTTACAGGCTCCGCTCGCTTTAAACGCCTTATTCTTGAAGGTGATTATGAAACCGCACTTGATGTCGCTAGACAGCAGGTAGAAAACGGTGCCCAAATCATCGATATCAATATGGATGAGGCCATGCTTGATTCCAAGCAGGCTATGATCACCTTCTTAAACCTCATAGCTTCCGAGCCCGATATTAGCCGCGTACCCATCATGATTGATTCATCAAAATGGGAAGTGATAGAGGCGGGCCTTAAATGCGTACAGGGCAAAGCTATTGTTAACTCAATTAGCTTAAAAGAAGGGGAAGCGCTTTTTTTACATCAAGCTAAGCTCATTAAACGTTATGGTGCTGCAACCGTGGTTATGGCGTTCGACGAAACCGGTCAGGCCGACACCCAGGCCCGTAAAGTCGAGATTTGTCAGCGCAGCTATAAACTGCTGACTGAAGACATCGGTTTTCCGCCAGAAGATATTATTTTTGACCCCAACATTTTTGCTGTAGCTACAGGTATCGAGGAACATGATAACTACGCGGTGGACTTTATTGAAGCTACCCGCGAAATACGTAAAACCTGTCCGTACTCACATATCTCCGGCGGCCTATCTAATATCTCTTTCTCGTTCAGGGGTAATAACCCAGTACGAGAGGCCATGCATTCGGTATTTCTATATCACGCAATTCGTGCAGGTATGGATATGGCTATAGTTAATGCAGGCCAGTTAGAGGTATATGACGAAATTCCACCTGAACTTCGCGAAGCCGTTGAAGACGTGATTTTAAATCGCAGAAGTGATGCCACTGAGCGTTTGCTAGACATTGCACCTAACTATCAAGGCGACGGTAAGGCCGCAGTAAAAGAAGATTTAAGCTGGCGCGAACAAGACGTAAATAAGCGTTTAGAGCACGCCCTTGTAAAAGGGATCACCGACTATATCATCGACGACACCGAAGAGGCCCGACAACAGGCTGAACGTCCGCTACACGTTATTGAAGGGCCTTTAATGGACGGCATGAACGTAGTAGGTGATTTGTTCGGCGAAGGTAAGATGTTCTTACCTCAGGTCGTAAAGTCTGCCCGCGTAATGAAAAAAGCGGTAGCGCACTTACAGCCCTTCATCGAAGAAGAAAAATCAGACGATGCTAAGAGCAACGGTAAAATTCTACTAGCAACGGTAAAAGGCGACGTTCACGATATCGGTAAAAACATTGTAGGTGTGGTACTACAGTGTAATAACTTTGAAGTTATCGATTTAGGCGTGATGGTACCAGCCGCCACTATTTTGCAAACCGCCAAAGACGAAAACGTAGACATGATTGGCCTGTCGGGGCTGATTACCCCATCGCTTGACGAAATGGTGCATGTTGCGAAAGAAATGGAGCGTCAGGGTTTTGAAATTCCGCTGCTTATTGGTGGGGCAACCACGTCTAAAGCGCATACTGCCGTTAAAATTGAGCAAAATTACCACGCCCCTGTTTCCTACGTACCTAATGCCAGTCGAGCGGTGGGTGTTTGTCAGCGCTTACTTAATAAAGCGTCCCGTGACATCTACGCCAAAGAGTTAGCGAAAGAGTACGAAACAGTGCGCGAGCAGCATGCCCGTAAGAAGCCTCGCAGTAAGCCTGTCACGTTAGCGCAGGCTAGAGATAACGCGTTTAAGCCCGACTTTAACACGCTGCCTGTAAAACCTGCGACATTAGGTGTAACCCCTGTTACCGCTGATTTAGCGACACTGCGCAATTATATTGACTGGACACCGTTCTTTTTGACCTGGTCTTTAGCGGGTAAGTATCCTCGAATACTTAACGATGATGTAGTCGGTGAGCAGGCGCAGTCGTTGTTTAATGATGCCAACGCCATGCTAGATAAGATCATTGAAGACAACACGCTTCAAGCGAAAGGTGTTATAGGGCTATTCCCCGCCAATCGCGTGGGCGATGATGTAGAAATTTATAGCGATGAATCGCGCACAAAAGTAAGCGGAGTAGGCCACCACCTTCGTCAACAAACGCTTAAAGACAAGTTCGCTAACTACTGCTTAGCCGACTTTGTGGCTGAAAAGTCGAGCGGTATTGAAGACTATGTAGGCGCTTTTGCGGTCACGGGGGGCATAGGTGAAGATGAGCTGGCTGATAGTTATATTCAAGCGGGTGACGACTACAATGGCATTATGGTAAAAGCCGTAGCCGACAGGTTAGCCGAAGCTTTTGCTGAATATCTTCATGAGCAGGTACGTAAACATTACTGGGGTTATGCAAAGGACGAAGCGCTAAGTAACGAAGCGCTCATTCGCGAAAAATATCAAGGTATTCGCCCGGCTCCAGGTTATGCAGCCTGCCCAGAACATACTGAAAAGCAGCTTATTTGGGATTTGTTGTCTGTTGAAGCGCATACGGGGATGAAGCTCACCGAAAGCTATGCGATGTGGCCCGGGGCGTCAGTTTCTGGTTGGTATTTCGCGCATCCTGACGCTAAGTATTTCGCGGTTGCTAAAATTCAAGGCGACCAAGTAGAAGACTACGCTAAGCGCAAAGGTTGGACGCTAGAAGAGGCCGAGAAGTGGCTTGGTCCTAACTTAAGTGACTAGCGTTGGCTAATAAACAGGTAAATAAACAGGTAAAAAAGATGCAATGCGAAAAGCCATTTAGCCAAGCCTGTGAAAATAACAAGCGCGCCATTTTAGGCGTGCTTGAACGCACGTTTGCGAATTGTAAGCAGGTGTTGGAAATAGGCAGTGGCACAGGTCAACATGCGGTGTTTTTTGCCGAACATTTACCCCATCTAATATGGCATACCAGCGACCAGCCTCAGTATCACTCGGGCGTACAAGCATGGCTTGCTGAGGCTAGTTTAGATAACATAAGCGCGCCCGTGGCGTTTACTGTGGGACGCGATGACTTTCCTCATATTGACGTGGACGGCGTGTTTACTGCGAATACTGCGCACATTATGCAAAAAGAAGAGGCAAAACTTCTGATGGAGTTGATTGCCTCGAACCTGCCGCAAAACGGTGTTTTTTGTCAATACGGCCCTTTTACTCACAGTGGTAAATTCACTTCACAGAGTAACCAAGCTTTCCACTTGTCGCTGATAGAAAGAGGCTACGGTGGTTACCGAGATATTGACGAGCTTACCGCTTGGGCAGGCGAGTTGAGCTTAAAAGAAGTGATCGACATGCCCGCTAATAATCACATGCTCATTTGGCAAAAGCGCTAAATGGCATTAATCAAAGGAGTAGCTATGAGCTTTAAAGTAAACCATTATTTCGACAACAAAGTGAGCTCGATTGGGTTTGAGTCTGCGAACGGACCTTGTACATCAGGTGTTATGTCACCCGGTGAGTACACTTTCTCAACCTCACATAAAGAGCTAATGAAAGTGGTAGAAGGCGAGCTTGTTGTCAAGCTACCAAAAAGCGACGAGTGGCAATCTTTTGTAACCGGTACGAGCTTCAATGTGCCTGCCAATGTATCGTTTGATGTGAAAGTTTCTACACCCACCGCTTATCTTTGCTTCTACAGCTAACACCAATAAAGAATAAAGGTGGCGCTGGGCTTGGCTGTTACGCCGGCTCAGCCGAAACGTTCTCAAGGCTTATTCGCCTGAGACAACGCTATAAAATCGTCAACAAAGCCCAACACGTCTTGGGCTTTTCTATGCCCTAAATAAAGGGTTTTTGATACGCCTACCTCTCCAAGTGAGCGATAAGTGAGCAGATCTCGCTCCTTCGATTCATCAATTAGCCACTTTGGCAGCGCTGTTACTCCACGCCCGGCCGCCACCATTTGCAGGATAATTTCTGTGGTTTCAATCGTTTTGTGTTGCCTAACTGTGCAGTTAGCCGGCGTAAGAAAGTGGGTGAATATATCTAGCCTGCTAAGTTCTACCGGATAGGTAATAAGCGTTTCGTTAGACAGATCTTGTGGCTTTATAAACGGCTTATCAGCGAGCGGGTGATGTTTGTCCATAACCAGTACCTGCTCGTATTCAAACACCGGCGTATAAGCAATAGTATCAAGAGACAAAGGGTCGGGAGTTAGCAAAATATCTATGTCGTAGCCGTGTAGTGCTTGAAGACCGCCAAATGAAAAAGCGCGGCGAACGTCTACATCAACATCGGGGAACGCTTTTAAAAATGGTGCAACCACCTTTAAGAGCCACTCGAAGCAAGGGTAGCATTCCATTCCAATTCGCAAAATACCTTGTTTGCCATCGGCAAACCTACGCAACTGCGCCTCTGTGTGTTCAAACTGGGGCAAAACACGATGGGCCAAACCCAGCACACTTTGCCCCGCTTGTGTAAGCGTTAACCGTCGACCTTCTTTTTTCCAAAGAGGAACCTCAAAATGGGCTTCCAGTTTTTTCATTGCATGGCTTAACGCAGACTGCGTTAAAAAGAGTGATTTCGCCGCTTCGGTCATTGTGCCTTCGGCATCAATCGCTCTCACTATTCGTAAATGCTGTCTATCAATCATAATGTGTCACAACGATACTAACGGTTGAGGGCATGTTTGGGTGTATCATTCACAATCGTTACCGCATTGGAAAGACGAGTTTCAATGATTTCTTTAATGATAATTGAGATTTCCCTAAAAGTTTTTCTGCCCGGTGCTGTATTTCTCCACGCCAATGAATGCTGACGCTCAATAGGCATATCTGCAATTTCACACACGTGTAATGCCTCAGGTTTATGTAACTCAGAGTGAATATACAAGCCGGGAAGAAAGGCCACCCCCATTCCCATCACGACCATTTGGCGTAGTGTATCAAGGCTGGTACCTTCATAATCGCGCTGCAAATCTGCGCCAATTTCATCGCAAATACGTTGTACTTGATGGTGAAAGTGGTGTCTGTCTTCCAAAGTCAGTACTTTTTCACCGGTTATTTCTTCTGGTCTAACGAACGCTTTACCTGTTAATTTGTGATCAGAAGGCGTCACAAACTTTAAAGGTTCTTTAAACAGCGGTTGCGTGATGAGCTGTGAATTTTCGCCAGAAAGGGGCGATAGAATAAGATCGTACTCCCCCCGCAATAAGCCGTGTTGCAGGGCGCTTGGTGCCCCTTCACGAACATAAAAACGCAGGCCAGGCTTGCGCTTGTGTAAATCGGGTAAAACAAACGGTAACAAATAAGGGCCAAGAGTAGGCGGGATCCCCAACCGGTATGTCACCACTTCACCTTCCGACAAGTCCCGGGCTATCTCGCTGAATCGCTGTGATGCTTGCAGCACCTCTTCTGCTGCGTCTAACAGCGCTTTACCCTGCGGCGATAATAAGGTTCCCGTGCGAGAACGCTCGAACAGCGTTAGTCCAAGGTGTGTTTCTAACGCATTAATTTGGCTGGTCAGCGTAGGCTGACTAATACCAAGAATTCCCGCAGCCTGCCTAAAGCTTAAATATTTCGCCACAGCCACAAAATAGCGGATTTGGTTAATTGACGGGCTTTTTCCGTTAAATTGCATGGTGTATTTACCCTTCTCTTACTAACCTTAGTAGTAGTGCTGTTTGTAGGGTGATAGTATTTAGCTATCGCGAGTTAGTATATTAAACTATTAATCTATCAGGTGAAACTGGCGTAATTACATAATCATTACAATTATTAAAAAATTGGGAGTTTTATATGGATCACGTTATCTCAGGTGTTGCTAAATTCCAAAAGGAAGTTTACCCGAATAAGAAAGCGACGTTTCAAAAGCTGGCTAACGGGCAAAATCCTGAAGTGCTTTTCATCACGTGTTCAGATTCACGTATTGACCCGAACCTAGTTACACAAACCGACCCAGGTGAACTTTTCATTTGTCGTAACGCGGGCAATATTGTTCCTCCGCACAGCAACCAAACAGGTGGAATGACAGCGTCTATTGAATTTGCAGTGGCTGCTTTGGGTGTTTCACATATTGTTGTGTGTGGTCACACTGACTGCGGCGCAATGAAAGGTGCGATTAACCCTGCTGGTCTAGACTCGCTACCTCATGTTAAAGAGTGGTTGGGCCATTGCCGTGTTGCCACAGACGTAGTTAAAGAGCGTTGTGGTCACGATGAACTTTCTATTGACGATTTAGAAGCGGTAACGAAAGAGAACGTAGTACAGCAGATTCAACACCTACGTACGCATCCTGCGGTAGCTGCAAAAATTGCAACCGGTCAGGTTAAACTTCACGGTTGGGTGTACAACATTGGCACTGGTGAGGTGCTTTATTATAACACCGAGTCGGGTGAGTTTGATGTCATGGACGAGTCTACTGCAGAAGCGCAACTTGCGCGCTCCGAATAAGGCTCATAACTATGGTGAAAATCAATTTTTCTAATTTACGTGGCGATTTTACCGGTGGTTTAACCGCCGGTATCGTTGCTTTGCCACTGGCGCTTGCACTTGGTGTAGCGTCAGGTCTTGGCCCGATGGCTGGCCTTTATGGTGCTATAGCCGTGGGCTTTTTTGCTGCACTTTTCGGCGGTACACCAGCGCAAATTTCAGGTCCTACGGGCCCGATGGTTGTTGTACTCGCAGGCCTTTTTGCAAGTCTATCCGGCGATACTAGCCTTATCTTTACCGCGGTAATATTGGCAGGTGTCTTCCAAATCGTATTCGGCGTACTTGGGGTAGGCCAGTATATTCGCTTGGTGCCGTATCCGGTGATTTCTGGTTTTATGTCAGGCATCGGTGCCATCATTATTATTCTGCAGTTAGGCAGACTGCTAGGCCACGAGCCTCCAGGCGGCACAATTGGTGCGCTATCGTATTTGCCTACAGCGCTTGCTGATATCGACTTTGCCACACTTGCTCTGGGCTTGGGTACTTTAGTTATTGCTTACAAGTGGCCTCCACAACTAGGAAAGTTTGTGCCCGGTGCACTTGCTGCGCTAATCATTGGCACCTTGGTAAGTCTAGCGCTATCTGTCCCTGTACTTGGCGATATTCCCACGGGCTTACCGAGCCTTCACCTTCCGGTGTTTGATCAAAGCAAAGCGCTACTTATTTTAGAAGCTGCTTTTATCCTTGCCGTACTTGGTGCAATTGATAGCCTATTAACCTCACTTGTCGCTGACAACATGACCCGAACTCGTCATGACAGTAACAAAGAGCTTATTGGCCAAGGTATTGGTAACACGTTTGCAGGCCTTATTGGCGGTATTGCTGGCGCAGGTGCAACCATGCGTACAGTGGTAAATATCCGCAGCGGTGGTAAGTACAACGTTTCAGGTATGGTTCACGCGTTGGTATTACTTGCCATTGTACTAGGTCTTAGCCCTCTAGCGGCGCAAATCCCTCATGCTGTTCTTGCCGGCATTTTGGTGAAAGTAGGTTTAGATATCATTGATTGGAGCTACTTAAAGCGTGCACACAAAGGCCCGCGTTGGGACTTCGGCTTGATGATTATGGTGCTTGCCTTAACCGTATTCGTAGATTTAATCACAGCGGTAGGTGTCGGTGTAGTATTTGCGGCATTAGCTTATGTTAAGCAAATTGCTCAACTGCAAATTGAAGAACTCAAGAAGATCCCTGAGTCTTTAAATGACCCTAAGGAAAACGAGTTACTTGAATCGCTAAAAGATAAAGTATCAATCTTTAGTTTCGGCGGCCCGTTAAGCTTTGGTGCAGCGGCTGATTTAGGTCACCACGTACGTGAGCGCGTGCGTCCGGGGGCTACCGTTACTATCCTTGATTTCTCTCGCGTACCGCTAATGGACGTGTCGGCTGCAATGGCGGTTGATACGGTAACTTCAGATGCATTAGCCGCGGGTCGTCAACTTGTTATTTGCGGTGCTAACGCAGAAGTTAACAAAGTGCTGGAGGGCGTAAATGAAGCGCATCCTGGTATTCCTAACTTCGACACGTTACATGACGCCTTGCTTTATGCAAAAAAGCAAGTAGACGGAACTGAAAGCGAACACACCAGTTTTCAAGCCGCAGCGCAGTCATAAAGTAAGAACAAGATAAGATAATCCTTTCCCTTCTTTAGCCCTCCTTCGCGAGGGCTTTTTTTTATGTCTTTTCGCTTATAAAACTTTAGATACTGTGTAGAAGCCTAAACATTGTTGTAATCGGTTTATTAATTGATTGTTCAATTAAACTTAACGCAACTGTAACAAATGCCCCCTATGGTAGTGGATAACAATTACACAACACTACTGGGAAATGCATGAAAACACACAACAAAATTTCGTTAGCCGTCCTCGCAGCCTTATCGTCAATGAGTGCGTCTTACCTCGTACACGCAGAGGAAGAGAGTGAAGCGACTAATGAACAACGCATAGAAGAGATTACCGTTGTAGGGCGAAGCGTTTCATATGCAAACAATGCGACTAGCGACGATATGTTCAAGCAGCAGGCTAACCTTAGCAGCGTTTTAGCTGCGGTTGATAACCTTCCAGGTGTCCTTATTAACGAAGGCGATACATTCGGTGCCGATGACTGGTCAACGTCTATTGTTATCCGTGGGTTTCAGGTAAATCTAAATGAACAACAGATTGGCATGACGGTAGACGGCATCGCCAACGGTAACTCTAACTATGGTGGTGGCGCAAAAGCGAATCGCTATATCGATACGGAAAACGTACAAGCGGTTGAAGTATCACAGGGTACCGCCGACATTGCCTCACGTTCTCACGAAGCATTAGGCGGGACACTTAACTTTACGACTATCGCCCCTTCAATGGAACAAGGCTTGGTAACCAGCGTTACTGCAGGTGAGTTTGATGCGTCAAAGTATTATGTCCGTTATGAAACCGGCGAAATTTTTAAAGATACTTACGCATGGGTAAGCCTCTCTAGTCAGGAGAGCTCTGACTTTATGCAGCAAGCGGCAGAAAATACCCGTGACCACTTAGCCATGAAGTTTATTTCAACGGTGAACGATGTATCGCTTACCGGTTACCTTTCTTATGACGATACTCATGAAGACAATTATCAGCGCATTTACGGCCTAGCGCAATATGAGCAGAACCCCGATTGGGACCAGCTGACTGATGAGTGGACAGGTGTGCCATATCAAGATCAGGCTTACCGTCGCGGTTGGTCAACCCTGCGGGAAAACCTGTTCGCCTATCTTCAGGCAGAGTTCACTATCGGCCAAGTCGACTTTATGACTAATGTGTATTACCACGATAACGAAGGTCGCGGTGAATGGGTTCCGCCTTATATCGTAAATATTACCGATGATGGCACAGCGGCGCATTCTGAACTTGTAGTGGGCAACACGGTTTACGGTGGACGGGAGTTAGGACAAATCTATTTTGTAGATAGACAGGGCAATCAGTTAAGCCCCATTGAAGGGTGTCAAAGTTCGCTTACGTTCCCTTACGGGGGCGCTGGAGCACAATACGACCCGGGCTGTCATGAACAGGGCGCGATTCCAGTTGGTTCATATCGCCACACCCACTACGATAAAGAGCGTGTCGGGGTTAACGCTGACGCTGTGTGGTACACCAAAATTGGCGATTTTGATAACACAGTGCGCTTTGGTATTTGGTGGGAAGATTACGAGCGTGGCGAGTCTCGTGATTGGCATAAAATTACCAATTCATCTATCAGCGTAGACTACGATAATGTGCCTTACTGGGTGCAGTACGACAGAACCTTCCCTGTTGATACGTTAATGTATTATGTTGAAGACGAACTAGATGTTGGGTTTGCTCGCGTTCGCTTAGGTGCCAAGAAGTTTAACGTTGATATCGAGAAAAGCGATAACTTTGATGCTTCCAATAACCTTGCGGTAAATACCGATTCAGATACATTATTTTCAGCAGGTATCGTAGCGCCACTTCCTTACGAAGGACTTGAAGTTTTCGCAGGGTATGGGGAAAACTTCGCCGCTATTAAAGATGCTCAGCTTGAGCGTAACGATACTGACCTTCGTTTTATCAAGCCGGAAACAGCAGACAATATTGATGTTGGCTTTCGTTATGCATCACCAGGTTTCAACGCTAGCGTGACCTATTACAATATTGAATTTAACGACCGCATTCAGTTTACCAGTAACGAAACGTCAGAAGGTATCGACTTTTTAGAAGCCGCCGCGGGTGGATATAAGAACGTAGGAGGTATTGAGTCTAGCGGTTTTGAAATCTCTGCTGACATTACGCTTACGGAAACACTTTCACTGTTTACTTCAATAACGCTTAGTGAATCTGAGTATGTAGCAACCGTGGGAAGCTCGGGCACCCAGTACGATACCCTTGCCGAGGCTCAGGCCGCAATTGCCGACCCAGATAATGCCGAGGTGTCATTAGTGGCCATTGAAGACAACACGGTAATAGGCACACCAGATACTATGGCAGTGGTTAGCCTTGATTGGGCGCGCGATAACTACTTCGCCGGTCTTTCTACCAAGTACGTAGACAGCCGCTACCTCGATAGCAACAATGCGGCACAGGTAGATGATTATATCGTTAGCGACTTTTACATCGGCGGTTTTATCGAGAACATTGGCCCCGGTGTTGAAGAGCTTGAAGTACGCTTAACGGTGAACAATCTGTTCGACGAAGATTACGCTTCAACTATCGCCCCAGGCGCATTTTGGATAGGCGCGCCACGCGCTGTAGCAGTGAACGCACGCTTAACCTTTTAATCGTGATATCATGCCTTGGGCAGCGCACCGCTGCCCCAGGTTTATTATTTGATTTAAGGTTTGGAGTTGTAGCATGCCCAAGGTGGGAATGGAGCCAGTTCGTAAAAAGCAGTTAATTGAAGCAACGTTGGAGGTGATGGCAGAGGTTGGCTATCACGGTACGACAATCAGTCTAATAAGTAAAAGAGCAGGGCTTTCTTCAGGAATCATTAGTCATTACTTTGGCGATAAACAGGGGCTGATAGAGGCGACTATGCGCCACCTTCTCGAGGCACTAAAGATCACCAAGCGCATTGATGACCCACTTAAACGCATTGACCTCATCATAGAAAACAATTTTTCTCAAACGCAGGGCGCGAGTTCTGCAACCAATACGTGGTTTAACTTTTGGGCATTGTCACTTCACAACGAAGGCTTGCACCGCTTGCAATGTATAAACCACAAGCGCTTAGAGCGTAATCTCGCTTTCAGCTATCGCAAATTGCTTAAACCAGAACAAGTGAAAAACGCTGCGGCATCGACAGCTGCGTTGATTGACGGCTATTGGTTGCGTTATTCAATGGGAAGCGTAGGTAATGGCGACTTTACAGAAGCGGTTACTCGCTGTAAGCAATATGTGCGAGATCTAATTACTCAATACGCGAAGTAGTAATCGGATTCGTTAAGGTAGGGGACGTTTTTAGCAAGGCTGTTTGACTAGCAATACGCATTAAACGCTGACGGCAGGTTAAAAAAGGCGGTAGGTTCATAGCCTACCGCGCTTTTTGCAACGTACTGACCCGCCTTGAAGGGGGGCCAGGTTACCTGTTTAATTACCAGATTCTTACGCGCTCTTCTGGTGGAAGATACAAAGCATCACCTGGTTTTACGTCGAATGCTTCATACCAAGCATCGTGGTTGCGCGGTGCTTGAGCACGGTAGCGACCTGGAGCGTGTGTACCGGCACGTAGCTGGTTAAGCATGCTCTCTTCGGTGCGTTTTTCTTTCCACACTTGTGCCCATGCCAGGAAAAAGCGTTGATCGCCGGTTAGACCATCAATAACGGGTGCTTCTTTACCGTTCAGGCTTAGTTTGTAAGCGTGGTAAGCCATAGACAGACCACCCACATCGCCGATGTTCTCACCTAGACTGTTGCGGCCGTTCACGAAGTTACCTTCAATTGGCTCGTATTGACTGTATTGTTCAGCCAGCATGTCTGCTTTTTCTTCAAACGCTGCGCGGTCTGCGTCGGTCCACCAATTGCGCTGAATTCCGTTAGCGTCAGATTTTGACCCTTGGTCGTCGAAGCCATGGCCCATCTCATGACCAATAACTGCGCCAATAGCACCGTAGTTAACGGCTGGATCGGCATTAGGATCGAAGAACGGCGGCTGCAAAATAGCTGCAGGGAATACAATTTCATTGAACGAGCTATTGTAGTAAGCGTTAACGCGCTGAGGTGTCATGCCCCAGCGATTGCGGTCTGTTTTCTCAAGCTCGCGCTCAACCGATTGGTCTTGGAAGAACGTGCGTAGATTGCGAACGTTACCCACTAGGTCTTTATCGCTAATAGTCACGCCGTCAAAAAGCTGCCATTCATCTGGGTAACCAATTTTCGGGTTAAAGGCCATCAACTTTTCTTTGGCGTTAACCTTGGTTTCTTCACTCATCCAGTCAAGGTTTTCAATACGCTCACCGAGTGCAGTACGCAGGTTTTCTACCAGTTCCGCCATTTGCTCTTTAGAGCTTTCCGGGAAATACTCATTCACGTAGATTTTGCCGATAGCAAAACCGAGTGATTCAGTACCAGACATCTGGCTTACCGCGCGCTTCCAGCGAGGGCGAGGCTCTTGCTGACCGCTTAACGTGCGGCCGAAGAAGTCAAAGTTAGCAAGGTAAATTTCTTCTGAAAGGAAGCCTGCGTTGTTAGAAATCGTATGATATTTCAAATACGACTTCCAATCCGCTAAGTCAGCTTCATTGATAATTTTAATCACTTCTTTGACTGGCTCTGGCTGCGTGATATTGAGCTCAGGGACTTTATAACCTGTCTGTGCGAAGTAAGTATCCCAGTCAAAACCCGGGTATTCATCAGATAATTTACTGCGCTCAATTTGGTTAAGCGTTAGGTCGCGATCACGACGCTTTTCCCGTGGCCACTGTATTTGAGCAATTTGTGTTTCAAGCTGAAGAATATCTTGTGCTTTTTCCGCCGCATTTTCCTCCCCAGCAAAGTTAAGCATTTGCTCGATGTGTGCTACATACGCTTCGCGAATTTTAACAAAGCGCTCGCTGTCGCTAAGGTAATAGTCGCGATCAGGAAGGCCCAAACCGCCTACACCCACGCTTAGTTGATATTCGTTGGGGTCTAAGCGGTTGTACCACATTCCGCCGTAGATTGGCGTGCTTGAACCAACAAGCCAGCTATTGCCGAACGCCTTAGTAAGGTCGGTGGTGTTTTCAATACTATTAATTGACGTCAGTACGTCTTCAATGGGCTTAATACCTTTTTCGTTAATGGTATCTGTGTCCATGTATGCAACGAAAAAGTCGTGAACAAGCTGCTCTTCAGCGTTAAGCGAAGACTTCTCCATTAAACCATCAATGATGTTTTTCACCTGCTCTTCACTTCGCTCAGCAAGACCAGTGAATGCACCATAACGGGTTTTGTCTGCAGGCAGTTCATAGTTGTCATACCATGTGCCGCTTGCATACATGAAGAAATCATCACCCGGTTTTACTGCTTCGTTGCGTGCAGATAAGTCTACGCCAAAAGAGCCAAGCTCAGCTTCGCCGTTTGCTTCAGGCGCTTCAACTGCGCTTACCTGATCGTTTGTTTGTTCTTTTGCTTGGTCAGGCTGGCCACAGCCTGTAAGCCCTAGCGAAGCCGCAATAGCTACGGCTAAAAGTTTATATTTCATCGTTTTTCTCTTTGTGATTATAAGTGTCGTCGTTAGGTGCAGTGACACTTGTCGTTTTTAAAGTAGGCACAAATTCCTTGTTAAACGGTAAAGCATTCCGTGCCTGATTAAAATAGCTGCCGATATGCGGGGTTTCTCTGTGTAAAAAGTCTGCTACAGCACGGTGAAACGCCGTATGTCGTAACGTGTGATGTGAGCGACAATAAGTAGGCTCGAAGCCCCGTAAAATTTTATGCTCACCTTGTGTGCCGGGATTGAATAGCGCTAACTGGTGCGCGATTGCAAATTCAATACCTTCGAAGTAACAGCAGGCGAAATGAAGCCCGTCAATCTCTTTTAACGCGCCCCAATATCTGCCGTATAAACCCGTATCGTCAAAAAAGAATAATGCGCTGGCAACAGGCACATCATTTTCAAAAGCAGTGACAATAAGCATATTGTCACTTAAATTTTCAACAAGTTGTTGGAAAAAGACATCATTTAAATATCCCACATGACCACTTCGCTTTAAATAGGTTGCTTTGTAACATTTTGTGAAAAACTGAAGGGTGTCTGGCGTAATGGCTTGGCCTTTTTGATGGCTAAAGCGTATTCCTCGCTCATGTAGTTTTCGACGGCTTTTCTTGATGTCTTTGCGTTTGCGAGACGTTAACGCTGCTAAAAAATCATCGAAGTTTTCATACTGGTAGTTATACCACTGAAACTGAACCGCATAGCGGGTCAAGTAATAAGGGGCAAGCGCAGAGGCATCGCCAAGCGTCTCATTTATTGCATCTTCAGTCTTATCGCTTGAGTGTCCGTGCGGGCTACAGTGTTCCGCTTGGGTCAATAGCTTAGACGTGATTTCATCGGTAAAAAGCCAGTGTAATGAAGACAGTGTCTCGCCATAGACTGACGCAACATAGTCTACAAGCTTGTTTTCAAGTGCATTAAAAAAGGCCGTACCGAACTCAATTTTACCGTCGGTTAAAATTCGAGGGCCAGTGACAGGAGTGAAGGGGATGGCAGATATCCACTTGGGGTAGTAGTCGAGGCCGTGTTGCGCATAGGCATCGGCCCACGCATGGTCAAACACATACTCGCCGTAGCTATGCGTTTTCAAATAGCCGGGAATAATTGCATGTACCGTATCCTCTCCCGCGCCAGTGATCGCGATATGACAAGGCTGCCAACCCGATTCATTGTTGCAGCACTCACTTTGTTCAAGCGCGAGTAAAAAGTGATAGGAAAGAAATGGGCCTGCATCTTGTGCTAGCTTATCCCAGCGCGCTTGGGACAGCAGCGCAACGGAATTTATTATTTTTATCTGATAGTCAGTTGCTGTCATGCTTTGTCAGTCGTGTAGAAATCATCGTTTATTGGCGCAGAGATTATCGCTATTACGTAATATTTAGCGCTAAAATAGCCCTGTTTCTACGTTTTAAACAAAAGAGTAAGTTCATAAAAATGTCAGACTTTGACCGAAAAATCATTACCGACGCGATTACTCGCATGCTGGCACGACGAGAGCATAGCGTTAATGAAATAGCACGAAAGCTGCAACAAAAGGGAATAGCAAGCGAGGCGTTTACGCCTATTTTAGACGAGTTTAAGGATGCAGGAATTCAAAGCGATACGCGTTTTGCAGAAAGTAGAGCCCGCGCCCTTTATATGAAAGGTAAAGGTCCTCGCGCTATCAAGTTAGACTTGCAGCAATACGGTGTTGATGAGGGAACGGCAGAGCAGGCGTTAAACGAAATTGAAGCCGACTGGTTTGAAAGCGCGAGAAACGTAAAGGTAAAGAAGTTTGGCGAGTTTTACGAAACTGAATTTGCGTTAAGGCAAAAGCAGAAACAGTTTCTTCAATATCGCGGTTTTTACCAAGATCATATCGATTACGCGGTCAGCGAGAGTAGCTGCGAGAACTAAAAGTTAAAGTGGTAACTTACAATTTTGCAAAATACACACCTGTTGCAATCACGTGCATGAATATCGACTGTTTTTGTTGAATTTAAGCAAAATTTGGCCCTATCTCTTGGCCGTTACACTTAACAAAATTGCGCTATCCGTGGTATTGTTGCGCAAATTTGTGTGCATTTTAATTATCCCGAGAATTGTAATGCGGCATTGTACATTGAGTAATGGCAAAACGCCCCGATATAAAACTCATTAGAACAGGCAAATCGCACGTCTCGTAAATAGAATAAAGGAAGTTAGGTTTTCAATGACATTATCAACTGCTGACTTACGTAACAAGTTTATCAATTATTTTAAAAGTCATGGCCATCAGGCGGTGGCAAGCTCGTCACTGGTGCCGGCAGATGATCCCACACTTCTTTTCACCAATGCGGGAATGAACCAGTTTAAAGATACGTTTCTAGGTACCGAAAAGCGTAGCTATACCCGTGCAGTATCGTCTCAGCGTTGTGTACGGGCAGGGGGCAAACACAATGACCTTGAAAATGTAGGTTATACAGCCCGCCACCATACCTTCTTTGAAATGATGGGTAACTTCAGTTTTGGCGACTATTTCAAGAAAGAAGCGATTGAATTTGCGTGGAACTTTCTAACAAGTGAAGTTGGGCTTCCTAAAGAAAAGCTATTAGTAACCGTTTACTCTGAAGATGATGAAGCGTTCGATATTTGGGAAAACCACATTGGTGTGCCTAAAGAGAAAATTATCCGTATTAGTACGTCAGATAACTTCTGGTCAATGGGCGATACAGGCCCATGTGGTCCTTGCTCTGAGATCTTTTACGATCACGGCGCGCACATTTGGGGTGGTCCTCCAGGAACACCTGAAGAAGACGGTGACCGCTTTATCGAAATCTGGAACCTGGTATTCATGCAGTTTAATAAGCAAGCTGACGGTACCATGGAGCCGCTTCCAAAGCCGTCAATCGATACCGGTATGGGTCTAGAGCGTATTTCAGCTATTTTGCAAAACGTTCACAGCAACTACGAAATCGATTTGTTTCAGAATTTAATTAAGTCTGCAGCCTCAATCGTTGGCACAGAGGATCTTGAAAATAAATCGCTACGGGTTATCGCCGATCACATTCGTTCGTGCAGCTTCTTAATTTGTGACGGTGTTATGCCTTCTAACGAAGGTCGCGGCTATGTGTTACGCCGTATTATACGTCGCGCGGTACGCCATGGGTATCAGCTTGGCGCCAACGACATCTTCTTCTATAAACTGGTTGCTTCTCTTGCTAATGAAATGGGTGAAGCGTATCCAGAGCTAGTTGACCAGCTTCCGGTTATTGAAAAAGTACTGCGCGTAGAAGAAGAGCAGTTTAGTAAAACGCTCGCACGCGGTATGGCAATGCTAAACGACACACTCGCCTCGCTTGAAGGTGATACTGTGCCGGGTGATGTGGTATTTAAACTGTACGATACTTACGGATTTCCAACAGACCTTACTAACGACGTGGCTCGAGAGCACGAGCTTAAAATTGACGAAGAAGGTTTTGAAGCGGCAATGCAGGCTCAGCGCGCTCGCGCACAGCAAGCAAGCAACTTTGGGGCAGATTACAACAGCAAACTTGCCATCGACCATACAACGTCGTTTACGGGCTATACCGATGTGGAAGGCCAGGCGAATGTGGTTGAGCTAATTGCGGACAACGCATTTGTTGAAAAATTAGAAGATGGCCAAGAAGGCGTAGTGGTGTTAGACAGCACGCCGTTCTACGCGGAAAGCGGTGGTCAGGCAGGTGACAAAGGGGTGCTGCGCGTTGCCAACGGTGAATTCATTGTCACTGATACCCAGAAAATGGGTAACGCGTTTGCGCACAAAGGAATAGCGAAAGGCTCTGTTTCTAAGGGCGATACAGCAACCGCCGCCATAGATTCGGCTAACCGCGAAGCCATTAAGAAAAATCACAGTGCTACCCATTTGCTTCACGCGGCGCTGCGCGAAATTTTAGGTGAGCACGTAACGCAGAAAGGTTCATTGGTTGAAGCGCCGCGTATGCGTTTTGACTTCTCGCACTTTGAAGCCGTTACTACAGAACAGCTTGCAGAGATTGAACGACGCGTGAATCAAGAAATACGCGCAAATCATTCACTGGCTACTGAACTAATGGACCTAGAAGAAGCCAAAGCCTCAGGTGCAATGGCGCTGTTTGGCGAAAAGTACGACGAGAAAGTTCGCGTGGTAACTATGGGGCCATTCTCTGTTGAGCTATGTGGTGGTACTCACGTAGCGCGAACTGGCGACATTGGTTTGTTTAAAATTACCAGTGAAGCGGGCATTGCATCGGGTGTTCGACGCATCGAAGCGGTCACTGGCGAGCAAGCAATTGAAGTCGTGCAAACGCAACAAGCGACGCTGTCGTCGTTGTCGTCATTATTAAAAACAGATAGCCAAAATGTACTTGAACGCGTAGTTTCTCTACAAAATCAGACTAAAGAACTAGAAAAAGCGCTCAATTCTGCAAAACAAAAACTGGCGAGTCAGCAAGGTGCTGATATGCTTAGTAATGCAGTAGAGATAAATGGCGTTAAAGTGCTAATCGCTAATTTGGAAGGTGTCGAAGCGAAGTCATTGCGTTCAATGATGGACGATATTAAAAACCGAATTGGCGAAGGTATCGTAGTACTAGGTGTGGCTAACAATGCGAAAGTGAACCTCATTGCTGGCGTGACTAAAAATCTCACTGATAAAGTTAAAGCGGGCGAGTTAGTTAACTTTGTCGCATCACAAGTAGGTGGTAAAGGCGGCGGTCGCCCTGATATGGCTCAAGCGGGTGGCGATAAGCCTGAAAACTTGGGGCAAGCGTTAGATTCGGTTAACGTTTGGTTACAAGATAAGCTATAATTATTTTTGTGTATAACAGTGAGTTTTTGAAGTGACGCAGAAACATGGAGCCACTGTCGCTACCATCGGGTCGTGCCGAAGGGTTAGCAAAATTCAAAGGATTACGTTCAGTATTAAGGAACAGGAGCAAGCGAATGCTTATTTTGACTCGTCGAGTTGGTGAAACACTTATGGTAGGTGACGATGTAACCGTTACTGTACTAGGTGTAAAAGGGAATCAGGTACGTATAGGTGTGAATGCACCAAAAGAAGTTTCTGTGCACCGTGAAGAGATTTATATGCGCATTCAGGCAGAAAAAGGCGGTCAGCCAGGTTCTGCAGAATAATTGCATTATACGCTTCACAGGAAAAGGTCAGCTTATGCTGGCCTTTTTTGTTTGTGTTAACACTTATGACGTGAACGCCGTTGCTATGGCGGTCGTGCTTTTATGGCTGCAACCGCGGATTTTTGCAATACCAACTAAGGTTTGGCAAAGAGTAGGCGGCCACTGTCACTAGAAAGTTTGTTTACAGGCTTTGCGTATTCGCTTAATTGTTCTATACCTTAAAATAGTAGGGCCACCGCTTATAACCGTGTTTGGACGTGTTTTGTGCACGCTTCCTATTAATAACGCGCAGCATGGTACTAGAGGAAACTTTGCAAAATGAAATGGAAATTGGCCTAAAACGCCGTTTTCATTTTATAAAAATATACGATGTTGCCTAATGATCGATTTTGCGCGTTGAAAAAGCGTACGGTAAGGGCAACAGATTTTTTATTTAATTGCTTGTATTGCGAACAAATTACTGGTTTTTTGCACGAATCGTTTAAAATGGCAGCGAGTGAACAATTTCTTTATAAAAAAGGTTTGACTCAGGCCAATGAATCCGTAAAATGCACCCCGCAGTCAAGGAGAGGTGGGTGAGTGGCTGAAACCAGTTCCCTGCTAAGGAACCATACGCATTACGCGTATCGAGGGTTCGAATCCCTCCCTCTCCGCCATTATTATTCGTTGATAGTGACGGTCGACAACAAGTTTTTTGCGCGTGTGTAGCTCAGCTGGATAGAGTACCTGGCTACGAACCAGGCGGTCGGAGGTTCGAATCCTTCCACACGCGCCACTTATTTTAAAGCGTCACCTTTCGAAATAAAATTCGAAAGTATACAAGTTAACGCGTGTGTAGCTCAGCTGGATAGAGTACCTGGCTACGAACCAGGCGGTCGGAGGTTCGAATCCTTCCACACGCGCCACATTGAAGAGCCCACCTTTTTAGGTGGGCTTTTTCATTTCTGCTTCCCTATTTCTTCTATTTGTTTTCCCACTTTCGTGCAAGCGCGCTGATATAAAATTGATTTAAATTAAGTTCGATACGCTTTTATTGCAATTTTATTAAAAAATAATGCATTAAGTTTCATTTTGATGGCTTCTATTCAATTTTAAGTGATTTTTTATGCTGCATTGTTGTGTTTTCAAAACCCTCGTGATACTTATTCAGGTACAAAATAACAACAGGATTGAATATGAATTCGGAATCCGTCGCTAGCTTGCTCGTTGAAGCAGGCTCGCTCATGCTGATAGGAATGGTGTTTGTTTTCTCATTTCTCGGACTTCTTATCGTAGGTATACACTTAATCGCACGCTTTTGCGAAGCTTTCCCCGGTGATATTGAAGAGCCCGCTGTCAACGTAAAAAGAAACAATCAAACGGTACAACCCGGAATAGACGGTAATGTTATCGCCGCTATTTCCGTTGCAATTCATACCCATCGCCAAAATTCAAAAAAATAAGTCTAATCAGGAGTTACCATGTCTAAGCCTCTGGCCCTTACCGAGCTGGTCCTGCGTGATGCCCATCAGTCACTACTAGCTACGCGAATGCGTATTGAAGATATGCTTCCCATTGCGGAAAAATTAGATAAAGCTGGCTTTTGGTCAGTAGAGTCGTGGGGCGGCGCTACCTTTGACGCTTGCATTCGATACTTGGGAGAAGATCCATGGGAACGTATCAGAAAGCTAAAAGCCGCCATGCCTAATACCAAGCAGCAAATGTTGCTACGAGGCCAAAACTTGCTGGGGTATCGACATTACGCTGACGATGTTGTGACCCGCTTTGTAGAGCGCGCCCATGAAAGCGGCGTTGATGTATTTAGAATTTTTGATGCAATGAACGACATCAGAAATTTAAAAACGGCAATTAAAGCAACCATAGACAGCGGTGCGCACGCGCAAGGCACCATTTCATATACCGTAAGCCCAGTGCACAATCTAAAGCTTTGGCTTGATATGGCCAAACAGCTTGAGGACTTAGGCGTTCATTCCATTTGTATTAAAGATATGGCAGGGCTTTTAAAGCCTTACGAATGCGAAGCGCTCATAACAGGGCTGAAGGAAACGGTAAGTGTACCTATTGCCATGCAGTGTCATGCTACGACAGGGTTAAGTACTGCCACCTATCAAAAAGCCGTAGACGCGGGCATTGATATGCTCGACACCGCTATCTCGTCAATGAGTATGACATATGGCCATACCGCCACTGAAACGATGGTATCGATTGTAGAGGGTACAGAGCGTGACACCGGCATCGCATTGCCAGAACTGGAAGAAATTGCCAGCTACTTCAGAGATGTAAGAAAGAAATACAGCAAGTTTGAAGGAAGCTTAAAGGGCGTTGACGCACGGATTTTGCTAGCGCAAGTGCCAGGCGGCATGCTAACCAACATGGAAAGCCAGCTTAAAGAACAGGGCGCTGAAGATAAATTCGAAGAAGTACTAAAAGAAATTCCACGGGTACGGGAAGATCTCGGGTTTATTCCTCTTGTTACGCCAACCTCTCAAATTGTAGGCACGCAATCGGTACTTAACGTACTAACAGGCGAGCGCTACAAGAGCATCACGAAAGAAACCGCTGGCGTACTTAAAGGCGAATACGGCGCCACCGCGGCACCAGTAAATAAAGCGCTGCAAGAGCGTGTGCTTGATGGTGCTGAGCCTGTGACGTGCCGACCGGCTGATAACATTGCCCCCGAACTTGATGCACTAAGTAAAGAGCTTGATGAACTCGCAGAGAAAAAGCAGCTTTCGCTATCAGATGACAAAATTGATGATGTGCTTACTTACGCCTTGTTCCCGCAGATAGGCCTTAAGTTTATCGAAAATCGCGGTAATCCTGATGCGTTTGAACCTGCACCTAGTGCACAGTCATCGCAGTCAGCAGATGTAGCTCAAGTAGAAAAAACTGCAGCAAACACGTCTACATCTGGCAGCGAAACTTACGATGTAAACGTTGATGGTAAGGTGTATCACGTAGAAGTCGCACCATCCGGTACCTTAACAAGCGTAACACCAGCAGGTGCTGCTCAATCATCGGCGCCAGCGTCAGCGAGCAATACTCAGGCATCTGCAGGCACTTCCCAGTCTATTGATGCACCGTTAGCGGGTAACGTATTTAAGATACTCGTTAAAAACGGTGATAGTATTGCCGAAGGTGATGTAGTTATGATCCTTGAAGCCATGAAAATGGAAACGGAGATCCGCGCTGCGTTCACCGGCACGGTAACGGAAGTTACTGTTGGGGAAGGCGATGCCGTGTCCAGTGGCCAACCATTGATCTTATTGGGGTAGGGCATGGATAAGTTAATGGTACTTTGGGATAGTACCGCGCTTGCGCATTTTGAAGCGGGTCAACTGATAATGATGGCAGTTGGCTTTGGTCTTCTGTATTTGGCAATTGTGAAAAAGTTCGAGCCTTTGCTGCTTTTGCCCATAGGGTTTGGCGCATTACTTACCAATATCCCTATTGCGGGGTTTTCTGAGGTAGGTGGTTTGCTTCACTATATTTATAAAATAGGCATAGATACAGGCGTGTTTCCGCTGCTTATTTTTATGGGCGTAGGGGCTATGACAGATTTCAGCGCGCTTATCGCTAATCCGAAAATGCTGCTACTGGGCGCCGCAGCCCAGTTTGGTATTTTCGCTACGCTATTTGGCGCCATCGCATTGAATCTGATCCCTGGTTTTGAATTTACGCTTAAAGACGCAAGTGCGATTGCGATTATAGGGGGCGCTGACGGCCCCACGGCAATTTTCCTAGCCTCTCGGCTTGCGCCAGATTTACTTGGCGCAATCGCTGTAGCAGCTTATTCATATATGGCATTAGTTCCTATTATTCAGCCCCCAATAATGAAGGCGTTAACCACAAAAGACGAGCGTGAAATTAAAATGGGTCAGCTTCGTCCCGTGGCCAAACGTGAAAAAATTATTTTTCCATTGGCGGTTCTGTTTATGACCATTCTGTTTCTACCGGCAGCCACACCACTGGTAGGAATGTTCTGCTTCGGTAACTTAATGAAAGAGTGCGGGGTTGTGGATCGCCTCAGTAAAACAGTGCAAAACGAACTTATTAATACCGTTACCATTTTCTTAGGATTAGCGGTGGGCTCTAAATTATCGGCAGACGCATTTCTCACCGTCGAGACTTTAGGGATTTTAGGCCTAGGCGCCATTGCATTTGGCATAGGTACGGCAGCTGGCGTACTGATGGCTAAGCTAATGAGCCGGCTATCGGGCGGAAGCATAAACCCACTTATAGGTGCAGCAGGGGTATCTGCAGTACCTATGGCGGCAAGGGTCGTAAACAAAGTGGGGTTAGAAGCTAACCCTCATAACTTCTTATTAATGCATGCTATGGGGCCAAATGTCGCCGGAGTGTTGGGCAGCGCGGTAGCCGCAGGCATTTTGTTAGCACTTGTCGGCTAGATGCACAGTTAGGCTCTAGCCACGCTCAGAGCCAATACACCGATTGGTAAGTTAATAAGGTAAGGGGCAAAGGGTTTGCCCCTTTTTAATACTCAACTCTAAAACCCACGGTGGGCTTTAACGAATTGTGTTTTGCGGTACTAACGACTGATAAGCAGTGATAAGCTTTTTTGTTCGGGTGTGTTGCGGCCATCTGAAAATGGTTTCTGTCTTGCCTTCTTCTACGATTTCTCCACCTTCCATAACAATCACCCTATCTGCAATGTGCCTAACTATACCTAAATTATGGCTTATAAAGACGAATGCCAAACCCAATTCTTGTTGAAGCTGAAGTATAAGGTTTACGGTTTGAGAGCGAATTGAGGGGTCTAATGCCGCGAAAGGTTCGTCAGCTACGAGTACTTTAGGTTTTAAAACAATGGCTCGTGCTAGCGCCACGCGCTGTTGTTGACCATCAGAAAGCATGTGCCGGTAAAAGTAATAATGCTCGCGCAGCAGCCCTACTTTTACCAGCATATCCTCAATAATAGGCTTGCGTTCTGCTTGAGGTAAGCCGGTATTTAAACGTAGGGGCTCATCTAAAATTTTACCCACGGGAACAGACGGATTCATCGACTCCGCGCTGTGCTGCAAAATCATTCTAATATCGTGGGTACGTTTTTGCTGGCCATCTTTGGATTGGTATTTTGCTAAGTATTTGTGAGTATTAATCTCAATTTCGCCCGCGTCAGCCGGCAAGGCACCAACCAGCAGTTTAGCAAGCAGTGATTTACCTGAACGGTTTTCACCGATAATGGCAATGGTTTCGCCGCGCTTTACATTTAAATTCACAGGGCCCAGTTGAAATACTTCTGGCCTTTTTAGCCAGCGTTTCTTTTCATTGTGAATAAACGTAAGGTCTTTTACCTGCATGATATCCATTACAGCTTCTCCATGTGCAGCGGGTAGTGGCAGCTGTAGCTGTGATCATGGATTTTGCGTGCGGCAGGTGTTTGCACACAGGCACGCTGGGCTCGCGGGCATCTAGGGCCTAATCGGCAACCAATTGGTAAATGCTGAAGCGTTGGGATAGAGCCGCTGAGCGTGGGTAGCAGTGACTTAGGGGGCAAGTCTTTCCTAAAGCTCGGCGCGCTGTCCAGCAGTGCTTTGGTATAAGGATGTAACGGGCGCTTTTTGATATGCTTCATTTTACCCGACTCAACGGTCTGACCGGCATATAGAACCGTCATCGAGTGTGACATACTCGCAATTGCCAGCAAGTCGTGGCTCACGAAAAGAATAGATAACGAACGCGTTTGGTTTAGCCGAGTAAAAAGCTTAAGAATTTGTGTTTTAGTGGTGGGCTCCATACCGCGAGTTGGATCATCAGCAATCAATAATTTAGGCTGTGATACTAACGCCATTGCAATCATAAACTTCTGCCCAATGTCGGCAGGTATTTGGTGTGGAAACGCACTTAAGTAATGTTTGTGGTGCTTTATACCCACTTTATGCACCGTACTAATGGCTATCTTTTTACGCTGCTGTGCACGCTGCCAAAACCAGCTTCCTTGAACAAACTCATCAGGGATACTTTCCTCTAGCTGTTCGCCAAGGGTTGCCGATGGGTCTAAGCTCGCCTGAGGATCTTGGAATACAACGGCAATTTCTCGACGCATTACTTCGCGGCGCTGTTGCACCGACATACCTAATAAGTTTTCACCGTTCCAACTCATCCTGTCGGCCGTCAAATTCCATTGATTGGGTAGTGCGCCGCAGATAGCAGAAACAATTAAACTTTTACCCGAACCAGACTCACCCACAAGGGCACGAATTTCGCCGCTACTTACAGATAAGTTAACTTTATCCAGTGCTTTGATAGCGCCTTCACTACTTTGCATTTCTAAGGTGAGATTTTTAATATCAAGCATTGGCATATTAATGACTCACTCTTTTTCGCAGGGCCGAACGCAATCCGTCACCCACAATATTAATGGATAACACCATAAAAAATATTGCCATACCCGGTACGGCTACATTCCAAGGTGCAAGGTAAGCAACGTCTAGGCCGTCGGCTAAAATTACGCCTAATTCCGGTAGGGGAGACTGAGCGCCAAGGTTTAAAAAGCCTAAGGCGGAAATATCTATAACCGCGATGGAAAGCGCAAGGGTACTTTGCACCACCAGCATTTCGGTCATATTAGGCAATATAGAGTGAACGAAGAGTTGCCACTTGCTCGCGCCATCGAGTTTAGAGGCCACTATGTATTCTTTTTTCATCTCTGCCCGCACAAAGCTGCGAGTATGGTGCACGAACTGGGGGATAAGCGCCAATGTAATCGCCCACATGCTATTGACCAAACCTGTGCCTAAAATTGCTACAATAATAATGGCAATAAGCAGAGTAGGAATAGCCATTAACGCATCGAGTAAATGGTTAGCAATACTGGAGCGCACTCCTCGCAACATGCCTGCGAAGGTACCAAGACTAACACCCACTAGCATGGCTAGTACGACGGTAATAAACGCTGAACCTAGCGTTATTCGACAGCCATAGATAATGCGGGTAAAAAGATCGCGACCTAACGCGTCGGTGCCGAACAGGTGTGAAATAGATCCATTGGTTACCCAACTAGGTGGAATTAATAAGCCGTCTATATTTTGCTCTACTGCGTCGTAGGGCGTAATCAGAGGCGCAAAAACGGCGCACACGACAAACAGCGCGAGCATAATCAGGCCCAACATAGAAATGTGGCTTGCTTTAAAAGAGGCCCACGTCCGCTGCCACGGCGACGGATGGAACTCTTCGTCGTACAAACTAAACTGTGGCACGTTCGTATTTCTCTCTGCTTGGGTCAATCATGCGGTTAAACAAATCGATGAGGATTGTTAAAGTTATAACAACAGAAGATACCGCCATCATTCCAATTCGTAAGGCGGGATAATCCCGTTGGTAAATGGCTTGAATAAGCCAATTTCCTATGCCTGGCCATGAAAATAAGGTTTCAACGATCATCGCATTAGTAATAAGCGTGGTAATTTGAATAGCCATTAGGGGCAATATGGGAAGCAGGGCGTTGCGCAATATATGTCGGAAAAATATTTGCCAGCTTGATAGGCCGCGGGACAAAGCGGCTGCAATGTAAGGTCGGTGCTTTACATCAATAACTGAGCGTCGAGTTACTCTTATCATCGATGCGGTAGCGATAGCGCCGATTGAGAAGGTAGGCAATGCAATGTGCGACAGTGCGTCTTTAAACGCCAGAGACTTGTTTTCAATATCAGATAGTAAAATATCGATAAGGATAAAACCAGTTACAGGCTCAATGTCATATAGCAGGCTGATACGTCCAGACATCGGCGCCGCGTCTAACTGCAAACTGAAAATAAGAATGAGTAAAAGGGCAAACCAAAAAACAGGAAAGGAATACGTAGTAATGCTCACGCTATTAATAAGGTGGTCTGACGTTGAATAGCATCGAATTCCAGCGTAATAGCCTAGCGGAACACCAACGAATAGGGCCATTAGCATAGCGTAGGTTGCTAGCTCTATCGTGGCTGGCATCGCGATGCCTACCTCTTCTCTTAGCGGCAGTCCGGACGTAAAGCTATAGCCCCAGTCACCGGTGAGTAGGTTGCCTACATAATAAAAGAACTGAAAAATATAAGACTGGTCTAGCTTGAACTGCCGCTCTAAGGCTGCACGCTGAATGTCGTTTTCTGGCACTAAGCCTGTTAAGTTTTCCAGTGTGTCACCCGGAAAAAGGTAAGCGAGCGAAAAAGAGATAATCGCTAACACCAAAAGGGTTAACACAAATAACGTGCAGTATCTTACGAGAATTTGGATCACAGTGTTTTTTCTACTCCACCAAAGCGTACGCCGCCATAGGGATTAATTGTCATTCCTTCCAACTCATCTCGGTATGCCTGATAGCGATAGGCATGGGCTATTGGAACTAACGGAAGGCGTTCATACAGTAATCGGTTTACCTGCCGGTAAATAGCTGTGCGGGCTTCAATATCATCAGTTTGAAGGGCGCTGTTAAGTAATCTATCATAATCTTCGTTACACCACATGGCGCGGTTTGTGCCAGAAGGGATAGCGCCACAGCTTAGCAGCGGGCGATAAAAGTTATCCGGGTCGCCATTATCTGCTGACCAGCCGATAAGCACAGAATCGTGTAAGCCTTCTTGCAAATGCCGTCTAAAGGTTGTCCAGTCGTAGCTAACAATGGTTGCTTCAACGCCTACATCATTTAAATAACGCTGAATAAGTTCGGCCATTTTAGTGGCATTGGGGTTATAAGAGCGCTCTACAGGCATGGCCCATATTGTCATTGAAAAGCCAGGTTTTATACCTGCATCTGCCAGTAACTTTCGCGCTAAAACTGGGTTATAGGCCGTATCATCAGCATCGTTTTGAAATGCCCAACTCGCTGCAGGAAGAAGGGTCTTAGCTCGCGTTGCGCTGTCAAAGTAAACGGCTTCTAACAGCGTGTTTTTATCAATGGCCACGGCTAAAGCGCGTCTTACATCGGGGTTATCAAAAGGCGGACGCTGAGTATTAAAAGCCCAGAAGCCAACATTCAGCCCTGGCTTTTCAGCGAGCGTAAGATCGTCTCTAGCCCTTATTACCTCAAGCTCTGTTTGAGCGGGAAAGGCAGTGGCGTCGCACTCGCCAGTCATTAACTTAGCCAGTCGTAGTGAGCTGCGTGGCGTAATATCAAAAATAAGCTGTTCAACTACGTGTCCGTCTGTCTTTTTAGAAAGACCATCTGCTATCGCTTCGCTGCTATTTTCACTTTTTGCGTTGGTTTCAATATTCTCAATATCGCGGGTAATGTTTGCATTTTCGGTCAATAACCGGGTGCGCCAATAGTTTTCGTGCCTAAGGTACTTTATGAAATGGTCTTTGCGATAGCTATCAAATTTAAACGGTCCGGTCCCGATGGGAAGCTCATCTATTTTGCTCGGTGTGCCGGCGTTGGCCAACTGAGTAGCGTATTCCTCTGACAATATTACCGCGAAATCTGTCGCTAAATTTGCTAAAAACGAGCTATCGCGATGTTTGAGTTTTATCTCTACACGGTAGCCGTTGATCCGTTCGACAGATTCAATGTTTTGAGCAAGGCCAATACTTTCAAAGTAGGGGTAGCGACCGCCGGACACATAGTGATAAGGGTGTGAGTTTAGTCGCCACCTGTCGATGCTAAATATTACATCGTCGGCGTTAAAGTTTCTTGTCGGCTCAAAATAACGAGTAGAGTGAAACGACACGTCTTTTCGAAGCTGAAAGGCATAGGTTAAGCCGTCATTACTTACAAGCCAGCTACTGGCTAAGCTTGGCACAATGCGGCCAGATTCAGGATCGAAATCGAGAAGCCTGTCGTAAAGTTGGTGAGAGGAAGCATCTGACGTTGTGCTTGACGTATCAAGTTGGGGGTTAAACGTCACTGGATTGCTTTCAGAGCAGTAAATAATACCCGTATTGTAAAACGCTTGTTTATTCTGTTTTGCACAGGATGCAACAAGAAGCGCTGTACATAAACATAATGACAAACGCTTTACCAAACTATGGGACATGCTTTACGCCTCGACGCTTTCAGCGGAAGAATCTAGTAAGTTATATTTTTTGAGATAGCCACGCAGCTGATGATATGTCAGGCTCAATTTTTCAGCGGTTTTCTTTTGATTAAACTGACTGTCAGCAAGTGCCTGTTTTATCATATCTATCTCATATTGTTGAGAGCGTTCTTTCAAATCTATGGGATATTCGACAGATTCTTGCTGATTGCTTGGCGTTAAAGGCGTAATGTCAGCGCTTTCTATCACATCTTTTGTATGGTCGGGTTGTGAGGACACGATAGGACTTGCTGACTCAGAAGTGCTTACTCTATCCTTAGTCTTAACTCTACCCTGTGGACGATAAACGGATTCAAAGGGGTCAAGAATGATTTCGTGAACCGGTAGGTGAGGGTTGTTAGTGCGGTAAACGGCGCGCTCAACTACATTTTTCAGTTCTCGAATATTTCCGGGCCAATCGTAATCAAGCAGAGTACGCTTGGCTTTTTCAGTGAAGCCGCTAAAGAGCTCCATCTCCATCTCACGGGCCATATTAATGGCAAAATTTTCCGCTAACATCATGATATCTTCCCGTCGCTCTCGAAGCGGGGGGATGGTAATCACATCGAAGGCTAGCCTATCTAGCAAGTCGGCGCGAAACTCGCCTGCATCGGCAAGGGCAGGGAGATCTTCATTTGTCGCTGCAATAAGCCTTACATCGGTTTTCACCGATTTACTGCCGCCCACGCGTTCAAACTCCCCATATTCGACAACGCGAAGGAGCTTTTCTTGAATTAGACCCGAAGTATTGGCAAGTTCATCGAGAAACAGTGTGCCGTTATGGGCGACTTCAAAACGACCTTCTCGTCGTTTCGACGCACCGGTAAATGCCCCAGCTTCGTAACCGAAAAGCTCACTTTCTAAAAGGCTTTCATTTAGGGCTGCGCAATTCAGTTTGATATAGTTTTGGTCCCAGCGCTTAGATAAGAAGTGAAGACGCGCTGCAATCAGTTCTTTACCTGTACCTCGCTCTCCTATCACAAGGACCGGTTTATCTAACGGTGCTATTTGTGAAATTTGCTCTAGCACTTCTAGAAAACTGTTCGCTTGACCTAGCAAATTGTCTTGCTGACGATACCTACTCATTAAAAACCTCAAAAGTTAGTCATTTCGACCAATTAGTAGTGTAGAACAAAAAATATTGAGAAACGAGCATTATTTGAACTTATAAAAACGGTATGAAAAATAGAGACTTAGCGTAAAGGTAGAGTTGGCAAGCATATTGAATACGATTAATACCAAGAGTAATCTATTTATCAAGTGTGGTGTTTTTTAACACTTACCATTTTTAGCAAGAGGTAATTATTATGGGTATCTTCTCGCGTTTTACAGATATTGTGAATTCGAATATTAATGCGATTTTAGACAAAGCCGAAGATCCTGAAAAAATGGTTAGATTAATCATTCAGGAAATGGAAGACACATTGGTTGAGGTGCGCTCAGCGTCGGCGAAAACCTTGGCCAATAAAAAAGAAATAGCCAATCAAATTGCGAAGTACGAAAGCGATGCAAGTGATTGGGAAGCAAAAGCAGAACTTGCTTTAAGTAAAGATAGAGAAGATTTAGCGCGAGCAGCACTGCAGGAAAAGAAAAAGTCTGCAGAAGCCGCAGAGACGTTAAGTAAAGAGCTTGCAATTGTTGAAGAGCAAATCAGCAAGCTTCAAGATGAAATTGGTCAGCTACAAGATAAACTGGCCGACGCGAAGAGTCGTCAAAAAGCCATTATCATGCGCCAGAAAACGGCTAGTTCTCGTCTTGAAGTGAAAAAGACGTTGGACAGCACTAAAGTAGATAATGCAATGGGACGCTTCGAACAATACGAGCGTAAAATTGATGATCTTGAGTCGCAGGTTGAAGCCTATGACTTGGGCAAGAAAACCTTACAAGATGAGTTTGCTGAGCTAGAAGCCAGTGATAAAGTTGAAGACGAACTGGCTGCACTTAAAGCAAAAGTAAAAGGTGCCAATAAAAGCACCGAAAAATCAGAATAAGAAAAATAGGGTGTACCCTTTGTATGCCAAACGCAGCAAAGGGTAAATACATCAGGGTTTGAGGAGAGATTGAGATGGATGAAGGTATAATAGCAATGCTGGTGATGCCCCTTGTGGTTTTCACAATATTTGTTGCTCCCATTTGGCTAATTCTACATTATCGCAGCAAAAAGCAAGTCAATCAGGGCCTTAGCGCTGAAGAGCATGCGTCGTTGAAAAACTTAGCAGAGCAAGCCGAAAAAATGAGCGAGCGCATTGAAACGCTAGAAGCCATTTTAGATAGTGAGGCGCCTGAGTGGAGGAATAGAGCATGAGAAATGGTAAACAGCTCTACCGAAACCCAGAGAATGCGCGTATTGCAGGTGTGTGTTCAGGCGTTGCAGAATACTTCGGTTTAGAAACATGGCTAGTAAGAATTTTAGTCGTTACCGGGTTCTTTTTATTAGCCGGGCCGTTCATTTTTGTCGCTTACATTGCCGCTTGGTTTATTCTAGATAAGAAACCTGCGGGATTAAACGAGGCGCCAACGCCCCCAGTTTTTTCACGGGGAAAAGGCTGGACTAACCCAAACAACGGTCAGGTTAAAAGCCCAAAGGTGGAGGTGAAAACCAAAGTCTGGCAAGCCGGCGAGCCACCTAAACAAGCGTTTCACGATATTCGAAATCGTTTCGAAAAAGCGGAAGAGAGACTTCGCAAAATGGAGACCTACGTCACATCTCGCGAATATCAACTTAATAAAGAAATTAGCCGCTTGTAACCCCTTCAAAATTCTCTGCTATAAGCAATGAAAGCCGCTTTTTAATAGCGGCTTTTTCTTATAAAATCAGCTGCTTTTGTTGTTAATGTAAAATTTCTGTTACAGTTGAATCTTTACCCCCATTGCGCATTTGTCTTTTACAAGCGGCTAATTTCATTAGACTGATAGGTAAGTTTTTTAAACCTTATTGGTTACAGAAGTTATGCCAAAATCAACGCAATACCAGTCGCGACAATCTGATGAAAATGGGGTCATTCATTGGTCAGATGAAGAGAACCAAATTTGGTCGGAACTGTACGAAAGACAAATTCCGCTGGTAAAAGAAAGAGCATGCCAAGAGTACTTAGATGGGCTAGACCTATTAAAGCTTAACGAAAAGAAAATTCCACAGCTGCCTGATATCAACAAGGTACTAATGGAAAAGACCGGTTGGCAAACGGCTGAAGTGCCCGCCTTAATCAACTTTGGCGAGTTTTTTAGGTTACTGGCTAACAAACAGTTTCCAGTTGCCACCTTTATTCGCTCCAGAGAAGAGTTTGACTACCTGCAAGAGCCCGACATTTTTCACGAAGTATTTGGACACTGCCCGCTGTTAACCAACCCGGCGTTCGCGCACTTCACACATACTTATGGAAAACTAGGGCTGGCGGCGAGCAAAGAAGACCGGGTATATTTGGCGCGGTTATATTGGTTTACTGTCGAGTTTGGCCTAGTGAGAGCGAAAGGGGGGCTTAAAATATATGGTGGCGGTATCTTATCTTCGCCGGGAGAGACTATTTACGCGTTAGACAGTGATGAACCGTTGCGTAACCCACTTACTGCAGTTGATGCGCTGCGAACGCCGTATCGCATTGATATTATGCAGCCGCTTTATTATATCCTACCTGAATTCGACCACTTATTTGAATTGGCCGAAATGGATATTATGGCATTGGTTGAAGAGGCTAAATCTCTGGGGTTATTTTCCCCACTTTTCCCGCCTAAAGAGAAAAAAGCGAGCTAACACTATTGTTAATTAAATGTGTTTTATATAGGATGCCGCTCGTTGTAGTGGCATTTTTTTTACGCCCGATTTTACCTATCGCTTGTCATTACCTCGTTCTTGCCACTACCAATTTTAACCTTCTGTAACATTTATCTTGTTATCTTTTTGTAAAAGTATGATACTCTGTACATATATGTTTACAAAATAGCTATAATACCCTATGCGTCTAGAAATCAGTTGTCAGGATCGTCTTGGTATTACTCAAGATGTGTTAGATATTCTCGTAACCAAAGAAATAGATTTACGCGGTATAGAAATCGATCCCGCGGGAAAAATTTTCCTTAATTTTCCCAATATAGAATTTGCCGACTTCCAGCATCTCATGCCACAAATTCGCCGTATCGATGGTATTGATGACGTGAAGACCACGCTTTTTATGCCTGGTGAACGTGAAAAGAATCAGCTTTCAGCAATTTTAAGAACGCTGCCTGACCCTGTTTTTTCCATTGATGCCAAGGGAAACATCGTGCTGTGCAACGAAGCGGTAAGCGCGGGCTTAGAAACGCCGTCTAGCGACATTGAAGGCACAGAAATTAGTGAAGTCGTAAAAGGGTTTAACTTTACTAAGTGGATGGACGGTAAATCGCCGGGCCCGCAGTCGTCAAAGGTTAAGTTTATTCAGCAAGATTATCTTGCCGATATGTTGCCTATTACCGTACCTGACGGCGATAAAAATATGATTATGGCCGGTGCAGTGGTCATATTGAAATCTGAAATGCGTTTGGGCCAGCAATTTACTGCTTTCCATCAGTCGCCTACGGATAGTTTTGACCGCTTTATTGCGCAGTCACCGTTTATGAAACGCGTGGTGCATGAAGCTAAACGCATAGCCGATTTAGATGCCCCTATTCTTATTTTTGGTGAAACAGGAACAGGAAAGGAAATGATTGCGCGTGCGTGTCATCAATCGAGCCGTCGAAGTGAAGGTGCATTTTTGGCACTTAACTGCGCGTCATTACCCGATAGCGTGGCGGAGACCGAGCTTTTTGGTTATGCGGCAGGCGCGTTTAATCAGCCGAATGCTAAAGTTGGACTTTTAGAGCAGGCGAAAGGCGGCACCCTGTTGCTCGATGAAATTGCTGACATGTCGTCACAGCTTCAGGCTAAATTGCTACGGGTTTTAGAAGACGGTGAATTTAGACGCGTAGGCGATGCTGAGCCGGTTAAAGTGGACGTACGCTTTATTTGCACTACCTGCCGAGACTTAGGTCAGCTGGTTGAGGAGGGGCGATTTAGAAAAGAGCTCTATTATCGCCTCAATGTACTTAGCTTGGTCATGCCATCATTAAAAGACCGCAGGCAAGATATCGTGCCCCTTGCCGAATCGTTTATTGTGCAGCATAGCACAAAACTGGGAAGACGACCGGCGAAGCTTAGTAAGTCATGTGTCGACTTTCTGCAGCAGTATCCGTGGCCTGGTAACGTAAGACAGCTACAAAATGCCCTTTATCGCGCATTGTCGCTGCTGGATGGTAAAGAAATTACTAAAGAAGATATTCAGCTTCCCAGCTGTGCACCTAGCGTAACCTACATTGACGAGAACTTTGAAGGTACCTTAGATGAGGAAGTTAAAAAGTTTGAAAAAGACTTGCTAAAACGCTTATACCCCTCTTATCCAAGTACCCGTCAGTTAGCGAAAAAGCTTGGTTTAAGCCACACGGCGATTGCTAACAAACTTCGTGAATACGGTATTAATAAAGCAACCGTGAAGTTGTAATGACAAGGGCGTGGCGAGCGAGCGTTTATTGCGCTGCGTTATAATAACGCGGGGTTTACGGGCGCAAGCTCGCACGACTTATTTCAACGTCAAACGGTAACTGCCGACCATTTAGCTACAAATAAAATAATGAATAGGTAAATAGCTCGGAAAACCGGCACATGGCTTTTCGCTGTACGTTAACCTCTCTACACGCCTTAATTTGCGTGTTACGAAAAATTTACAATCAACGCAAAGCTAGTGGGATAAAGCGGCGCGTATCTTATTAACGCTTACTGCCGTACACCCTTTCTTACAGGCCAATAAAACTTCGTCACTGTAAGTCTTCTCACCTATACCAACTAGTGGCATAACTGTACTTACGCATTTGTATAAAGTGTTGGCGTGCTTGTGCGCTCGTTATTGAGTATGTAGTGAGCGTTAAAAAATATGAAAATAGCCACGCCTGCCAACCGTTTTCGAGGAAAGAAGAATGAAGTTAGCAACCTATAAAGATGAAACCCGAGATGGCTGCCTAATGGTGGTGTCGAAGGACCTTTCTCGAGCATGCAGTGCACAAGACATTGCAAAAACAATGCAGGATGCGTTGGACAATTGGAAGGAAGTTGCGCCACAGCTTCAGATGAAATACCAGGCACTTAATGAGCAAAGCTGCGAAAGCGTGACTTTTGATGAGTCTCGCTGCGAATCGCCGTTGCCAAGAGCATACCAATGGGCAGATGGCAGTGCGTACGTAAATCATGTGGAACTGGTAAGAAAAGCACGTAATGCAGAAATGCCTGAAAGCTTTTGGACAGACCCACTGATGTATCAAGGCGGGTCTGATGATTTTATCGGCCCAAAAGACGACATTATCCTTCCTAACGATGATTGGGGAATTGATTTTGAAGGTGAAGTTGCAGTGGTTACCGACGATGTACCGATGGCATGCACACCGGATAAAGCGTCAGAGCGAATTCGCCTTATTATGTTGGTCAACGATGTTTCCCTTAGAGGTCTTATCCCGGGGGAATTAGCGAAAGGGTTCGGCTTCTTCCAATCAAAGCCTGCGTCAAGCTTTTCACCAGTAGCGGTAACGCCAGATGAATTAGGAGACGCGTGGAAAGACAACAAAGTGCATTTGCCGCTGCGTTCAACCTATAACGGTGAACTGTTTGGTAAGCCTGAAGCCGGACAAGATATGACCTTTGATTTTGGGCAGCTTGTTGCTCATGCAGCAAAAAGCAGAAACTTGGGGGCAGGGGCTATCATTGGTTCCGGTACTGTGTCGAACAAACAGGGAACTGACTATGGTTCTGCGATAGCAGAAGGCGGTGTGGGTTATTCGTGTATTGCCGAAGTACGTACGATTGAAACCATTCGCGACGGTAAGCCTTCAACGCCATTCATGCAATTTGGCGACCGAATTCGTATTGAAATGCTTGATGAAAACGGGAGCTCAATATTTGGCACTATAGAACAACAGGTAAAACCACTTAGCTAAAATAAGTAGTGGTAACAGCCGCTGATCTAATGAGCCGTATTGCGCGCATGTTGCGAGCAGCGGCAATTAGCCTGATTTAAGGCGTTAAACACTACGATGACCCAGCGCAATGTAAAACAGGCGAGGTAATACCATGAGTATTAAACTTTATGGCTACTGGCGTTCAACCGCCTCTTATCGTGTGCGAATAGCACTAAATTTAAAAGGTGTTGAATATGACTATGTGCCCGTACACTTGGTAAATAATGGTGGGGAGCAGCATAGTAGTGAGTATTCACAGCTGAATCCTGCTCACTTGGTCCCAACGCTGGTCGACGATGATGAGGACATCATTCTCAACCAGTCCTTAGCGATCATTGAATACCTTGATGAGCGATATGAGAGTGAGTATCGTGTTATCCCTGAGCATCGGACAGAACGGGCAAGGGTGCGAGCGTTGGCGCAAGATATTGCCTGCGATATACAGCCTATTGGAAACCTTCGCGTGTTAAATGCGTTGAAAGGAAATTTTGAAGCATCACAGGATGATGTGGCTAAGTGGGCAGCTCATTGGATAACCCTTGGGTTTGACGGTATCGAAAAAAGGCTGCAGACCCAAGCGGGTAAGTTTTGCTTTGACTTTAATGTTACGCTTGCAGATATCTGTTTGGTGCCGCAAGTTTACAACGCTCAGCGGTTTAACGTAGACATGAGCCGCTACCCGCTTATTAGCAAAATAGCAAAAAACTGTAACGAGATTGACGCATTCAAAAATGCAATGCCTGAAAATCAAGTAGACGCCAATTGAGTGGAAGGGGCGGAATATGTACTCTGACCCCCAAACTTGAGCTACTGACGTTTAATGGGAAGCTCGGTGGTATTTTTAACCTGCTTCAATGCAAAGGTTGAGCTTAGGTGGTCAACGAGAGGCAGGTGCGTTAATTTAGTCTTAAGCAAAAACTCATATTCTTCAATGCTCTCTACAATCACTTTTAGCAAGTAATCTTTTTCACCACTGGTGGTGTGGCACTCCACAATTTCATCAATGTTTTGTACCGCACTTTCAAAATCAGTGAGCGAGTCACCGTCGTGGTTTTTCAACGTAACGTAAATAAAAACCGATACGCCTAAATTAAGCTTTTTACTATTGAGCAAGGTGACTTTACCGAGAATAATGCCATCGGCTTCCATCCGCTTTACCCGTCTCCAACAAGGAGTATGAGATAATCCTACGCGTTGGCTTAGGTCGGCCATTGACACCGTGGCGTCTTGTTGAAGAACGCGTAAAATCTCACGGTCAAATTTATCCAATTTCATTAACACTGTTTCCGTCGCTTTTATGATGTTTATTATATATCAAAAAAAATTCTAGGATAGCTATCCTAGAAAAATTGTATTCAATTCTTATGCGTTTCAGTTTGTAAATGTCATTAACAAACTTTGCAACGCCTGTCCTCAGGACAATCAGATACACTTGGCAAAATGTTGGTGATCTTTGCGAAGCCCGCGAGTGTAACGCAAAACATCATCAGACTCTCATTTCACCCCAAGTGGATGGTGTGTACTTTTCGTGACAGCGCCATCTTGGGAAAGTTTTAATTCACCACAGTTGTAATAGGGAAAATATGTCAGTTTTTGATCACCCAGAGTTCGATAATCATGAACATGTTGCGTTTTATCACGATGAAGAAGCGGGCCTGAATGCCATTATTGCTGTACACAATACGAATCTGGGCCCAGCGCTTGGCGGCTGTCGTATGTGGCCTTACGTAAATAGTGGTGAAGCGCTAACTGACGTATTGAGACTTTCAAAGGGCATGACCTATAAAGCCGCCATGGCGAACCTTGAACTTGGTGGTGGCAAATCTGTCATTATTGGCGACCCTCGAAAAGCCAAAACGCCAGAAATGATGAAAGCCATGGGTAAGTTTGTAGAGTCGTTGGGGGGTAAATACTTTACGGCTGAAGATTCTGGTATCTCAGTGACCGACTTACAAACCATGGCAACTGAGTCAGATTACATCGCAGGGGTACACGCAAAATACCACTACGCGGGTGAGGTGCCCGATGGCAACCCTGCACCTTCAACGGCGTACGGTGTGTTTGTTGGCTTAAAAGCCACAGTAGAGTTCGGCCTTAAGCGCAGCTTAGAAGGCGTAAGTGTGGCTATACAAGGTATGGGGCACGTTGGTTATCGCCTTGCTAAGCATCTTCATGAGCATGGCGCAAAACTCTACGTTGCCGACATTTATCCTGAAGGGGTAGAGAAAGCCGTATCTGAACTTGGTGCAACAGCAGTAGCGCCAGAAGAAATCTTAAGTTTAGATGTAGATGTTCTCGCTCCATGTGCATTAGGTGCAGCTATTAACGACCAAACTTTGCCTTTAATAAAAGCTAAGGTTATTGCAGGGGCGGCTAATAATCAGCTGGCTCGCGAGGACATGGGTGAGTTATTGCAGCAAAGGGGTATTCTTTACGCGCCAGACTATGTGATTAACGCAGGTGGTGTTATTGATATCTTCCACCAACGTATGGAAACGAGTTCAAACGAAGCGTTGCGCGCACATATTGAGCAAATCGGCGATACACTGAAAGAAATTTATACCCGTGCAGAGCAAGAGGGGGCGGCGACTAACCGCGTAGCAAACCTTATTGCCGAAGAGAGATTTAATTTAAAGGGTTGAAAACTCAGAGCCAAATAGTCATAATGCGCCCCGCACTCAAGCAGGGGCGAATGACTTTGCTTTGAATGCAGTTTCTATGGTGGGCTTTTGGTCCTCCCGCAATGATACTCTGTGAACTCGGTCAGGCCCGGAAGGGAGCAGCCGCAGCAGACGACTCATGTGCCGGGATGTGGCTGGAGGCCCGCCACCCAAACTTCCTTATTCGCTAATCTCTTTGTTTTTTTCTGTTTCATCCAAATACTTTATTGCTTTACTGATAGCGTGCTCAACGTTCATTTCCATTTGATTTCGCTCGCTCTGTGGTAAGTAAAACGCCATATCAACTTCATACCGAATATAGCGGGGCGGCACTTGGTTTAATGCCAAACAGCATAAATCGGCCAAGTAGTCTGGACTTTTACTTCCATCTAACCCTAGTTTGTTGATTCGCTCGAGTACCAAGTGCTCGTAATAATTATGAATGTCGTCATCTAGCTTCATGTTCCCTACCTTTCTTATTTTCTCTGCGACACATGTTTATTTGTCGTCTTTTTAGTGAGCAATATATACATCATTGTTAGGTGTGTGTATTGAACGGACACATTTTTATACACGTAAAATGTTCGGCTCTGACCTTAGCTATATATCCTTATAATGTATAGCTTGTATTCTGTGGATGTCGAGACATCGGTGCTAGAATTGCGCGCACATTGAAAAAGTTATCAATAAACACGCGTTGGTTTCTCTTCATCTTGATGTAGGAATGAAAACGGTTTATCGAGTGTATAGCGCTCAATAAATAGAGTGATAAGGCAAAAACGACATGAAAAAGAACATAGAGCCCTGCTATTACGGCGATTATCTGCAATTAGATAAAATATTAGGGGCCCAAGACTTACAAAGTGAAAAATACGGTGATGGGGCTCACGAAGAAATGCTCTTTATCATAGTGCATCAGGTTTACGAGTTGTGGTTTAAACAAGTCCTTCACGAACTTAACGCGGTAATTGATACATTCAATCAAGAGGCGGTAAAAGATCAGCAACTCACGCTGGTGGTACACAGACTGCAGCGCATAATTCAAATTCAAAAGTTAATGAATGACCAGATTGCCATTATGGAGACCATGACGCCTCAGCAATTTCTTTCATTCAGGGACTATCTGGTTCCCGCTTCAGGTTTCCAAAGTATTCAGTTTAAACGGTTAGAAATATCCCTTGGCTTAAAGCGAGAGTTTCGCATTGATTTTGATAAGCAAAGTTTCTACAACCGTTTAACTGATAAAGACAGAGCCTTATTAGAAAACCTCGAAAATAAACCTAGCCTGTTTGAATTGGTTGATAAGTGGCTGTCTCGAATGCCATTGCTAAAAACAGAGGATTTTGATTTTTGGCAGTATTATAAAGATGCGGCTGACGAAATGTTGAAAGATGATCATCACACCGTCTCAACCAGCGACATGTTGTCTGATACAGAAAAGCGACAAGAGATAAAAGACTTGCAAGCGACCATGGAAAACTTCGACGCGTTGTTTAACGAAACACAGTTCGAAAAGCTAAGAGGCGAGGGCAAGTTTCGTTTAAGTCATAAGGCCTTACTATCAGCACTGTTTATAAAGCAGTACTCAGAAGAACCAATCTTTAATCTACCTTTCCAACTTATTACTGCGTTAACCGAAATAGACGAGCAGTTGACAATCTGGCGTTATCGTCACGCTATGATGGTTCAACGCATGCTAGGGACCAAAATAGGGACAGGGGGCTCATCAGGCCACCATTATCTTAAGAAGACCACAGAATCCAACCGTATTTACTTAGACTTCTTTAATATGGCGACCTTTCTATTACCAAAAAGTGCATTACCGGATTTACCAGAATCCGTTCGTCGACGGTTAGGGTTTTATTTGCAATAGGTTGTGATATTCGAATGCATTGCCTGACTTGCCAGAGCCTGTAAGAAAGCAGTTGGGCTTTTATCTACAATAAATCTACATTCGAAAAAATGCATTTAAATTATATATTTAGTGAAAATTAGGGCCGGTTCAACCGGTCATCGCTCAAAAGGGTTGTTTCGTCGCAAGCTGCGCATAAATGAGTTGATTACTTTGCTTTGCTTAGTCAATTATCTTTTCGGATAATTTGTACTATGTTAACGACAGTGACCCTGCGAACGAAGAAATTTACCAAGTTCGTCACCGTGACTATAACGTTGGTGGTCAATTTGATTCTGAAAACTTCGCTTTTTATGTCCAAGATCAGTGGCAAGTTACTGACAACTTGGTTATCAACGCAGGTCTTCGTAACGATACGTTTGAAAACTTTAACGCTGACGGTGAGTCTTTTGCCAAACTCGACAACCAGTGGGCACTTCGTTTAGGTGCGGTATGGGACGTATTTGGTGATGGAGAGACCAAAGCATGGGCGAGCTACGGCAGATACTATTTACCTATCGCAGCAAATACGAATATTCGTTTAGCAGGTGCGGAAACGTACACACAAGAATATTACGAGTTTGAAGGCTTTGCTGATGAAGCGCTGGGTATTCCTAATCTAACGGGCGCTAAAACACAGCCTGATGATGTGTTTGCAGACGGCACGGCAAAATCACCCGATGAGATCGTAGACCAAAACCTTGATTCTATGTACTCAGATGAGTTTATCGCTGGTTACCAGTTCCAATTAAATGATGAGTGGAGTATGTCAATTCAAGGTACATACCGTGAATTGTCTACCACTATCGAAGACATGGCAATCGATGCGGCTGTTATCGAATGGGCTGCAGCGAATGGCTACGGTGACGTATCTGACATCTGGGATGGTTTCCACCAATATGTACTAACAAATCCTAATTCTGATATGCGCATCGGTACTACTGAGTTGCCGGGCGCTGAAGGTGAGTTAGTTTATATGGACTTGTCTGCTGAAGAATTGGGTTACCCAGATTCAATTCGTAAGTATGCAGCTGTTGATTTTATGTGGCAGAGAGCATGGGACGGTGTGTGGATGCTTAACGCCGCATATACATGGTCACATAACTGGGGTAACAACGAAGGTTACGTGCGTTCAGATAACGGTCAGGATGATGCAGGTTTAACGACGTTATTTGACCAACCAGGACTACTTGATAACGCCTATGGTGACTTGCCAAACGACAGACGTCATCAGGTTAAACTTTACGGTGCTTATGCAGTGACTGAAGATTTAACCCTTGGTGCAAACCTTCAGTTTTGGACCGGTCGCCCAATCAATGCGTTTGGTTATCACCCGACAGATACTTTTGCTCAGGCGTATGATTCAGAGTCATTCTTTGCCGGTGGTGAGCCAGCGCCTCGAGGTTCTCGTGGCCGAACAAGCAGCTACTACTCTATCGACGTTTCTGCATCTTATAATATCGATATTGGCGAAGACCAAACATTGGTAGTGCGCGCGGATATTTTCAACCTTCTCAACAACGATCGCGTAACAGAAGTTAACGAGATTTATGATGATGAAAGTTCAGCTGATCCAACAAACCCAGATGTGAACCCAAATTACGGTCTACCGACTGCGTGGCAAACACCTAGATACGTTCGTTTTAGCGTAAATTACTCGTTCTAATTAAAGGGCAGAGCAGAGATTTAAGGTTAGGGCGTGGGTATACTTTAGGTGTATATTCCGCCCTTTTTACCAAAGCGTACGCAAAGTGAGCAGCGTGGTTATTTAATGAGCTTGAAATGTTAAATGTAAGTTAATATTTACAAAAGAAGGTAAAAAGACGAAAAAAAATTGAACTTTTACCGAACACCCGTCTAATCCCAGTTGACCGTTCGCTTAGGATGTGGTTATTATCAAAGTGAGGCTTTGACCTTACTAATAATAATTCGTTATATAAACGATTTAAGAAACACACACTAAGAGTTTTAGTGGTCCAGGGAGACAATACATGTTTACAAACTCTAAGCTGGCTAAGTCAGTGAAGCTAGCGTGCGCATTCGGTGCGGCATCAACTATCGGCTTCACTGGTGCAGTTAACGCACAGGAAACCGAAGAAGCAGCGGACGCAGTAGAAAAAATCGAAGTAACAGGTTCTCGTATCCGTCGTACCGACATTGAAGGTGCAAACCCAGTTACTGTTATGTCACGTGTAGATATCGAAAAATTTGGTATTACTTCAATCGGTGACGTTCTTCAAGCAATTCCTTCTGCAGGTTCTGCTATTAACACCAATAACAACAACGGTGGTAATGGTACAACGACTATTAACATTCGTGGTATTGGTTCAAACCGTACGCTAGTTCTTGTTAACGGTAAGCGTTGGGCGCCAGGTCTTACTGGCTCTGTTGACCTTAACAACATCCCAGCATCGATCATCGAGCGTATTGAAGTGCTTAAAGATGGTGCATCTGCGGTATATGGTTCTGACGCGGTTGCTGGTGTTGTAAACATCATCACTCGTCAAGATTTTGAAGGCGTTCACGCATCTGGTTACATCGGCCAATATGACGAAGGCGACGGCAACAAAGAGCAGTGGGATATCGGCTTCGGTACTTCTAACGACAAAGGCAATGTTTACTTTAACATCAGCTACGTAGAAGAAGAGCCAACACTAGCGGGCGACCGTGAAATCTCTGCAGTACCTACTTTTGGTACGCCTGAAGGCTTCGGTGGTTCATCAGCTCCACCTCAGGGGCGTTTCTGGACTTTTGACCAAGCCGATAATGGCTTCAACGAACAAGGTGACGGCAACGGTGGTTTAGAGCCATGGGTTGAACCAGATAGCCGCTTCAACTTCGCGCCGTTCAACTACCTATCTACACCACAAGAACGTACTAATATTTATACTCAGGCACGTTATGAACTTACAGACAATTTATCTGTAAACGTAACAGGCTTTTACGGCAACCGTAAGTCAGAGCAGGCTCTGGCGCCTACTCCACTATTCATCGGTACCGCGTTTGGCGACACGGGCTTCACTTTATCGGCTGACAATCCATTTAGCCCTTACGATTTCGACGTTACGACCGACCAAGACGTACTAGATGCAGATCCAAATGCACGTGAAATGTTCTTGTTTGGTCGCCGTATGATGGAAGCGGGTTTCCGTAGCTTTAAACAGAATGTTGACCAGTTCCAGTTCAACGGTGGTTTTGAAGGCGTTATCGAATTTGCTGACAGAGAATTCTTCTGGGATGCAAACTACACGTACGCAGATATCACGCAAAACACGTCTACCGACGGTCTTCTTAATATGGACCGCGTAGCGCAAGCTATCGGTGACCCTGCGAACTGTACAGGCGAATGTACTCCGCTTAACTTGTTCGGTGGTGCGCCAAACGTAATCGGTGAAGGCACAATTACGCAAGAAATGCTTGATTACATTACGTTCACTGCGCAAGACGAGCTTAACTCTTCATTAGAAAGCTACTCTGCTAACATCTCTGGTGAGTTGTTAGAATTACCAGCAGGTTACTTAGCATTCGCATCAGGTTATGAGAAACGCTGGCAGTCAGGCTACGACCAGCCAGATGCAATCATCGCTGCGGGTATTACTTCAGGTAACGCGCGTCAGCCTACCTCTGGTGCCTTTAGTGTAGAAGAAGTTTACTTAGAACTTGCAGTTCCGCTTCTTTCAGATATGCCTGGTGTAGAGCAGCTAGACCTAGAACTTGCTACTCGTTACTCTGACTACAGCAACTTTGGTGACACTACTAACTCGAAGATTGGTCTGAAGTGGCGTATTAATGACGACCTACTTGTACGTGGTACATGGTCTGAAGCATTCCGTGCTCCATCTCTTGATGAATTGTTCTCAGGTAACAGTGATAGCTTTGCGCCGCTAACTGACCCATGTAATGGCGGTGCTGCGGGTAACCCAGAGCTTCCAGGTTGTGCAGGTATTCCAGCAAGCTACGAGCAACCTAACACGCAGATTCGTACTACTGTAGGTGGTAATGCAAACCTAGAAGCAGAAGAAGCAGAAAGCTTCACATACGGTTTCGTATACTCTCCTGAAGCAGTTGAAGGCCTGTCAATCACGTTTGATATCTTCGATATTGAAGTTGATAACGCAGTGTCATCTGTTGGTGCACAAACCATTCTTAATGCCTGTGCCCAAACTGGTGTAAACCTATGTTCGCTTATTGAACGTGGTGCTGGCGGTAACGTAGTAGACTTGTTTAACGGTCAAGTAAACCTTGGTGGTCAAACAACGTCTGGTTTCGACTACAACGTAGCGTATAACTTTGAAACTGAGTACGGTGATTTCCGCGTTAACTGGGATGGTACTTATGTTGATGAACGCACAACGATTGTTGTTGACCCAGTAACAAACACATCTACTGAGTTTAACGATGCTGGTCTTGCGGGCGACCGTGACGTTGTTCCACGTCTACGTACTAACCTTGCAGTAACGTGGGCGTACGATGACTGGACAGCTAACTGGTTAGTTCGCTTCATCGGCCACACGACTGAAGAGTGTTCAATCGATGGCGATACGCTAGATCAACAACTATGTAGTGATCCAAGCGACGAGCTTGGTGGCGATAGCTTCAACGAACTTGAAGATATGGCATACCACGATGTATCACTAGGTTACGCAGTTAACGATAACCTGCGCATCACGCTTGGTGTGAACAACTTGTTCGACACTGACCCTGAAGTTTCTTACTCGACGTTTGCTAACAGCTTCGACCCGTCTATGTATGAAATTCCTGGACAATTCTTCTACTCAAGAGTAAACCTTAACTTCTAATTGAAGTTGTAGATAGAATTTAAAAAGCCTCTTCGGAGGCTTTTTTGTTATGTGGACAACAGGTTATGAATATAGAACAGTGTATCAACAGTGCTAACGAAGCTCATTCTTCAGGTAATACTGATGAGGCAATGCTATGGCTAAAGCAGGCGGGCGAGTTAGGGGATATCAATGCGGCGCTGGATTATGCTTATTATAAATCGGGTGAAAACCCTAACGAGTCTGTTGCGTTTCTAGATGGAGCAGGGTGTGCCGATAATCCCGTTGTTCAGTTCCATAAGTTGCTGATTGGCTATTTTGGTGATGTAGCATGGAACCCTAAATTTGTCGCACAGACGTTACTTTCACTTGGTGAGGAAGGCGTTATTGAAGCTTACCTCGTTACGCTTTCTTACTTATCGGTAGAAAGCAGCGCGTTTTCTTATATCGCAGGTAAGGTTTGTCATTTAGCACCAAATATTAGTAGCCAGCTTAAATTAACTTCAGAAGTATCGGTTTCTACTGCTCTGAGCGCCCACCAACAAACCATTGATGAATTATCCAGTGCGCTCATTAGAGTATATGAACCTTCAAAGGTCTTAGATAAATCGTTACCCATTGAAGTATATGAAAGCATTTTATCCGAATATGAATGCCGCTATCTAATAGCTAAATTTAGCGCATTGTTAAAACCTTCAATGGTGGTAGACCCTGTGACGGGGAGAGGAAAAATTGATAGTGTGCGAACGAGTTATGTTGCGGTTATAGAGCCTACTCACTGCGACTGGATTACCCGTAAGCTCGATAAAATAATTTCGCAGATCACGCATACCTTGAGACAAAATGGCGAAGCGCTAAATTTACTGACGTATTCACCTGGTCAGCAGTATAAGCCGCATTACGATGGGCTAAATGAAATAAACGATGCACTAATGTTTAAAGACGGAAAGCAGCGTATTAAAACTGCACTTGTTTATTTAAACACCATCAATGAGGGGGGAGAAACCCTTTTCCCAAAACTTGATATTCGTATAGCGCCAAAAAGTGGAACTATGGTTGTTTTTTCCAACAGCGATGAAAACGGAAAGCTACTGTTGAATAGCTATCATGCTGGTGCGCCAACAGTTTCGGAAAATAAATGGTTAGTTACAAAATGGATTAGAGAATGTACAACAATGTATGGTAACTTAATCTACGGTACTTATACTAAGGGATAACACGGATGAAAAAGGTTACAAAAATAATTCTTGCATCAAGCCTTGCTCTAGCACTTGGTGCATGTGGTTCAACTAGCAATCAAAGTTCTCAATATGCAAAAGCTGATACCAATGCAGAAGACGATGGTATGGTTTGCAAAATGGAAAAGAAAATAGGTTCAAACCGCATGCAACGCGTCTGTTACTCTGTAGAAGAAAGAGAGCAAATGCGTGAAGCGGGTCGCGATGGTTGGTTGCGTATGCAGCGCGGTACAGAAACTGGCGGCGGTGACCTGTAAATACACCGAATGTTAGTTTAAGATGGGAGGCAAAACGCTTCCCATTTTTGTATGACTAATAAAAACAATAACCATAGCCTCGAAGAAACACTCGCTAGAATAACTGCCGCTATAAACGCGGGGCATTATAATGATGCTTTTCGTCTTTATAGTGAAGTCTTCTCCCTGTGGCCCGAGTATTTATCTCCAGCAACGAGTGTTCCACTTACTAAATCTCAAGCTACACATATTCATAACGTGGGGAATTTAGCGCGACGTGATTTATTTGTTAAAACACAGTCTATCGGTTCGAGTGATAGGATAAAACGGGCCGTCGCAATATTTTGTGGTGCTGAGCAAAAGCAATTTGATAAAGCTTTGCAATCGCCAAGTTTTCTGTATGTTCCAAATCTCCCATCTGCGCCGTTTTCCGATGTAAATTCAGTAAAAGGGCTAAATGCTTATGTAGCTGCGCTTTCTGAATATAAGGGTGTATTTATATCTCGGTTATCACAAGCAAACGAGCCATATATTCACGACACTGGAGACGTGCCAAACACCAAAGAATGGGCGCAGTTGGCGCTAAAGTGGAACTCACTTCACCTAATGAAAGGCGGTGAGTTAACCAAGCATGGAAGGCAGCTACCTGAGGAAATCAAAGCGCTCTTCGATTCTCCGATTTTAGCTCACTGCCCAGTTCATGCGCCTGAGGTTGTGATATCTGTGTTACAGCCAAATACAAAAATACCTCCTCACTTCGGTATTTCCAATATTAAGTGGACGCTGCACATCCCCCTGATTATCAATGATAAATCCTATTTAAATGTTGCTAATGAAAAAGTGTTTTGGCGTGAGGGGAAGACGGCAATTTTATTTGATGACAGTTATCAACATAGCGCGGAAAATGGCGCCGACACCGCTAGAGCGGTATTAATTATGGATGTTTGGAATCCACATTTAACGCTTGACGAGCGAGCAGACATTACCCAGTTCATTTCAGCCTACAGCGAATGGTCTTCGCAATACGGAGCGTTAGCAACATTGGATAAGAGGTTATACGCATAATGCAGCTGCAACCACATATAATAATTCCAAACCTTATTAATGCCTTTAACAAAGGTGATTTCCTCTTGGTCATCAACACGGTGAAGCAAAATGCCGCCATAGCACGTGCTGATGCAGTTGTTCCGCAGTTGTACGGCAGTGCGATGAGGAAAATTGGTAGGCTTGATGATGCCGCAAAAATTTTTGAAAAAGGTTTAAAGCTTTTTCCTCAATCTTCTGACTTGATGAATAGCTACGGAAACCTGCTTCTCGATAAAGGGCAGACTCACAAAGCTATCTTATGGTTTACTAAAGCTTTAAAAGTTAAGCCCGGCGCATTTGATTACAAGTACAATTTGGCAAGAGCCTTTCTAGTTTCCAAGCGTTATAAAGATGCGGAAATGCAATGTCACGATTTGTTAAAAAGAGAGCCTATTAAAAGCACAGTTCTACTGCTGATCGCATCCATTTTAATTGAAAATAAACGCGATGCTGAGGCTGAGCGCTATTTGAAAAAGTTGTTAGAAACCGAACCGAAAAATGTTAAAGCGCTCAATAATTTAGGAAATATTAAGCGAAGAAATAATCAGTTTAACGAAGCAATTTTGTTATATAAAAAGGCACTCTCGACGGGTCAATCAACCGCTGAATTGTTTCAAAACCTGGCGGCAGCCTTTGCACTTAATGGTTTGTTGGACGAGGCTTTCGCCACCTATAAAGAGGGGTTAACTACGTTTCCTGATAGTGTCGGTTTACACAAAGAATATGCACATCTAGCGTGGGTACAAAACGTCGAGGCGCCGTTTGCTTTGTTAGAAAAAAACTTGTCATTAGACAAGCCTGATTTAATTCTTGCTTATACCGAACTAATGATAAGAGTAGAAGAGTTTGACAAAGCGAAAGTGTGGTTAGAAAAACTGGTCGAAGCTAAGCTTCCATCTTATCAAATTGCAGCGGCGGCGAGCTTATCGAATACGTTAAGAGAACTTGGAGATTTTGATAGGGCGCTGGCTACGGTTAGCGTTAACGCCTCGAAACCGACAGTTGAAACGCTCCCTTTACTTATTGAGAAAAGTTACGCTCTATTAAGCCTCAAGCGATATAAAGAAGCAGTTAAGGCACTTGAACTTGTTTGCCGCATCGCGCCATTCAACCAAGGTTATTGGACGCTTTTATCTACAGCGTATAAGGCGTGCGGAAATGAGCAAAAGTATAGCGAGTTATGTAATTACCAAAAGTTTGTTGAGGTCACACCGCTTTTTGAAAGTGAAGGCAGTAATCTAAGCTTCATAGAAGCATTGGAAGCGCATCTTAATACGCTACATAATAATGAACGGCATCCTATTGGCCAGTCTTTGCGCAATGGCTCTCAAACCTTCGAGAATCTATTAGAGGCCGAACACGATTTGATCAAAGCGCTTAAAATTGCAATAGAAGATAGGGCGACATCTTTTTTATCTGCGCTGTCGTCTCAGAAAAAGCACCCGTTTTTATCTCGACTACACCCAGATGTTAACTTTATTGGTAGCTGGTCTGTAAGGCTACGTAAAAAAGGTTTTCATAAATCACATTATCACTCGGAAGGTTGGCTTAGCGGTGTATTGTATGTAGATGTGCCTAGTGAAGTAGAACAAAACGGTAATGGTTGGCTGGTTTTTGGCCGCCCCGACATTACCGGAGTGACCATGGTAGAAGACTTTGCTATTAAACCAAAGAAAGGCAACCTAGTACTCTTTCCTTCATATATGTGGCATGGAACAAACCCTATTTTAACGGACGAACAACGACTAACGGTAGCGTTTGATATCGTGCCTGCTAATGAGAGCCAAGGTTAAGCTGGCTCTAATTTGAAAGCTAGGGTATACCTAGGTGTATAGCAAATTCTATTGGGCGGACGTCCAACATGCTTGATGGCGCCGTGAAAAATAACCGTTCTTCCGGGTTTTGGCGTGCTTGCAAAAACGCAATCGTCGTTATCATTATAAAATAACGTTTCTCCGCCCCATTCAATATCCCATTCGGGACACAGATAAACTAACACCGTTAGTTCGTCAGCTTCTGGAAGGCAATCGGTGTGAGTAAACAACATATCGCCATAGGAAGCATAATTTACGTAACCACGATAGGCGCGATAGTGCTTTCCTGTGGTATCAAATATGGTTTTTATGGCATGTTGATATACTGCTAGCCCACGCACTTGAGTATCGCTTAACGCGACCGCCCAATGCTTATACTTTGCTGTATCGGGTCGCGCAATTTCAGTGTGTTTAAACGCGCTAAGTTCTAGCCCTTTAAATATCCCAGTCGCTTCTTCGACTGAGCATAAATCATCGAAAACCCAAATCGGTTTGTTATTCACTGTGCAACTGTAGGTAGGTGAGTTCATGTTTTATTAGTTTTGCTTGTACATAGATGGCGGTATAAATAACAAATTGTAAGTAACAATCCAATGTAAATTTGTGCTGGTTTTTTTATTCTGTGGGATTAATAAGCGCCTTTATACGGCAATGAGCAGCATGCAAAGGAGAAGCAACGCACCACAAGTAAGTGACGATAATAATGTTGCCCTAAAACAGTGCAGCTTAGAAAGTATCTTTTTGCTCCAATACGCAATTTATCCTATCAAAAAGCAAATTTTCTGGATGAATATTAAACGATTAAGAAATGGCCGGAAATATGCTAGAAAAAATACAACACATATTACATCTAACTGAACGTTAAACGAGCAGTTAATTGAAAATCTGTTAGGTGTAAACAGTGTGTTACTTGACTAAACGTAACATTCCATGTGAGTATACTACGTTCGTAGTACTGGCTATTGAAGTCAGCGCTACATTCCTGAAACAAAATTGTGAAAGTTTTATACGCCCCTTGCCCGAATATTTTCCTATCGGCGAGGATTCAAATAAGAAATTTGGTTGGGAACTATGTCCAAAATGAGCAAGAGAACTCTTATTGCTTCTACTGTTATGGGTGCATTCGCACTAACAGGTAGTGCAGTCTCTGCAGATACGCTTGAAGATCTTCATAAAGAAGAAGCGAAAATCCACGCGGCTGCAGCGAAATCTCAAGAAAAAATCAACACGTTGTTTGAACAGTCTCAAGAACTACTTGTTGAGTATCGTCAAACAGTAGATGAGACAGAAAACCTTAAAATCTACAACGACTACATCGCTAGCCTAGTTGCAGACCAGCAACGTGGTATCGACTCTCTACAGCGTCAAATCGACAGCATCGAGCAAACTAAGCAGGGCATCGTTCCTCTTATGTTCCGCATGATTGACAGCCTAGAGCAGTTCATCAAGCTAGATCGTCCAATTCACCTAGAAGAGCGTCTACAGCGCGTTGAGCGTCTTCGCGATCTAATGGCTAACTCTAACGTTACTGTTTCTGAGCAGTTCCGTCAGGTGCTAGAAGCCTACCTAGTAGAAGTTGAATACGGTACGAAAATCAACTCTTACCAAGGTACGATTGACGACGCAGGTACAGAAGTTACTGTTGACTTCTTTAACCTAGGTCGCGCAGCGCTAGTTGCACTTTCTCTGGACCAAACTCACGCATGGGTATGGAACAACGAAAGCCGCGCATGGGAAAAACTGGGTGACGAATATCTGTCTTCAGTTGTTGACGCAGTTAAAATGGCTAACAACGTCATTCCTGCGGATCTGATTAAACTACCAATTAGCGCAGCGGAGTAATTGTTAATGAAACCAGTATTCAAATCTCTTTTAGCCGCTGCGACAGTTGCAGTTGCGGCAACCGGAGCGCAGGCTCAGGAAGCAAAGAGCCTTAAAGACCTTCTAGATCAGGTTCAACAGAACCGCGTTTCTGAAGCTCGTCTAGATAAAAAACGTGAAGCTGAGTTCCAGTCTGCACGTGCTGATAAGCAAGCGCTTCTTCGCAAAGCTCAATCAGACCTAAAAGCTGAACAGGCTCGTGGTGACCGTCTACAGAAGCAATTCTCAGACAACGAAGTTACTCTTAACGAAAAAGCTGCTGAGCTAGACCAAGCGACTGGTACGCTTGGTGAAATGTTCGGTGTGGTACGTCAAGCGTCTTCTGAAGCTTACGGCCGTATCGCTACTTCAATCGTTAGTGCACAATTCCCAGGTCGTGGTCAGTTCTTAGCTGAAATGTCAGAAGACTCTAAAGGTCTTCCTAACATTCAAGAACTTGAAGACCTTTGGTTCGCACTTCAAAAAGAAATGACTGAAGGCGGTGAAGTTGTTAAGTTCACTACAGAAGTTGTTAACCTAGACGGCGGTTCTTCACAGCAAGAAGTTGTTCGTGTTGGTACATTTAACCTTGTTGGTGAAGCTGGTTATCTAGCTTACGATTCAGAAGCTGAAGTAGTTCAGCCTCTAGGTCGTCAACCAGACGGTCACTTCGTAGCGTCAGCTGACGATCTAATCGACGCGACTTCTGGCATCGTTCCTTTCTATGCTGACCCTTCTCAAGGTGCAATCCTTGGTCTACTGAAGCAGAAAGCGACTATGTCTGAGCGTTACCACGCTGGTGGTCCAGTAGGTTATACAATCACGCTAATGCTTGCTATTGGCCTATTGATTGGTATCTACAAAATGATCACGCTAACTATCGTTGGCGGCAAAATGCGTTCACAGCTTAAGAACGTAAGCAATCCTTCTGAAGGTAACCCTCTAGGTCGTATCCTTAAGGTTTATAAAGAGAACAAGACTGCTGACGCAGAGAACCTTGAGCTTAAACTTGATGAAGCAATCCTACGTGAACTTCCACGTATCGAAAGCGGTATCAACGTAATCAAGATTTTCGCAGCGATTGCTCCTCTACTAGGTCTACTAGGTACAGTACTTGGTATGATCGAGACGTTCCAAACCATCACACTATTCGGTACTGGTGACCCACGTATGATGGCAGGAAGTATCTCAATGGCTCTTGTAACTACGGCTCAAGGTATTATCGCGGCTCTGCCTCTAATCCTTACTCACAGCATCGTAGCTTCTCGTAGCAAATCAATCATCCACATTCTTGATGAGCAAACTGCGGGTATCGTAGCTGCTCACACAGAGTCGGAGAAAGCGTAATATGAATTACCTGATTGGATTATTCGAATCGGTCAGGGACTTTATCGCTACCGGCGGTGACGTACTTTACTTCGTTGCTGCCGCGCTCTTTCTCATGTGGGTTTTAATGATTGAGCGTTACTGGTATTTAACCTCGGTCTTCCCAAAGGTGAAGAAAAACATCATCGCGAATTGGGATGCCCGAGCAGATACCACATCATGGTATGCGCATAGAATCCGTGACGCGTGGATTTCTCAAGCGTCAGACGATCTAAACGCTAGAATGCTGATTATCAGAACCATTATTGCAATGTGTCCGCTAATCGGTCTACTTGGAACAGTAACCGGTATGATCAGTGTTTTCGAGACAATGGCAACACAGGGCACCAGCAACGCTCGTCTTATGGCCGCTGGTATCTCTATGGCAACTATCCCGACAATGGCGGGAATGGTAGCCGCGCTATCTGGGCTGTTCATCAGTTCACGTCTTGAAGCGAAGGTGAAGCTGGCAAGAGAAGGGCTAGTTGATAGCCTGCCACATCATTAGAGAGAGAGATTATGGCTCGAAAAGTCAGAACCGAGGAAGAAGATGCACAGATCGACATGACGCCCATGTTGGATATCGTGTTTATCATGCTGATCTTCTTTATCGTTACCACTGTTTTCGTTAAAGAAGCAGGGATCGAAGTCAACAAGCCAGATGCGAGCCAGGCGATTCTTCACAAAAATGCAAACATTTTCATCGCCGTAACGGAAGACGGAAATGTTTGGCTAGACAAGCGTGAAGTTGCGCCGGACAGCGTAAGAGCGAATATAGAAAGACTGCTTACCGAGCAGCCTACTGACTACGTAATCATTCAAGCTGATGTTAAAGCGAAGCATGGTTTAGTAGTTGAAATTATGGATCAGGTTAAAGCCGCTGGCGTTAACCGAGTCTCGGTAGCGGCAAGGGGATAAGATGTTACGTATACTTGTATCTATTGTATTAGGTGCTGCGGTCGCATTTGCCCTGTTCGTTCTAATGGCCAAGTTGATTGAAAATTCATCTAGACCAGCAGACGAAGTACCGCCTGCACCGGTGATCGATATTGTAATGCAGGAACCAGACGACCAAACGCAAACGCGTACTCGTGTTCCACCACCGCCTCCGCCTCCGCCTCCACAGCCTCCGAAAATGGAGCAAGTTGAGCCGGAAACAGCGGAACCTGATGCAGATGGCTTTAGTTTAGCTATTCCAGCTATCGACACAGGTGGTGTTGGTGTAAACATTGGTGGTGTTGGTGCTATGCAACGTGACGGTGAAGCAACACCTATCGTTCGTATCGACCCGAAATATCCACCTGATGCAGCCCGTGATGGCCGTGAAGGTTGGGTAAGACTATCTTTTACTATCAACGAAGTTGGTGGTGTTGAAGATATCGAAGTTATTGAAGCTGAACCTAAGCGCGTATTCGACCGTGAAGCACGTCGTGCTCTACGTAAGTGGAAATACAAGCCTAAGATCGTTGATGGCAAGCCGGTTAAACAACCTGGCATGTTCGTACAGCTAGACTTTAAACTGGAGCAATGATCATGATGAAACGTACATTCAAAATGTCAGCCGTTGCTTTAGTGCTAGGCGCAGGTGCGGTGCTTTCAGCACCCGCTGCCCTAGCGCAGTCTGCACCTGTTGTTTGTCCTGGTTATGAAAAGGGTAAAACAACGCTAGTAGGTGAGCGTACCGGTAAGAAAGTTCAAAAAGCTTTTGAATTCTACAATGAAGACCAAGTCAACGAAGCGTTAAACGTGCTTTATGAAATCGACCCTTCGGACGATTTTGATAGAGCCTACGTTAAGCGTTTTATTGGTAACTTGCTTGCTGCGCAAGAAGGTCAAGGTGGAAAAGCGTTAAACTATTTGGTTGAATCTGTTGAACCAAAAGTGCTTAACGACCTTGAACACTCTCAAACACTTAAGCTATTAGGTGATTTGAGCATGCAGGAAGAGAAGTACACCAATGCCATTAAATGGTATAACGAGTGGATGGACTTCACGTGTAAAGAAGACGCAGACGTGTATACGCGTTTGGCACAGGCTTATTTCGAATCTAAGCAGTTAGCGAAGATGGTAGAGCCGGCAGACAAGGCAATTGCTTTGTATGAAGAGCCAAACAAGAACCCGTATGTGTTGAAGCTGACTTCTTACTACGAGCGTAAGATGTACCCAGAAACGGTTGCTGTTGCGGAAGATCTTGTTAGAACTTTCCCGCAAGAGAAAACGTGGTGGTCGCGTTTAGGATTTTTCTACATCTTAGTTGAAGACTATAAAAAAGGTCTTTCAACGCTAGAACTTGCTTATATGCAAGGTTATCTAGAAAAAGAGTCGGAAATTAAAACGCTTGCGCAGCTTTATCAAAGCAATGGTATGCCTTACAAGGCGGCCAAATTGCTTGAAAAGCACATGAAAGAAGGCTTGTTGAAAAATGATGCTGATATGATTGCTAATGTTGCTAATGCATATCACCAAGCTAAGAACTTTAAAACGGCTGCTAACTTGTATGCACAAGCGGCGGCTAAGAGTTCAGACCCTGAGCATTATCGTAAGCAAGGTACGCTTCTACTTGTAGCTGAAGACTATAAAGGCGCCATCAAAGCACTACAAAATGCCTTGGATCGCGGTGCTGAAAACCCAGAGAAAATTCACTTCACACTTATGGAAGCGAACTTCTATGCGGGTAACTTTAGGTCTGCTTACAAGCACGTGCAAGAAGCTAAGAAAGATCGCTCACTACGCCGCAACGCAGCAGCGTGGGAACCTTATATTAAGGAAAAAGCGAAGAACCGTGGTATTAACATATAATATTCGGTCTTAGCCAAAAAAGCCTCCTTCGGGAGGCTTTTTTATGCTTTATTGTTTTTGGGGAATTGTTGAAGAGATAGAAAGTTATCTACAGGATAAGTTCTTGTATGAAATAGCTTCCTGTTTTTGGTAGGTACACGACGCTCGTTTACTAAATTCTCTCTGAACATATGTAGCGTCGGCCACTCATCGCTTCGCTAAAATGCTGGCTTTAGTTTTTCTCTTAATTTTTTGGTCGCTTCTTTCAAGCCTTTTGCATCAAGCGCTCTACAAAGCTGTTTGAGTTCGATATTTGACGTAACAAATACATCTATCAACCGCGAATTTTCGTTAATTATTTTAGCGATATTTTGTATTGGCTTATAGTCGCTATACTTTGCACTATCCGCACTATCCGCACTATCCGCACTATCCGCACTATCCGCACTATCCGCACTATCCGCACTATCCGCACTATTGGCATTATCAGAACCACTCGCATCACCAGGCTTGTCATTGAAAATGCCGCCATCAAACTTCGCAATTTTACATAGTATGGGCCATACATCATCTAGCGTCCGTGAGCCGTCGATAAAGTGGTGTAGTTTTTGTTGATAGGTATTAATAATGCTAGTCGGTAATGAAAAAAGCCCAAGCGTAGACTGATAGCTTTTTTGTAGCGTTATAAGCTCACTAATGAGCATTTTCACCTTGTTTGTATGGGCGAGCACGGCCAGAGCACTGGTTTCTCCACTTGCTTTATTGGGCTTTCGGCCGTAATCAACAACCTCAAAGCCGTTTCTACACCAAAAAACATCAAGTTTAGCCGTAGTGCCATAGGATGTGCATATCGCATCAATGCCATGCCTATAACTCTCGTTAGTAATTTTTCTAAGAAGCTCGCTACCAATTCCTTTACCTTGCAGCCTAGTGTGCACCGCTATGCGGTTGATTCGCCAGTACGTAAAGGTAGCAGCAGTACCGTTTGCAGATAATAAGCAAAGTCGCTGTGCGCCTAAGTGACCTTTCGGCCTGCGCTTTCCCGAAGCTATAGCCTCTGCGGTTTCTTCAAGACGCTTACCTCCTTCGATATTGATAATAGAGGCAGCTATTATTATGTTATCTAGCGAAAGCGAAGCTATTAGAACATCTGGGCTATCCATTAAACGCATGAAATCATCAGGTGTTGTTTGATAATGGGCTAGCGCGAGTAAAGACATAATTTGTTGTAGCGTCTGTTCGCTAACATTTTCAAAGGTAGATAAATTAAATGCGCTATGCTCGATGATGTCAGTTGCGCTTTTTTCGATGTGCTTGTCGTCTATCAGCGCTGAGCTATCGCTTTCGAACAAACATGTTTCGTTAAGAAAGGTTTCAAGTGGGTCGTGCTGATACCATCTTAAAGGGGCTGTCAAAGTAAGGTGTATAGCCGAAGGTGGCAAGTTAGGTAGAAGCTTGTGTATAAAGCCGCTGCCCGAACCTTCATAACCTAAAAGGGTAGTGCTTAATATCCACTGCTTATTATGTTTGATGATCTTATGCACTAGTGGCAGTGGCAATGATGCAGCTTCATCTACAATTACTACATCGTAATCTTGCTTATCAGTATTACACAGCAGGTCGCTATCTGGCGCTACCCACTTTACAGTACCATTGGTTATTATTTCTTTTCCTTTAAATGGTAATGTAGTGGGTTGTATCTGCTCTATGCCCTTAGTGTGGTTATCTTTAGTATCTTCGCTTGGATTTTGAATATCAAAAACATTTTTGACGTTTTCCTGACGTTCACTGGTTAACAGTACGCGATGGCCTTCTCTTATCAGCTTTTGTATAAATAACCCCAAAAGAGACGACTTTCCCCTACCTCTTGGCGCGGTGATAAGCGCATTAAGTTGGTTATGGTAGAACCCTTGGCTTAGCTTGTTAAATGCGTGCTCTTGCTCATAAGACTTAAACAAAGTGCCACGATAAACATTTGCAGCATCAAGTTTATTTACTTCATAGCGGGCTATGTCTGGCAAGGACGTCGCGCTTTCACGGTAAAAAGCAATGGATGGATTGCCTTGAAGGCGGTCTATAAAGCGCGCAAGATAAAGGCTGCGTTTCAGGCTATAGCCTTCAGAAATAAACGAAACGGCAGCGTTTTCAGGCCACGTTGTAAACGGGGGGCAGATAAGAATTAAACACCCATGCTGTTTTACCGTGCCTGCTAAAGCCATGACATCGCCAGGTCTGAAAAAGTCTCTACAGTCTAAAAATGCGATATCCCACTCACTACCTAATACTTGCTTGCGTTTCTTTCCCTTTAACATTTCGCCGGTAAAGAGGTTGTATTTAACGGTATTAGATTTATCGATAGCATTAGTCACTGTGGTTAGTGCGTTGTGACAAAATTCGTCGCGGCCAGAAATCACCAATAACCTGCGATGCAACCGCAACGTTGAGTTTTGATGTTCGGTAAAGAAGGGGGCTAAAACCCACTCACATAATTGAGATAGCGCCATGAAACAGTTTTTTCGGTATAATCTAGCGCTATAGTAGCGATTTATTATGAGGAATTCGAATGCGCTTTCTTTCTCGGCGTTTAGTGATGCCAAATGACCTTAATTATGCCAATTCTCTGTTCGGTGGCCGCGCGTTAGAATGGATTGACGAAGAAGCCGCAATTTGGGCAATTTGTCAGTTGGAAACTAATTGTTTGGTTACCAAGCATATCGGCGAAATTAGCTTCGAGTCACCAGCCATGCAAGGTGATATCGTAGAGTTTGGCTTAGAAACCAAAGCGGTGGGCCGCACGTCTATTACTGTTAGCTGTTTAGTACGCAATAAAGCTACAAAGAAAACCATCTGTTTTGCAGACGATATCGTTTTCGTAAAAGTTGACCCAGACACACGTCAGCCAACAGCACACGGTAAAACGCTGGAAGGTTTAAAAGCGCAAACTGATGACGAAGTTCGTCGTTTAAATATGAACATAGACGCTGAATAAAACGCAGCGTCCTTCGCTATATATCATATAAAAAATATGAAGTTAGCTTAACGTGTTATCTGCTTGACGATGTCTATCGAACTGGTAGACTCCGTCGCAGAAGTTGAGGCTTTATTAATAAGGGCTCAACGCTATACCAAGGGGTGTCCGTTTTCGGTCTGAGATCCACTTTAGTGGGAACCCTTAAACCTGATCCGGATAATACCGGCGTAGGAATGGTTCACAACATAGCCTAATAACCTGCCGTTAGACCCGGATCTTTTTTCTTAAGTAAGAATAAGAGATCCCATGTATAAAACACTTTTCACACTTACACTCATTGCTACTTCTGTTGCCGCGTATGGCCAGCAGCAAAGCGCTAATGCCGATACAACTGCCTCTAATACTGATATCGAGCGCATTGTGGTAACCGGGGACTTTCGTCAAACTACACTAGACCAGCTAAGTGCGAGTGCCACTATTTTAAATCAGGAGCGACTTAGTAGCAGACAGCCTACTCATATTGATAGCGTGCTAAACAGTATTCCTAACGTGAACTTTGCTGCTGGTGCTTCTCGTGGGCGATTCGTTCAAATTCGAGGTATTGGCGAGCGTAGTCAGTTTGCCGAGCCTATTAACCCATCGGTTAGCTTTATCGTTGATGAGTTCGATTTTTCTGGTCTAGCTGCTGCAGGCTTAATTTTTGATACTAAGCAACTTGAAGTGTATCGCGGCCCGCAAGCTACCCTTTACGGTACAGGCGCTTTAGCCGGTGCGGTGAAGCTCTCAAGCAATGACGTTGGTAGCGACGCCCCTGATTATGTCGAGGCGCGAGTGGGCAATAAAGATACCTACCGAATTGAAGGCGCTACAGGGAACGACATAGGTGGTGACTGGGGTTATCGCGTGGCGCTGGTTCACAATAGCAGTGATGGTTTTGTTGAAAACACATTTCTTGGTCGACGTGACACCAACAATATTGATGAAACCGCATTGCGTTTTGCTGTAGAAGGGCATGTTGATGAGCGTACAACACTTGCGCTGACTTATCGATGGTATGATATCGACAATGGGTATGATGCTTTTTCACTAGATAATGATAATAGAACCTTATCTGACGAGCCTGGCTTTGATGAGCATCAAACCCATGCGGTAAGCGCGCGTTCGACAACAGAAACGGCGGCAGGCGATCTAATTCTCATTGCTACTCACGCCTCGCATAATATCGCTTATGGCTACGACGAAGACTGGACATTCACTGGCTTTCACCCTTGGGGTTATACCTCATTCGATGCGTATTATCGCGATGTAGATACACAAACAGGAGAAATTCGTTTTGTGTCTAACGAGAGCGCCGCATTGTTCGATGGCATAACCGACTGGACTATAGGTGTTTTTTACAAAAACACCGAAGAGCAACTGCTTCGACAATACACCTACCTCGATAACGACTTCGCCAGTGAATACACGCCAACAACGACGGCAATTTACGCTAATACTGAAAGCCGTATCAACAATAATTTAGTGTTAGTTGCGGGACTAAGGCTAGAAAACTACGATTTTGACTACGCTGACAATAACCTGCTTACACGCGCTTTCGATACTACCATGGTCGGTGGGAAAGTGGCGCTTCAGTATACACAGGGCGAGCACTTCTATTACGGCAGTATTTCTCGCGGTTATAAAGGCGCTGGCTTTAACCCCGACAGCCGTGTGAATGACGAACAGCGCTTTTTCGATGAGGAATATAACTGGAACTATGAAATAGGGTTTAAAGGCCCTTTGATGACGCCAGAACTTATCGCAAGAGCAGCGCTTTTCTACATGGATAGGAAAGACACACAGGTAAGTGATTTTGACGTTATTACTCGCGATGACGGTACGGCAGGGTTCGTTGATATTATCGATAATGCAGATTTAGGAACAAATAAAGGTGCTGAGATAGAGCTTAGCTGGTTTGCTACCGATGCATGGCAGGTCGATGCAAGCGTGGGGTATTTGAGCGCGACATTTGAAGGTTATACTCTTGCCGACGGCACGCAAGTAACAGAGCAAAGGCAAGCGCAGTCTCCTAAATGGACTGCAAACCTTTATAGTGAGTACGTACTTACTAAAACGGTGCTTTGGCGTGTAGACATAGACTACAAAAGTGAATACCGCTTCTCAGACGGACATGATGTAACTGCGCCAAGCACCACATTAGTGAATTCTGAAATTGTTGTATTACACGAAAATTGGCAGACGACGTTGTGGGTTCAAAATGCCTTTGATAGAGAGTATTACACCCGAGGATTCGGTGGCTTCAGTAACGACCCTCGCGATGAGTATGCGTTTGACGAGCCGTACTATCAGCTAGGTAACGGTCGTCAATTTGGTGTTACCGTAAAGTACACGTTTTAAAATAAAAGGAAGCAGTTATGCAAGTTATGGTTGAACTCTCGTTGTACCCTCTGGTAAACGAATACATTCCGCCCATCCAAGATTTTATCGATAGGCTAAATAACTACCGCGATATTTCGGTGTCGACAAGTTCAACCAGCACTCAGGTAACAGGTGACTACGGGGTCGTTATGAAGATATTAGGCGAGGAAATGCAAAGAACCCATGAAGAAGTAGGGCAAGCTATTTTTGTGGCTAAGTTTCTCAACTTTGATGCTATGCAAGCCAGAAAGTCGTCTTGATGACTCATTTTCTTTCTGAGTTTACCTCACAAATTGCCGCTACCTCTTTATTGGAGTGGGTAGCGGTAGTGCTCGCTATAGCCTATGTGCTATTGGCTGCTAAACAGAATAGCTGGTGCTGGCTGTGTGCTTTTGTCAGCACCGCTATTTATACCTGGTTATTTTGGCAAGTTACCTTACCTTTTCAGTCAGCGCTTAATTTCTTTTATATGATCATGGCAGGTTATGGCTACTATCAGTGGTCTAAAGGCACTGAAGAGGGGAGGGTTAAGCCCGTTCGTCATTGGCCTTTATGGATACATTTACTAATAGTACCTAGTATGCTTTTAATGGCGTGGGGCTTATCTTTGGTGGCAGGTTCGCAATTCAATAGTGAGTACCTACTATTAGATGCGAGTATTAATTTACTGAGTGTCGTCACCACATTTATGGTGGCCCATAAAATCCTGCAAAACTGGGTTTACTGGTTTTTCATTAATCTGGCTTCTGCCTATTTATATCTGCAAGTGGGTTATGCATTATCTGCTTGTCTGTTTCTAGGCTATGTGGGTTTTGCCGTATTTGGTTATTATCAGTGGTTAGTGCAATATAAAAAACAAGGTGAGCACGTTGGATATCATCGCCACGCTGCGAAAGGCGCTTAAACTTAGTGACAGTGCCCAGCTTTCGGTGCATCCATCTGGGGCTGTAAACCATGTTTATCGACTTCAAAATGTTGCTTTACACTATGAAGGCACTGAAAGAAAACTGCAGTTTCACAGTGATTCTGAGAAAGCATTCAGGCACCGCCAAACAGGCCAAGTGGTTGAAGGAGAGCAAAACCAAGGCCGAGACCCAAAACAATCGTGCTGTGTCGGTGATTTTGCTGTTAAGTGGTTAGGTGACGATCGCTTTAGCGGTATTGACCGCACTTATCAGTTCGCTTTGCAGAAAAAACTATGTCGCTTAGGTTTAGCACCACAACCTATCTGGTTAAGCGATGATGAAACAATTTGGGTAGAGCAATGGGAAAGCGACACAACTAACCCAAGTTTAACCCCTCAGCGTTTAGCTCAAACCCTTGCCAGCGTTCATCAGCTGCCGATAAAGGCCCACCCGCTAAAACTTGCCGCAAGATGGCAGCACTATATTGATATCGCTAAGCTAAACACGGATAGCACTTTGTACCAAAAAGCTAGGCGATTGCGGCCTAAGGTTTTGCAAAGCGAGCAGGCCGAAAACGATAGTGTGTTATGTCATAACGACTTGGCAGTAAATCACATATTGATTAGGCGAGATAACACGCTCACTGTTATTGATTGGGAGTATGCTGCGATGGGAAACCGTTATTTTGACTTAGCTAGCTGTGCACTTATCAATAAGCTAGATAGCATGACAAGTACCGAACTCGTAAAGCGCTACGCAGATATAATGAGAATTAATCAACAGATTGCACTCGCGGAGTTCAACCTTCATAAAGAGATAGTTTCGGTAACGAATGACCTCTGGTTTGCGGCGCTAAAAGCCAACGACGCATTGATTTAACCCGCATTCGATTGAAAAAACAGCGCATTGGGTGTTAATTGAGCATGCGAACTTTAGTTGTGATAAAAAGGCTTTACCTTTTTAATGTCATCCGTATAATGCACAGCGCGCTAGGGGTGTAGTTCGAATTGGTAGAACAGCGGTCTCCAAAACCGATGGTTGGGGGTTCGAGTCCCTCCACCCCTGCCACTTTCTCTTCTTGAGTACTTTTCTTTTTTTCCTTGTTTTTATTTTCAGCTTTGTGTCTCCTTTATTAAAAGCTTTTTTCATTTATTAGCTTTCTATCTGCGCTTTTGTTTTAACAGGGCGGGATTTAAACATAGTTAATAACGCATTTTATAGCGGCTTGTAAGGTAGCGGCCTGTAAGAGCACCTAATAAAAACGCCCGCTTTATGCCTATAGCGAAGGATATTGTCCAACGTTATAAATAATGGCTATTCAATAGAACAAGCACTTTTAGTAAACTGTGATGGAATGCTAGTGAATTTACGCTGCGTCTTAATTTAAATGGATGGTGAAGTGTCTTTAACCTCTTATCAACAAGCAGTACTCCAGGAAATTGGGATCCCAACGTGGATCACAAAAGAAGCCTATAATGAGAAGGTCAAAGAAGGCACAGCACGCACCAATCACCAATTGAATAGTTCACCATCTTCACAGGTTGTGGGTGCAAACGAGGTTCCTGTAACTTCAACACCGATTTCAAAGGAAGAAAAGCAATCTCGTTTGGCTCAGCTTCGCGCTAGTGTGAGCGGTTCTGTGGGTGATAATAATAACGAGAAAGGGAAAACAGAAAAAAGCACGGCGTCTTTGCCTGAAACCAAAGCCCCGAATAAAAGGGAAAGTGCGTCAATGTCTTCACCGTTGCCTGTTTCTCCTGATGGTATTCCGTTAAGCGCAGAGCAAAAAGCTAAGTCACAACAGTGGTTAAAAGACTTGCAACTCGCCTGTATACAGCTAGGGGTACCCTCGAACTGGGCAAGCACAATCATGATTGGTCGCACATTATCGATAAGCGATACTGCCATTATATTACCTGCGACTCCTCTTAAGCTTACCGTTCAACAAAAGCGAGAGCTTTGGTCGCAGTTAGTGTCTGTTGGCGCTGCCTTAAATAATTCAAATAGCGAACAGCAGTAGTGGCGGTCAAACTAAAGCTAACACCCGAAAAAGGTACAGAAGCCGAAATTGCGCATGCCCATACAATCCATCAGCAGGCGCAAGTTGTACCGTGGAAACTCAGCACCTTCGAAGATTGCTTTACCAAACCTTATTATGGCGTATTTGCTTATGAAAACGAGCAGGTCATTGGGTATGCCATTGTTTTAGAAGTAGCAGATGAAGCAACATTAATGGATATTGCGGTGGATGATGCCTTCCGAGGGCAGGGCGTAGGACGTGCCCTAGTAGATTATGTGCTAACAGCCTCAGAGCAAAACGGCATGATAGAAATGTGGCTAGAAGTGAGAGAAAGTAACCTCGCTGCCATTAAGCTTTATGAAAGTTCGGGGTTTGAACACATAGAAACCCGCAAAAATTACTACACCACGAAAAGTTACGAGGCCAACTCATCAAGGACGGGGAAGGAAAACGCCAAAATAATGAAATGGTCAAAAGCCGTTTATTAAGCTCATTATCAGCAGCGATACGTTCTGCTTTTACATATAGCGCTAGTGAATAACAAAGTACAAACCCGCCTCATCAAGTATTCTAGAACGGTAGCGTGCCCAACCTTATATTGAGACAATATTCCTGCACGGCAAACATAACTAGCTCGACCCAATAACGCGACATGTTGCATCTATAAGTGCCTTATTTAGGCGCTTACGAAGCGCGTGTTTGAAGCAAGAGTGTTGCAGACTTTATTGAAACTCTACAAGGAAACCCCTCATGGCTAAAGTCCTTAACCATCCTATTTTTTCATCAAGGCGTTTTGCCATTAACGTGGTTACTTATCAAGAAGGGCATCGCGTGCTAGAGCATAATGACCCAATGGGGGCCGGGCGTTATTTTAAATTTAACGTTGTACTGAAAAAGCCCGAACAAGGCGGCGTATTCTGGGCTGAGAAAGTCATTGTTAATCTTTTTAATCGTGTTTACTTTTTCCGCCCTGATAAATATATGCACAGTGTAAGCAAAATAGGAAAAGGCCAAAGAAAGCTACTTTCTATTGCTGTGTATATTTAGGGAATATGTATGTAACTCGTCTTTGAACTCTCCTCATTTCAGCTTTTTATCAGCGAATATCGACATGAATTATCAAATGACTTTCTTAACAAAAAGAGAGCTTCAAACTTTATTCGAAGGCGCAAACTCAAATGGACAACCCGCCGTATAACAAAGTTTCCACAGTAAACTAAAAACTTGACCATTTGGTTGATAAATTGGCGTGTAAACAGGATGGGGAGGTTTTATTCCCTCGCGAATTGGCTTATATTTGCGCCCATATTATATCCCGCTCAAATTTAACCCCTGTGGCGGTGATGGCTTCTCTCAAATCAGTTCGTGTAATTGGATTTTTTAAAACGCATGTCTTCATTATCGGTGACGGAAAAAGCGCAATCTAAAGGTATAAAAATGCTTTTAGTTGCAGTGTTGTGTTTAGGGCTTAATTGGCCGGGCATGAAATTGGGCCTAGAGATTGTTGGCCCGGTGTGGATGGTTTGCCTGCGTTTTCTACTCAGTCTTCCGGTACTTGCGCTTTTTGTGCTTATCACTAAGAAGCGTTTGCCGGTATTGAATCGTAAAGACCGGTCTGTGGTCTTTGTGGTCGCGTTTTTCCAGTTTATCCTATCAATGGGGCTTATTACTGTCTCTCTGCAGTTTATCCCCGCGGGCACGGCCAGTATTCTTATTTACACCACACCGCTGTGGATGCTGCTTATCGACACCCTATGGTATAGGCAACGCCCGCCTTCTAAGCGATTAATTCTAACCGGTATATCTACCATTGGCTGTGCAATGATTTTATTTGCTTCGGGACAACCGGGCGCATGGCTACCGCTCTTTGGTATGTTGCTGGCATCTGCATTGTGGGCGGTCGCTATTCGAAGAGTGTCTTTTCACAAGTGGAAAGGAAGCGTCATTGAAGCGGTGTTCTGGCAGTTTACTATTGCAGGTTTCGCCATGCTTGCTATTGCTCTTATGGTAGAGCCAACGCCGAATTTTGGCGCTTACGATATAAGCGACTGGTTGTTGCTAGCGTACATAGGGCCGGTGGCAACAGGGCTTGGTTTCGGCCTTATGGTAGCGGCGGGGCCAAAATTGCCGCCAGATAAAATCGTTTTAATCAGTACGCTTACGCCAATCGTTGGGTATGTAAGCTCAGTGCTACTGCTTAAAGAAACCCTGCTGCCTATGGTGGTGGCCGGCGCTATATTGATGATTGCAGCGCTTATTGTGAATGGCCTTCCTCAAAGTACGCTTAAAAAAATGCTAGGCAAGGGGCAGGCTAAATAGCCGTTCTTTAAAGCGTGAGTCGCGGCTGGATAAAGTCTAAAAACGCAGAAATACGAGAAGATACCGCGCTATTTTTGTAGTACACCGCTTGAACCGATTCGCGTCGGTTCGGGCTGACGATGTCGTCGCTAAACACATCGACAAGCGCGCCCGCGCTAAGATCTCTGTGCACCATAAAGTGAGACAGTAACGCAATACCTTGCCCTGCTAAGCATAGCTGGCGAATAGTTTCCCCGCTTGAGGCGCGAAGACTGTACTGCAAATTGACATCTTGTTTAAGTGGCCATTTATTCAAACTCGGCGAGTCGCTAAAGCCAATCAGTTTGTGTTTGTTTAGCGTGCTAATGCCACCTTCGTTTTCAGATAGGGGATATTTTTCAAGGTACTGTGGGCTTGCCACAATATGCAGCTTACTTTTCCCTAAGCGTCTCGCGTGCAAATTCGAGTCGCTCAAATCGCCAATGCGTATTGCGATATCCGTCTTGTGTTCTAATAGGTCGATAATGCTATCGTGACTAGTGATATCCAGAGTGATATCAGGAAAGGCTTCTCGAAACTCACCTACTAACGGGGCAAGTTGGTGTAAAACGAAAGGGCTTGCCGCATCTACCCGAAGTTTTCCAGAAGGTGTGCGCTTTAAAAGCCGCAGCGCTTCTTCGCCTTTCTCCAACACGTTTAAGCCATCTCTGGCATATTGCAGAAAAAGCTCGCCTTCTTCGGTTAACTCTAACCGTCTGGTAGTACGATTCAATAGGGTTACATCTAAGGTATCTTCAAGCCGCGTTACTGCTCGACTCACTTTCGCTACTTGCTGATTAAGCAAGTTAGCAGCACTTGAAAAACTACCCGTATCAACAACGGTTAGAAACGCTTCTAAATCTTCAGTCTTTGATGAAACTGGCATCACACACCTTACCTTTTCAAATTTCGCAAAAGTATTTTGTCATTAGTGCTGTTTTTTGCAAATAAATTCATCGTCAAACTGTACGCACTTTAAAAATGACTCCCCAAAAGACGGTTTAGTTGTCCGCTTGAAAGGAGTAGGTGGCGTCGGCAACGACACCCCATCACGTTAATTACTTTTTGAGGATAATTGAAATGCCTATTGCATTATTTGCGTTAACGTTAAGTGCGTTTGCTATTGGCACAACAGAGTTCGTGATAGTGGGGCTTGTCCCCACCATTGCTACTGATCTTGGCGTTACGTTACCAAGTGCTGGCTTACTGGTAAGCTTATACGCTGTTGGTGTTGCCGTTGGCGCACCTGTTCTTACCGCCCTTACCGGTAAGTGGAATAGAAAGCATGTTCTGCTGAGCTTAATGGCGTTATTTGTGGCAGGTAACATGCTTGCCTGGCAAGCGCCTAGCTACGAGAGCTTAATTTTAGCTCGTATATTGACCGGCCTAGCGCACGGTGTGTTCTTTTCCATAGGGTCAACTATTGCTACAGGGCTAGTGGCAAAAGAAAAAGAAGCCAGTGCTATTGCCATTATGTTTACGGGCTTAACTGTAGCCTTGGTTACTGGCGTACCTTTGGGTACCTGGATTGGTCAAAACTTCGGTTGGAGAGCAACCTTCCTTGTGGTTTCCGCGCTTGGCACACTTGCGCTAATAGGCAGTGCGTTGCTGGTACCGAACAATCTTAAACAAAGTAAACCGGCCACCTTGAGTGAACAAATGAAGGTGTTGGTTCAGCCTCGTCTGGTATTAGTGTATCTAATGACGATATTGGGCTATGGCGGCACATTTACGGCATTCACCTATCTCGCTCCTATATTGCAGGAAGAGGCGGGGTTTGCGCCCTCAGCCATCAGCTTAATTATGCTGGTTTACGGTGTATCTGTCGCGGTAGGCAATATTTATGGCGGCAAGCTTGCTGACAAAAAAGGCCCAATCTGCGCGTTAACTATCATCTTTTCAGCCCTTGCCATCATCTTATTTGCGCTGACGTTTACCATGGGCAGTAAAGTTGCCGCAGTGATCACCGTTTTAGTGTGGGGCGCCTTTGCCTTTGGCAATGTTCCAGGACTTCAGGTGTACGTTGTTCAACTAGCAGAGAAGTTTACCCCTAATGCTGTTGATGTGGCGTCAGGTTTAAATATCGCGGCATTTAACATTGGCATAGCAGTGGGTTCAATACTGGGCGGTGCAATTGTAGGCGGCATGCAGTTATCTGATACCGCATGGATTGGCGCAATTATTTCTGTTGCAGCGTTACTTGTTACACGTTACAGCGGCTACTTAGACAAGCGCGCACTCAGTACTGCGAATACGGCGAATAACACAACGAGCGCGTAGGGAGGTCACAATGACGACAAATACCTTTGATAAGCTTGCACAACACACGTTCTCAGTAGGTGTAGAGCTTCCGCTAGATAACGACTGGCCGCATTTCGACGCCACAAAAGGTACGCCGTTTGGCGTACCTGATATGACACAGCATCACAGCCGTATACAGTTAGCCGATAAACTAGGGTTTAAAGCAGCGTGGGTACGAGATGTACCAGTTTACGACCCTAGCTTTGGTGACGCAGCTCAGGTTTTCGAAACCTTCACTTACTTGGGCTATTTAGCAGGTATCACAGACAATATTCTATTAGGCACAGCCGCCGTTGTTTTACCTCTTAGGCAGCCATGGCTTGTCAAAAAGGCGGCAGCAACGGTGCAGCAGCTAAGTAACGACCGCCTTATACTCGGTGTAGCCAGTGGGGATAGACCGGTTGAGTATCCGTTGTTCGATGTCGATTTTGACAGTCGCGGCGAGCACTTCAAGCAGTCACTGGAAATTGTAAAGCACGGTGAGAATTCCCTTAAGCCTGGCATGTCGCTGTTACCGCGTTCAACAACGCCGCCATTGTACGTTGCAGGGCTCGCTCAGCAAAGCCCTCAGTGGGTTGGAAAAAATATGGACGGTTGGCTGGCGTATCCAGGTACACCGAACGATCATAAAAAGCGCGTGAAGCTATGGCGAAATGTAGCGGGTAAGAAGCCTTACGTTAGCTTTATTCATCTTAATTTGGTTGAAGGCGATGAAGCGCCCATAAAACGCCACCGATTCGGGGTTGAAACTGGTGTAAATGGGCTTATCAAAGAACTCAATGCAATGAAAGAAGCGGGGGTTGATCATATTGGCCTGCACTTCAGACGTAATACGCAACCAGTAGAAGACGCGATGCAGCGCATTGCTGACAACGTATTACCTCACTTTCATAAATAACGGAACCAACAAGGAGGCATCATGCCGAATGTAAATCAGTCACAAACTAAAATTCCTTCGCTAGGTGTAGGCACGTTTCGCTTAAAAGACGATGAAGCCTATAACAGCGTGACAATAGCACTTGAAGTGGGTTTCCGTCATATTGATACGGCGCAAATATACGGCAATGAAGAAGCGGTAGGTCGCGCTATTAACGACGCTATTGCAAACAACCTTGTTGCACGTGAAGACCTTTACGTCACCACCAAGGTGTGGAATGACAAACTGAATAAAGCAAGCTTTGTGGATAGCGTAAAAGAGAGTTTGGAAAAGCTTCAACTGTCGTACGTTGACCTGCTACTTATTCATTGGCCGTCACCGGAAAATGGCGAAAGCATGGAAGAGTACCTAGGTGAATTGGTGCGCGTTAAGGAAATGGGCCTAACAAAAGAAATTGGTATTTCTAACTTTACCGTAGCGCAAGTTGAAGAAGCGGTGAGTATCTTAGGTGAGGGCGTTATCGCCACGAATCAGGTAGAGGTTCACCCTTATCTGACCAATGAAAAAGTACGTGCCGCATGCGAAAAACATGGCATCACAGTTACAGGGTATATGCCGTTTGCTGTTGGTAAAGTGCTAAAAGACGAGACTATCACTGCAATTGCAGATAAGCATGGTGTAAGCACAGCTGAGGTAGTCGTAGCCTGGGAGCTGGCTCATGGTTTAGTGACCATTCCATCGTCGACTAAGCGCAAAAACCTGGAAACCAATTTCAAAGCGCTTGAACTTACCTTAGACGCAGACGATATCGCAAAAATTGACGCGCTAGATTGTGGCGACCGTCAAGCTAACCCAGATTTTTCACCTGCGTGGGACTAATCGGAAAAATCACTGTGTTAAGGAGCTTTTATGCAAGCTAACGTTTGGCAATTTGAACAGGCCGGCGCTGCGCTGGTACAAAACGTTCACGAGTTTTCTGAACCGGGAGCTGGTCGTATCGTTGTGCGCAACTACGCCATAGGCATCAACCCAGTAGACTGGAAGTTTATCGATGATAACCCGCGCGACTGGGAAAAAGGGCATATTCCCGGTGTGGACGGTGCGGGTGTTGTTGTCGCTGTAGGTGAGGGCGTTGATAACAGTCTATTGGGTAAGCGTGTGGCTTTCCATCATAGCCTAGGTGAAAACGGAAGTTTTGCCGACCATAGTGAAGTGTACGCAAGTCGCGTAATGCTAGTGCCAGAAAGCGTAGATTTTGCATTGGCTGCTGCCTTGCCATGCCCGATGCTTACTGCTTGGCAAGCGTTCAGTAAAGTGCCGGTAAGAGAGGGGGCAGACGTGTTAGTCAGCGGTATGGGCGCCGTTAACAAATTGCTGGCGCAAATACTTTCTCAGGCTGGTTTTAATGTACATGTTATCTCAGGAAGCTTTTCGCAAGAGCAAGCCGATGAGATGGGAGTAAAAGCCATCCATCGCGGTAAACCTGAAGGGCAAACCTTTTACGCGCTTTTCGACGCGAATGGTCCAGACTATGCGGCGTCACTTGTACCGCTTCTTGAAGCTAATGGTCACGTAGTGAGTATTCTAGGACGTATTGAAGTGCCTGTAGATGCGCCTTTCACGCGTACTATTTCTTATCATGAGATAGCCCTAGGCGCGCTGCATGATTATGGCGATTTACCGCAATGGCAGCGCTTGGTGAAAGACGGTGAGGCTCTGCTTGAGCAAGTTGCAGAGCACTCTTTGGTTGTTGAAATTCCAACGCTTTTCGAATTTGATAATCTGAACAAGGCGTTGACATTTTCAAAAGAAGAGAAGCGAAAGGCGGTGGTTACGGTGTCATAAAGCTGGAACGATTAAGTTTCTTCCTTTATCTTTGGTAACGTAAAGGGCTTTATCAGCTCGCGGAAGAAATAGCAAATCAACTATTAGTCCACGAATTGTAACCAGTAAGCGTTATAACGACAGGATTACTAAGTAAACGTGTGGTGTCGTGTAGGCTGGAATTTGTTAAGTAGACTGTGTACTACATAAATAACACACAGGCTAAGCGCAATGGCTACCACTACCGATGAAAAGCGATACAGCGCACTATAAATAATATCCTGTTGCGGAGAGAGTGACTGGCCGTACAAAATGCCAAATGTGGTAAGTACGCCAAAGCCCGTGCCGGCAACACCACCGCCTAGCACATGTTGGCGGCTGATGAAAAATACCAATATCCATAAGCTGAAACTTGCGAAGAACAACGTGTCACTGTAATTCAGCAAAACCAGCTGAGCGAGCAGGGCAAGGTTACACCCTATTAGTGTGCCGAGTGCTCGCTGCCAGCCACTCATGGTGGCGCCTTTCCAGCAAAGAGGGAAAAGAATGAGTATGCTCGCCGCTTGCGCCGAAATGGAATCAACTAAATCGAAGGTTTGAAATACAGCAAAAGATAACGTAGCCACTGTAGTGCATAAGATGACTTCGTGTCGGATGCTCGCTTGATCTTTAGAGACCTTAGGCGGTGGTGTTCGCGGTGCTCTATCTGGGAATATTAGGTGCAACGCAAAAGCGATGCCTAAAGCAAGTAAAATTGCGCCAATATTTGAAATCACCAACGGGTAAATGTCTATTCCATCGTTACTGTAACTTGCGAAGTGCAGCTGTAACGACAGCCCAACCAGAGAAAATGCGCCAAACAAAAATAATGTGCCCTTACTCATTTGCCAAAATAAAAAAGCAAAGGTTGCTGCGATTAATGGTGTAATAAGCAGCGGGTGGGTGCCAAACAAACCATACACTACTAGCACAACCATTGCTGGGAATACGGTCGCTGCAAGAAACTGTCTTATTATGTGCCCATTTAAATCGGCTACCAGCCCTAACAATAAGATGGGATAAAGGGTAAAAAATATCGGGTTCGGCCAGTCCATTGCTTTAGATATCGTAAACCCGAGAGTCGCGCCGCTGGCAATTCTGAGCATCTGTTGAACATCATTATCGCTAAGTTGTGTTTTCATAACCTGTTCTAGTAGACGTAGTGCAATAAACTGATAAAGCGAATTTGAACATTCGCGACAAAACTTTCAATGGGGTTATTAGGAACAATTTGAACCGTCGCCCGGGCACCACTGGTCAGGCGATTTAATGGCGCTTCACTTTCATCTAAGCTGATATGAACGCGCTGGCGTTGCGCGTCACGCACCCATCGGTTCGATTTTTCAACAGCGGCCAGCTTGCCATTTGCTGACAGTTGGCCATCACTAACGCCAGCCTCGAAATCTTCCACCTGCGCCGCAAACACCTTCCCAGGTATCGCATCAAAAACAACTTTGGCACGCACGCCTTTTTCTACACTGGTTAGCGACTTTTCTCTAAAATCAGCAACCAAGTCAAGCTTGTTATCTACAACAGATGCAAGGGGAACGCTTTGTTTGGCATAGGTTCCTTTTGTCACCTGCATGTTTGCCATAATGCCTTCGTGCGGAGCCTTTATTCTGGTGTATGCCAGATTTAATTCTGCACGATTTAGCGCGTTGCGAGCTTCCCGATATTTGAGGTTACGTTCTCCTCTTTCTCCCCTAGCTACAATCTGGAGGTTTAACTCAGCTTTAAGTGCGCTCAAATCTGCCTCTGCGCTTTGAAGTTGGGCGTTAGCTTTATCCACGTCTTGTTGAGAAACTACGTTGCTTTCTATTAAGGTGTTTAATCGTTGATATTCACTTTTGCGTTCTACGAGTATGGCAGTCGCGGCTGCTATTCTTGCCTTCATTGCGTCCACCTGGGCGTCAATTTGGGCATTTTCTTGTGCCACATTCGCCAATTTAATCTGCGCTTTTTCAAGTGCAATATTGTAGGGAGTATCGTCAATTTCGAACAATACTTGCCCTTTTTCAACGTGTTGATTGTTGCTAACTAAGACCTTAATGATTGGGCCATTAAGCTGAGGTGATATTTGTGTAACCTGATGGTACACCCTTGCCTGAGGTGTCATTGGCATGCGGATATCAGCAACTACAAAATATATAAAACAGACAGCAAAGGCTACTAAAGCCAGTTTCACGTACCTTGCAAAAGCTTGGTCGGGTGTTCTTTCACTCACTTAGATGCCTCCAGAAGCCTAACGGCATTTTGCTCAATTTTTTTAAGACATAGGGCCACCGTATTCAGCTCCTCGTCGGGTATACCTGCATACACCTCATCCCGCAGCGCCGCCAACGTGCTTTCAATATCGTTCATACGGCCTTTGCCCATTGGTGTGAAGTAAAGCAAACGGCTTCGTTTATCCTTGTCATCAACAATACGCTTGATCAAGCCCGCGGTTTCTAATTGCTTGATCGTTCTAGTAAGACTTGGCATCTCTATTTCAAGACTTTCCGCTAATGTTTGTTGGGTACATCCTTCGCCAAGCAAAGCCATATGAATCATCACACGCCACCTCGATTCAGTGAGGTCAAGGTGGGCTACAAATTTGGTGACCGTTTTTCTGCATCTTCTTGAAGTACGTGCAAACAGTGCGATTAAGTGAAGCGGCATAGGTTCTGAAAACATCATCGTAATACTTGTAAATTTATTTAGCATGCTAAGTATTTTATTTGGTTAGCATGCTAAGTAAATGGTTATGGGGCGAATAGGTGAATAAGTTCGTTGAGCGTCTACGTGAAGGTTTTCGTTGAATTGAATGTTAAAAACTTGAAGACATCTTTGAAATTAAACCGTCGATTCATTTAACCCGTCATGAGACAGGTGCTACGTAATTTCGCTCTACTGTTACGCCCAGTAAAATGCTAAAATCCGCGCAATTAATTACCAAGCCGTATCAAGCGTTTCACCGCAATATACAATTTGCGCGGACAAGCATTGCTTATCCGATATAAAACGCGCCTGTAAGTTATTGTTTTGCAGGGATAACAGATAACGAAGATAAGTATTGATGTCAGATAAGAAACTTCTAGAAGAGATTAAAAAGCGACGTACGTTCGCAATCATATCGCACCCGGATGCGGGTAAAACCACCATTACTGAAAAAGTATTGTTGTTTGGACGCGCGCTGCAGACCGCCGGTACCGTGAAAGGTAAAAAGTCAGGCCAGCATGCAAAGTCAGACTGGATGGAAATGGAAAAAGAGCGTGGTATCTCGGTAACCACCTCGGTTATGCAGTTTCCCTACAGCGACCATTTGGTGAACCTGCTAGATACCCCGGGGCACGAAGACTTTTCAGAAGACACTTATCGTACGCTAACGGCCGTTGACTCGTGTCTAATGGTTATCGATGCTGCGAAAGGGGTAGAAGACAGAACCCGTAAGCTTATGGAAGTTACCCGTTTGCGCGATACGCCAATTGTGACTTTCATGAACAAGCTTGACCGCGATATTCGCGACCCAATGGAGCTGCTTGATGAAGTAGAAACCGAGCTTGATATCTTGTGTGCGCCAATCACTTGGCCTATTGGCTGTGGTAAAAGCTTTAAAGGGGTTTATCACCTTCATAGGGACGAAACTATTCTGTATCAAAGCGGCCATGGTCACACCATTCAAGATGTGCGCATTATTAAAGGGCTAGACAACCCAGAGCTTGATACTGCAGTGGGTAGCGACCTTGCCGAAACCCTGCGCGACGAGCTTGAGTTGGTGCGCGGTGCGTCTAACGAGTTTGATCAAGAGCTATTCCGTGAAGGTCAGCTAACGCCGGTATTTTTCGGTACAGCATTGGGCAACTTTGGTGTTGACCATATGCTTGACGGGTTAGTTGAGTGGGCGCCAGCACCACTTGGCCGCGAAACTGAAGAAGGCACAATTGAAAGCACCGACGGTAAGTTTAGCGGCTTCGTGTTTAAGATTCAGGCTAACATGGACCCGAAACACCGTGACCGCATCGCGTTTTGTCGTATCGTGTCAGGCAAATACGAAAAGGGCATGAAAATGCGCAACAGCCGCTTAGGCAAAGACGTGCGTATTTCTGATGCATTAACCTTTTTAGCAGGTGACCGTTCTTTGCTCGAAGAAGCCTATGCCGGTGACATTATTGGTTTACATAACCACGGTACTATCCGTATTGGCGATACTTTTACATCAGGCGATAACTACCGCTTTACCGGTATTCCAAACTTTGCGCCCGAGCTATTTAAGCGAATTCGCTTAAAAGATCCGCTTAAGCAAAAACAGTTGCTTAAGGGACTTATTCAGCTATCCGAAGAAGGCGCGGTTCAAGTGTTCCGCCCCCTTGCGAATAACGATTTGATTGTGGGTGCCGTAGGTGTCCTTCAGTTTGATGTGGTTGTGGCGCGTTTAAAAGCAGAGTACAACGTAGATGCACTTTACGAGCATGTTAACGTTGCTACTGCCCGCTGGGTTTACTCTAGTGATGAGAAAAAACTTGATGAGTTCCGCCGTAAAGGGGAGCAGAACCTAGCTCTAGATGGTGGCGACAACCTAACGTATATCGCACCTACCATGGTGAATTTACAGCTAGCGCAAGAGCGCTACCCAGATATTCAATTTACGAACACGCGCGAAAATTAAGAAAAGATACATTATGAATATACATGCACTATTAGTTAACCGTTTCACTGAAGCTCTACAAGAGATGGGCGTAGAAAATGCGCCAGTACCCGTTTCGCGCAGTGCTCGACCAGAGTTTGGTGAATATCAGTTTAATGGCGCCATGGCGCTGGCTAAGCAGCTTAAGCAAAAGCCTCGTGATATCGCAGAAAAAATCGTTGAGACAGTAAAGCTCGACGATATTGCCAGCAAGCTAGAAGTGGCGGGCCCTGGCTTTATCAACGTTCATTTAAACGACGCATGGTTGGCTAACCAGTGCGAATTATCGTTAACCGACCCTCGATTAGGCATCGCAAAGTCGCCTGAGCAAAACATTGTAGTAGATTACTCATCGCCTAACTTAGCGAAAGAAATGCACGTAGGTCACTTGCGTACCACCATTATTGGCGACGCAGTAGTTAAGGTACTCGAGTTCTTGGGTCACAATGTGATTCGTCAAAACCACATGGGGGACTGGGGTACACAGTTCGGCATGTTGCTTGCGCACCTTTCTGATAAGTTGCAAGAAGAAGTGGCTGAAACAGCGCTCTCTGATCTTGAAGACTTTTACCGCGAAGCCAAAGTACGCTTTGACGAAGAAGAAGGTTTTGCCGACCGCGCCCGTGAATACGTAGTTAAGCTACAAGGTGGCGATGCTCAATGTCTGGCGCTGTGGGAAAAGTTCATTGACGTGTCTATTACTCACTCTGAAGAAGTGTACGACAAGCTAAACGTAAGCCTTACCCGTAAAGATATTATGGGTGAGTCGGCTTACAATGACGACTTGGCCAACGTAATCAGCGACCTTAAAACGAAAGGCCTTGCAGTAGAAGACCAAGGTGCGCAGGTGGTGTTTATACCTGAGCTTGCTGATAAAGAAGGTAATCCTGCGGTTTACATCGTTCAAAAGTCTGGCGGCGGCTATTTATACGCAACGACGGACCTTGCGGCAATGCGCTATCGCAGCGGCAAGTTAAACGCTGACCGTACGCTTATTCTCACTGACGCGCGTCAAGCGCTGCACTTTAAGCAAACGGAAATTGTAGGCCGTAAAGCAGGCTTCATGAAAGAAGAGCAAACCTACGAGCACTGCCCATTTGGCATGATGCTAGGCAGTGACGGTAAGCCATTTAAAACGCGTACTGGCGGCACGGTTAAACTGGTTGAATTGCTTGATGAAGCCGTTGAGCGTGCAGGTAAATTAATTGCTGAGCGCGACAACGATTTAAGCGAAGAAGAGCTTAAAGAAGTCGCTCGCAAGGTAGGTATTGGCGCGGTGAAATACGCCGACCTTTCTAAAAACCGCACGACTGATTACATGTTTAACTGGGACTCCATGCTAAGCTTTGAAGGTAACACCGCGCCTTACCTTCAATACGCCTACACCCGTGTGAAGAGTTTGTTTAGAAAAGCGGGTGTTGATATGGCTACTATGCCGGTAGATATCAAGCTTGTTGAGAAACAAGAGCACGCACTAGCCGTATTGCTTATGCAGTTTGAAGAAGTGATTGGTATGGTATCGCGCGAAGCGACGCCTCACGTGTTGTGTACGTACCTTTACGATGTAGCGTCAGCATTCATGACATTCTATGAAGCGTGCCCAATGCTGAAAGAGGGTATAGAGCCACAAGTACGCGATAGCCGTCTAGCGCTGTCAGCTTTGGTTGCCAAAACGCTAGAGAAAGGATTAACCTTACTCGGTATTGAAACACTAGAAAAAATGTAGTGCTCACGGTACAACGTACTTATTGATATTGAAAAAGGCTGACATTGATGAAGTGTCAGCCTTTTTTATGCTTAACACGAACGTATAAACACACAGCTTGCCGGTGAAAACTTTAATGCTTACATTTTTATTAAAACCGATAAGACGATAGATTCTTATAAGTTAGACAAATAAAAACGACAGGAAACCCGTATGACTAAGATCCTTGCCTTTGCAGGCAGTACCCGTAAAGGTTCATTCAACCACGCTATAGTAAACGTAGCCGCTGAAGGCGCACGTGACGCTGGCGCAGAAGTAACCGTGATTGATTTGGCTGATTATCAGATGCCAATTTTTAATGAGGACGACGAAGCAGAGTTTGGCATGCCTGAAAAGGCCCAAGCATTTAAAGAACTACTTATGAGTCATGATGGTTTTCTTATTGCTTCTCCAGAATACAACTCTAGCTACCCGGCACTGCTTAAAAATGCGATTGATTGGGCGTCACGCATGGGCGAAGGCGAAAAGCCCCTGCAAGCCTATCGCGGTAAAGTGGCGGGCATCATGGCCGCGTCGGCCGGTGGATTAGGCGGAATGCGCGTGCTGGTGGTACTTAGAATGTTGCTTGAAAACCTAGGTACTATGGTGCTGCCAAATCAAAAAGCTATCGCAAAGGTAAATACGCTCGTGGAAGACGGCGTAATTACCGATGAAAAAACGATAAAGCAACTTAAGAATTTGGGTAAAGAGACCGCTGAGTTGGCAGGTAAACTGGCCTAATGGCAGATGAGTATAATGGCTAGAGCGACCCGTCGAAGCTTTAGTTCGAAAAAACTACGCAAAACACGTCCCATGGTCAGTGGTTAAATTTGGTTTGATGTCATAGTCTAGCTCAGTGCACGTGCACAAAACCTCAAGTTCCTTAGTGTAATTAAAGCAGGCTTAGGCCTGCTTCTTTAGTTTTATTTAAGCATGGACAAAGGCAAATAATCATGGATAAGAAAAATTACAGCCACGTAGCATTTTGGTTTCTTGCGGCAATAAATATTATTTCTCTCTTTGAGAGTATCATTTCAAAAGAAGGGTTCTCGCTCTTAACAGAACCTGAGTTTCAGAACCTACTTTTACTCGCAATTCTTCAAAAGCTTGTGAAGCTCTCAAGTGTAAGAGTACCCGATGCAGGCGACATCAATTAACGTGTTATATTCCGAACTCTCTGTATTAATGTAGTGTTCGGTGCCGACAGCAAGCCGCTTAATTGAGTGCGGCTTGCTTGGTTTGATTTCTCACTTTTACGTCTGAATTATTTTATACCACGTTGAGTTTCTAGGTAGCTGGCAAAGCTGCCAAGCCAGTGGCTGCCCATGTAGTGCATATCGCCAAACACAGCGTTTAATCCTGCTTCACGGTGTGCTTTTAGCGTTTTCTTCAGTACCGTTAAGCGTGCGTCATCGTCTGGTAAAGCGCTTATAATGCCTTCAATCATCCACGCACGGCTGATATTCAGCCCGTCTAGGTGAGCGAGCTTACCATCCGTTTTGTCCGTCACAGTCGCAGGCGCTAGCCAATTTGATGTGCTAGCTGTGAGGCTAGGAAAGAATGCTGAAAGCCATTGGCTGTATTCATGTTTAGCCATTACTCGGCGCATTAGGTCGGCTTCGGCCAAACACGGTGATAGAAAATCCTGTCCTGAAGGCTCGTAGGCTAGGGGGCATTGCTTATCAGCTTGGTAATATTCTTTTACTCTAGATGTAAGCAGTGCTTCAAACTCTTTATTACCTGATATTTTCGCCCAGTCTAACATTAGGCCAAAAGCAAAGGCGGTTTGACTGTGTTCACCGGTTCGGATTGGATAAGCCAGTTTGGGTAGCCAGGCACTTACTCTCGCCACAATTTCTTCTTCAAGCGGTAGTAGCGTGTCCAACCAGATCTTTGCTTCTGGAATTGATGATTGACGAAGTTCCGCGGTTAATTGTAGGAACCAAGCGAGGCCATAGGGGCGCTCGAACGACGCATTATTTTCACGGTTAAGACTTGCCAATTCACCTCGAATGTTTTCTGTCGTAAAGCTGATATTTAGCTTTTCAATGATCTCATCTCTATTCACCGCGTCTTTCGCTGTGTTTAACATTCTTACTAAAAGCCAATGGCCATGAACCGACGAATGCCAGTCTAAACAACCGTAAAATGCAGGGTACAGCTTATTAGGCGCTTTAACGTCGTCGGCACTATTCATCATGTGTTTTACTACATTCGGAAATTCTTGGTGAATGCAGTGAAGTGCAAGATTGGCAAAAACGCTTTCGTAATTGTTGTTAGAAGTGCCTGTTAAGGAACTTGCAACTGTATTAGTACTGCTGGTGCTAACGGCTTCAGCGTTCGGTGCATTAGTAGCAAAGGCGTTGTGGGTAGCCAATAGTGCAGTTAACGCCACACTGCGGCGAATAAAGTTCTTTATTTTCATCTTTATTTTCATCATGGCTTCGTAAGCTTTTTCTATTACAAGTCTATCGCTAATGTATAGTGATACATAATTTGAATAAAGTGCTGCACGACATATAGCGTGCCAGCACTTTAAGTAGCAGCTTATAGTGTAAACCCAGCTGAGTTAGTTTTAATTCAGCTTTCGATACTTTCTAGTTTGTCAGTAAATACACTTGTACAACCAATATTGTTTAGTACCCACTGTGCATTGTAATAAGTGTCGCCATACCTTTCCCCGCTGTCACACATAAGCGTAACTATTGACCCCGTTTCACCCTGTTGCTTCATTCGTTCGGCAATACTTAGCGCGCCCCATAAGTTGGTACCGGTAGAGGGGCCGGCTTTTATTCCCATGGTACTGTTTAACCAATGCATAGTAGCAATACTGGCCGCATCGGGAACCGCAATCATGTCGTCTATAACGTCGTGCTGAAAAGAAGCTTCCACTTTAGGGCGTCCAATCCCCTCTATGCGGCTTCCGCGGGTAGCGGTAAGTGTATGATCCTTATTTTTGAAGCTATCAAAAAACACACTGAATTCTGGGTCTACTACAACGAGTTTTGAAGAGAGGCCTTTGTATCGTATGTAGCGGCCTATGGTTGCTGAGGTTCCGCCTGTTCCTGCACTCATAACCACAGTGTGTGGTACCGGGTGGGGCTCGGCTTTCATCTGCTCAAAAATACTTTCAGCAATATTGTTATTACCGCGCCAGTCTGTAGCGCGTTCTGCGTAAAGGAACTGATCCATAAAATAGCCGTTAAGTTCTTTCGCTACCTTAGTGGCTTCGCAGTGCATTTGTGTAGGGCAGTCGACGAAATGACACTGACCACCGTAGCGTTCAATAAGCGCTATTTTACTCTGGGCGGTAGACTTAGGCATGACGGCAACAAACGGCACGCCAATCATTTTAGCAAAGTAAGCTTCAGACACGGCCGTGCTGCCTGAAGATGCCTCTACCACAGTCGTTCCCTCTACAATTTTTCCATTACACAGGGCGTACAGAAAAAGGGAGCGGGCCAAGCGGTGTTTTAAGCTGCCCGTAGGGTGGGTGCTTTCATCTTTAAGATAGATGTCGATGCCTTGAAATGCTATTTGCTCAAGTTTTATCAAATGGGTGTCTGCAGAGCGCTGATAATCTGCATTGATGGTATTAATCGCTTTTGAAACCCAGCTGTTCATAACACATCTCTCTTTCTATTAAATTCTTGCTCACCCCTTAAAAATACGCGCTGCAGTTAAAGTTCAGGGGATCTGTACTCTCTAAACGTTAGAAAAAGAATATCAGTACAATACGAGCAATTTAATCTATTAATCCACTGTATGGTTGTTTTTGTGCAATTTCATTGCATTAATAGTTTTAATGGTAAAATAATTTTTTAAAATTATGCTAGCGCGAGAGTTTAAGAGATTAAAGCTAACTCAAGGTTGTGAAGACAAGGGCAAAAAAATAGCCGAAAGGAAGGTAACTTTAGGTAAGGTTCATTGCACCTAACGCTAAACAGACCCTAGCTATTCTTCAGTACAAAAAAGTTCAGAATCCTCATCTATATTGGTATCGTTAGCAAACGACTTTATTAAAAGGTAACAACATGAAAATTAGGGCGCTTTTCTTTGCCACACCTCTTATACCCGCGTTATGGGTATCTACGTTGGCTTATTCGAAAGAAGAGCAAATGCTAAAAGTTGCTACATTTAATGTAAGCATGGAGGCGACTAACTACAAAGCCTTAGGCATGAAGCCGAGCGACAAAGTACTTCAGCATGTTCTGTCTACAGGTGAGTACCCTCAAGTTAAAAATATTGCTGAAATTATTCAGCGTGTTAACCCTGATATTTTATTGCTGAATGAGTTTGATTACATTGCAGATAAACGTATAGGCATAGAGGCTTTTATGGAAAACTACCTGAACGTTTCTCAGCAAGGGCTTGAACCGGTTGACTACCCTTACACGTACGTAGCGCCAGTAAACACGGGCGAGCCCACCACCTTCGACTTAGACAATAATGGCAAAGCAGAAGGTTTTGGTGGCGATGCATACGGCTTTGGGCTTTATCCCGGGCAATATGGCATGGCGCTTTTGTCAAAATACCCTATTGATGTTGATAGTATCCGTACCTTTCAGAAATTCAAATGGCACCATATGCCCCATCCCCAAGTACCTATTATTCCTGATGAAAATGGCAGTGTGGACAATGGCACCCCTTGGTACGATGTGAATGAATGGGCGGCATTGAGGTTAAGCTCAAAGTCTCACTGGGACGTACCAATTAAAGTGGGTGATAAGACCGTACATGTGTTAGCCATGCACCCAACACCACCTAATTTTGATGGAAACGAAGACAGAAACGGAAAGCGCAATTTCGATGAAATAAGGCTGATGGCGGATTACCTTTCTCCTGACAAAGGCGCCTATATCTACGATGACAGGGGTGAGAAAGTCAGTTTAGAAACCAATACGCGCTTTGTACTTTTAGGCGATTTTAATGCTGCCGATATCGGTAACAAACACCGCGAGGGCGTAATAGAACAATTGACCGAACACCCGTTAGTTAATAATGACATCATTCCTACAAGTGCCGGTGGTGCGGGCGCATCTGGCGCTAAATTCAGTAATCGCTTTACTGCTTACTGGGGAGCAAGAGCTGACTATGTTTTGCCATCTCGATTTGGCTTCGATGTGAACGATGCTGGCGTTTTCTGGCCTGCAAAAACCAGTGACCTGTATCGATTAGTTAGAGACCGTGCTGCCAGCTCAGATCACAGGTTAGTCTGGATTAGCTTGTCGTTGACCGAAGATAACTAAAAACCACAATTTTTGTGTTAGTTAATAGATAGAGGTATTATTACATCGTCTATCTAATAATGTACCGAGAAGCCATTGAAGTTTGTGTCTCTCACTTTTGTGATGTGTTTGCTGTGGGTGATACCCATAGATGGCTTTTCGGTAGAGTCTTCTCAGCTCATGCCGCTCAACCGGTATTTCCCTCAATCGTGGGGAACGAAAGACGGGCTTCCTCACAATAGTATTCACGCATTAGCACAAACGTCCAATGGGTATCTATGGGCGGGTACTTGGGAAGGTGTAGCTCGGTTTAATGGTCAGCAGTTCACTGTATTTACCCGCGGCGCGCAAACAGGATTACCAGACTCCGGCATTCGAAGCTTGTATTACAACAAGCCCCGCGACGAGCTACTGGTGGCAGGAAACCGAGGCGGTGTAACGTCGCTTATCGCAGAGCAGTGGCATGCTCAAGCGCCCCTGCCTGCAATGGTTAATCATGCGTTCAGAGACAGTAATAACGTGTTGTGGTTTGCGCTGGAAGACACGGGGATTGCAATGAGAACGCCTGATGGCACGCAAAAAGAATACATTGTAAATTCGAGTGCTTACCGCATAATCGAAGACGGATTTGGAGTAATCTGGTTTGCAACAAATCAAGGCTTATTCAAATACATAAACGATAAATTTCAGCTAGCTGTACCCGACCACAACATACTGTCTGGTCCATCATTTACTCTCGCTCTTGATAGCAAAAAACGTGTTTTAGTTGGCACGGAACACGGTGTTTGGCAGCAAAGAAACGGAACCTTCGCGCTACTTCACAGCTCACTTGCCGACAAATCAATTAGTAGTATTTTGCTTGATCATCAAAATAGCATTTGGGTAGGCACCATCAATCATGGCCTTTATCGTCTAAGTGACTTAGGCCTAGAAAAACTGGATGCGACAGCAGGTCTTCCCAATAACCGCGTTTTTTCACTGCTTGAAGATTTGGAAAAAAATATCTGGATTGGCACTAATGGTGGTTTGTTTAGGCTGCGTCGTGCGCTATTTACCACATTCTCGCAAAGCCAAGGAATGAGTGGAGACTTTTTGCGAACTGTTTTGCAAACGTCTGATGGCAAACTTTTAGCAGGTGGAAGTGCTGGATTAGATATATTTTCCAATGATGCGTTTTCCAGCGCATCGCTCACTACGGGTGAAGCTTTTTCTGTACTCAGTTTGGCAGCGGTAACTGAAGAGGTAACGTTAGTTGGCACCTATACAAAAGGTGTGCTGCGATATGAAAATGACCAACTTACTCCTTACCTCAATAGACATTTAGGGTTACCGAGTAATGAAGTAAGGGCCATTCTTTTAGCGAGTGATAACAGTGTTTGGTATGCCACGGCGCAAGGTGTAGTTCAACAAACGCCAGATGGAAAGCTAAGCCATTTCAATGAACAAAATGGGCTACCTGCCCATTTTTCGATGGGCTTGGCAGAAGATCGTGAAGGACGAATCTGGATTGCTACAGGGATAGGGCTCGCCTATATCCAACAGGGTATTGTGCACGCAGTTTCGTTTCCTGAACATTCAGATGCGCAGCACGCGTTCAGTTTTAGCGTCGTTGAAAAGGGAACTTGGATTACAACCGATCGAGGCCTTGCGTATTTTGACAATGCTACAAAGGCACTTAGTGTAATCGAAAAGTCGCAGGGGCTTCCCGTAGATAAACTGTTTTCAATCGGTATAGATCACAACAGCGGTGTATGGCTAAGTTCAAACCAAGGGGTCATTCTCACTTCACTATCAAGTCTTAAGGAGTGTCTGACACATCCAAGTGCTTTATTGGAATTTGAGCATTTTAAAGAAGAAAATGGCCTGGCGAGTATTCAAATCAATGGTGGGTCACAGCCATCTCAGTTTGTCGATGTAGACGGAAATGTTTGGCTTCCTACTGCGAAAGGGCTCGCCACAGTAACGCCTGCAAACCTTGCCATGTTGAGTGAATTCCCTATTCCGGTAAGTATAGAGGCGGTACTACTGGACGGTGCTGACCAGCAATTTGATACGGATAAAAGGGAAGTAGACGTAACGCCGTTAACCACGCGAGTTGCGTTTCAGTATGCAGGGTTGGGATTCGCTATGCCTTCGCGTATAGAGTATCAGGCTATGTTAGTAGGATATGACCAAGATTGGGTTAACCGTCATCAATTTAGAATGACTGAATACACTAATTTAGCACCTGGTCGTTATCAGTTTAAAGTACGTGCTCGTTATATTGGTGGTCCCTGGCAAGAGATTACGTCACCATTTTCTATTCGCGTGCTACCCAGTATTTATCAGACATTTGCTTTTAAATTCTCGGTTTTTCTTTTCTTCTGTTTTGTTATCTATGCACTTTATAAAGTACGTTTTCATCACTTGAAAAAATCAGAAATGATTTTAAAACAAAGGGTCGATGAACAAACCAGATCACTAGAATTACAAACCAAGCGGTTCGAGTTCCAAGCAACTCATGATGATCTAACGGGTATTGCAAATAGACGAGCATTCGACCGCTGGCTTGTACAATATTTTGAAGAGGCTAAAGCGAAACAAACTCCTCTATGTCTTGCCGTTATCGATATCGACCATTTTAAACAGGTAAATGATCAGTACTCTCACTTAGTAGGAGATAAAGTCATAACTGAGGTGGCCCGTATATTAAATCGCGAAGTTCCGCATTATGCTAAATGTGCAAGGTGGGGCGGCGAAGAGTTTACTGTGTTGTTACCCGAATATGACTTGATAAATGCAAGGGTAGCTATGGATCATGTTCGAAAAATCGTGGCAGCACATGATTTCAGTTTTATAGCGCAAACGCTGAAAGTCACAATCAGTATTGGTGTAGCAAGTGCAAATGGCGCGAGAGATCACGACAGAATGTTAACCCATGCCGACCAAGCACTTTATACTGCAAAAGAAAATGGCCGCAATCAAGTGACCATTTTCGAATAAACGATAAGTGAGGTAGTGGTTAATTACTACAACATCTTTAACCTGACTTTGCCGTAAAGCTTTACTGTGGCGATTGACCCAACTGCGCTTCTTCGCGTTCTCGTGAAACTGCCTCGAACAGCGTAAAGTAAGCCACCACAGCAAGATTAGCGACAAACCAAAGGTCTTTAATAACGAACTGACCTAGGCGATTGACGATAGTCGTGCTGTTAAAGGTATCCGGTACAGTAAACAAAAACGTTTGTGTCATTAGAAAAGCCGATAAACAAGCCAGTCCGCTCGCAATGATCATCAGCTTGTTCTTAGTAAAGATGCCCGCACCCAATAGCAGTGCAAAGAGGACATCAAACCCACCAATTACATTCGATGCCCCTTGAACGCTAAACACAGCATATAGCCACGACATAAACGGTGATGTTTCAACTAGCCCCACAATCGCATTAGCTTCAAACTCGAAAAACTTCATGCCACCTATCCATAATAAGACCATGGCTACAGGAGCAAAGTTAAGGTATGTCAGTTGCTTGTGTGAAAATTTTTCGCGATAAAACAAGAATAGGAAAAGCGGTAATACTGCGAAGTACTTAATGATGCCTTGACCGCTGCCAATAATCGGGAAGCCCCCTAAATCGGCCATCCATCTCGTTGGTGATAATAACGTCAGCAATGGAATGGCCGTTACAAAAGTGGCATATAGTGTTACTGCTTTTGCTGAAACAAGGTTAAAACGTGCTGCAATGGTCATTAACGGTAGCAACAGCAACGCGATACCAGAAAAAGCACCAAGGGCACTCTCGCTCAACACAGAGTCTAACGAGTAGAAATTAAATGTAGCGATAAGTGCATTGGGGTTTGCACCCAATAAAAATGTTAGGCCAAGAACTGCAAAGCTAAAAGTGAGCAATGCGGTGACCATGTTTTCGGTTTGGTTTAGTGTCATAAAGCGTCCGTAAATACTGCTAGTTTTGCGAAGTGTATGTAGAGACCCGTCGAGGTAGCACTAAAATTTCATAGGTTTGATAATTTATTAGGCATAGCGCAATAAGCAAATAAGGATTTATCGACAAAATAAGAACTTATCTAATAGCGGTTGTCATAAGTAGCAGCGGTCTTAATTAAATTAGGTCTTAAGTAGTGTAGGGCTTAAATAGTAGTGGTTTAGAAAGTAAAATAAATTGAGAGAAAAAATGAAACAAGCAAGCAGTAGAGCACAGAAGCGTTTTAGGATCTGGTTGATAGCAGGCGTGTGTGCAGCCTTGTCTGCTTGTGGCGCTCAGCCCCCAGAACCTATTGATGAGCCAATCGCGAGTGTTGAAGACGTCGAAAGATTAGAGCAAGTCGTTGATACCTCATTGCCTTTGGTGCAGCAGGCCTATTCCATTGAGTCTGAAAAAGTGTGCGATAAACACGGTGGTAACTGGAAGAAAGTAGGCCGACAGCAGGCGCATGCTTGTGTGCTACCAGCAACCGATGCTGGTAATGCGTGTAATGACAGCAGCGAGTGCGAAGTGGCTTGTGTTACGGAAAACAATAACATGGAAGCGGGAGAAAAGGCGCGCGGCGTGTGTTTAGAAAGTACGGACTTATTCGGCTGTAGGGCCTATGTGTCTAACGGCGTTGTGGAGCATACCTTGTGTGTTGACTAAGAGGTTGTTTAGCAAACGAACGTTGAATGAAGCGCACGCCACCGGCAATGCGCTTCACAACAACGCGGTGTTAATTAACGTTGGGGAACTCGATTTTGTCCAGTTCGCTCGCCGTTTCATTGCACTCACCTAATAGGTGAAGCCTATCTTCGGTTTGGTGTGTATCTATTTCTAGAAAGCCCGTTTGGCAGTAACCGGTCTCATCCAGTTTCTCATCTAGAGATGTATAAAGTTGCTCAGTCATTCTATCGCTGCTATGTGACGAGCCTTCGCGACTTTCCTGTCCTTGGCGGCCGCCACGACCACTTCGTTCGCCTCCCTGACCACGGCTGCCTTTACCGCCACCTTTGGCACCGTCACGATGCTGCATTAACGGAATGCTAAAGGCGAAGAGCTTGGTACCGTCTTGCTTGATCTTCGTTTCAAAAAATATTTCATCCATGTCTAAAGGTGGTGGCCTATGAGCGCACGCACTGACAATCAAAGAGGTCGTTATTGCTAATAGTGTTTTATTCATTTTATTTAATGCTTATTTGAACCACGTCACTTTGAGATTCAAACGCCTCTTTAGTTGCAGCACCCAGTGTAAGTTTTAAGTAAAGTGTGGATTTGTTTTTTTAAGGTTTAGCATTCTCGCGGTGCGCTTATGGTGCAACACTTGCGTATTCATATTTTAAATCACTTGCATCCGAAATTTGCTTATTTACAGGGATAGGTTCCATGCTTTCCAACATCATTCGCTTTGCGAAAAACATCGCCGTGTCGTTAATTGCAATCTTTGTGTGTTTTGGTGTGCTCGACTTCTTGTGGCTTGGCGTTATTGCGGATGGCTGGTATCAAAGTGAAATGGCTCCTCTGCTTAGAAGTCAATTTATCACGTGGCCTTGGGTGGTTTTTTACCTCATGTATGGATGTGTGGTGTTTGTACTTGCTGTAGTGGCGAACAGAGATAAGTCGTTACTTTATGCTGGGATCGATGGCGCGCTTCTAGGGTTGGCCAGTTATGGCGCCTACAATTTAACGGCGTACAGCATTATTGAAGGTTTTACTTTGTTTATCATGTTGATTGATTGGGCGTGGGGCACGTGCCTAACCAGCGCAAGCGCCATGGCCGGCTGGTTAGGGTTTCAACTGGTTAAGGGAAAGAGTAGCGAATAATGCGTTTTAACACGCTGGCGTATTGTTTTAAAAAGCCGCCAGTGTTGTAGTGCATGCCGTGTTCTTCGAATACGGCTTTTACCTTGGGCGCCATCTCTCGGTAGCGTCTTGCTGGGATATCTGGAAACAGGTGGTGCTCAATTTGAAAGCTTAAATGCCCAGTAAGCACGTGAAACAGGTTACCGCCCTTGATGTTCGACGAGCCCAGCGCTTGTCGGTAGTACCATTGCCCTCGGGTTTCATTAATACAATCTTCTTCTTTAAACGTTTCCACATCACCAGTGAAATGGCCGCAAAAGATAATGGTAGATGTCCATAAATTGCGTAACAAATTGGCGATAAGGTTACCGGTAAATACCCATAAAAATAACGGCCCGGCTAACAAAGGAAATAGTACATAATCTTTTACTAACTGACGTGCGCCTTTACTAAAAAAGCGTTTCTTAAGTTCATTATGGGTAACTTGGTTCTTACGGTTGTCCTTCTTTTTTCCAAAAAAGACCCGCTCAGCGGCCATTTCGTGATACGACACACCCCACTGAAATAAAACACTAAGTACGATGTAAGTCGCAAACTGCCATAGGTTTTTTACACGCCATCTAAAATCGTTAGATAAACGAAGCAAGCCGTAGCCAAAGTCTCTGTCTTTCCCAATAATATTGGTATAGGTGTGATGCTCGTAATTATGAACGCGATTCCAGCTCGCACCATCGCAGGCAATATCCCACTCATAGCCTTTCGAATTAATGTGTTTGTCGTTCATCCAGTCGTACTGGCCGTGCATTACGTTGTGGCCTATTTCCATGTTATCGAGAATTTTTGCTGTAGCTAAACTCAATACGCCGGCAACCCAGAGCAGCGGTTGAATGAACCCCAACATTAAAAGTATCCGTCCGCTCCACTCGCAAATTCGCTGAACAAGAATAATACGTCGGATATAGGCCGCATCTTCAGCACCCACTTTTCGTTTAATGTCAGCTTTTATTTCATCAAGCTGTGCGGCAAGTATCTCGTAGTTCGGTTTCTCTTCAGTGCTCGTTGACCGAATTGCTTTGGTTTCACTTATCGGAAAATGCGCTTGTTCGATGGCTTCTTCACGGTGCTGATTGTCTATTGCAACGTTAGTGTTCATAGTTGAATCTCCACATCGGTAACGGCTTGTGATACACACAACTGAATAAGTTGCTCTGCGCTATCTGAAAGTTCGCCAGTACGGGTATCCCTTACTACGCCCCTTTTCTTAACACATTGGCACTGATGACAAATTCCCATGCCGCAGCCATAGGTCACAGGTTGTTCTGCTTGTTGAAGCTGCAAAAGTAGGGTTTGCTGATTATCGATAGTCAAAGACTGGCCATTGTGAACCAACGAGAAAGTTTCGCTTTCGGTAAGGCTTGTGCTGCTTACCACTGGAAGCGCAGCGAAATGCTCGCTTGAAACAGGCGCGCTAATCGTCTTTGCATAATTTTCAACTTGCTCGAACATGGCATGTGGGCCACACACTAACCAGTGTGCATCGGCAAAGTAAGACAAATGGGCTTCTACATCGCCATCTCTTTGCTTAGTTAAAATATCATAGGTGAAGTGTTCACAGCGTTTACTGAAGGCAGAAAGCTCATTAAGCAGTACGTGTTCATTGGGCTTGGCAAAATAAAGTAAATGCACCGATTTTTGATTTACCTGTGCATTGTTAATGGCATCGTCAAGCATGGCAATGAAAGGGGTAATGCCCGAACCGCCCGCAATCATAAGTAGAGGTTTTTCTGTCTTAGGCCATACAAACTCTCCCATGGGGGCCGAGATATTAACCCATTGATTAGGCACACAAGCACGAAGGTAAGGTGTTAGCGCGCCCTGGGCTTTTACCTTAGTCACCAAGCGGATCTGCTTGTCTCTTTGGTAGGTATTAGCACCACTTGCTATGGTAAATACGCGGGTGGTGAGCCTGCCATTAATCTCTATGGTCAACGCGATATGTTGCCCCGCGGTATGAGTGGGCCACGAACTATCTGGCTTAAGTACCACCTCGAGCGTATCCGTGCTTAAGCTGCTTACTGTTATAACTCTGGCTCTGAAATACCCATCGCGCCATGCGGGTTTAATTTGCTGAATCAGTACTTCCCAATAGCCCTTCCAAGAGCCGTGGTGGAATATGCGATCAGTAAATTTATCTAGTAATAGTCTCAATGTAGAAATCACACCTATTTAACGTCGGAATATTTTCAATACAAAAAAGGATGAAATATTTAAGCGTACAGTTGTACGCTAATTCAGCGCACAAGTGTAAGCTTAAAATTTTCTGCGTCAAGAGGTGATAGTGAATTTTTGGTGTAACGTCGTCGAAATGGGCTAATACTTTTGCGAAAAATGCAAAAGTGATTTGTGGGCGGTGAGAAAGGCTATACGGATTATACGTTTGCTAAATAGCCGTAAACGTAACAAGGTGAACACTGCTGCGCATAAAGGGGCTCGCCTCCTTTACGCGCTCTGTAACCTACCTATACGCGCTGCAGTTTGTAATTGAAAAAACGTAAGTGTATTTAGTTAAATTACGTTCGGCAGATTGCAATGCGCTTGAAATATCACAACGCGCTTAGAAGTTGCGGTTTCGAAATAGCCAAGCGGCGATACCACTTCCCGCTATTAGCATTGAAGTGACCAGCCATAGTTTTGAAATAGGTGCGCCGTTGGGGCATTGTAACGACATGGTTGCGCCGGCTAAATTCTGACAGTCAACAAGTTGGCCTAATGCCAATACTAAGAGGCCAAGCAGTACTCCGATAACAGCATAAGACAAATTATTTAACGACATACTTTTCCTATTATTTTTCCACTTGTCGTTCATAACGACGGTAAAGTTTGCACTGCACCCTTGAGGAAAGCGAGAATGTGCTAAACCAGTGCACTACGTTAAGATGCAACGAAGCGTTAAATGCTTTATAAGTTTATTCTTATGGGCTCTGACCGTTTAACCAATGCGTGTTGTGCGCCACTGAACGGTAAAATTGTTCACCTCATCGGAAGTGGTCGAAAAATGCACATAGGCTCACGTAAAACAGTGTCGCAATATTTGCGCCAACCCCTATCAAAATTCCTTCAAATTCGGTACTATCCGCGGTCTTAAATTTTTAACGAAATAAGCGGACTATGTTTGAAATAAACCCCGTTACGAATGCGATAAAAGATATCCGCGAGCGCACCGACGCGCTTAGGGGGTATCTTTGACTTTGATGCAAAGTCAGAGCGTTTAGAAGAAGTTAGCCGAGAATTAGAAAGCCCTGACGTTTGGAACGAGCCAGACAGAGCGCAGGCACTTGGCAAAGAGAAAGTAGCCCTAGAGCAAATCGTTGAAACGATCCATAAACTCGACCAAGGCACAGAAGACGTTGAAGGTCTTGTGGAGTTGGCGGTAGAGGCTGAAGACGAAGATACATTCGTTGAGGCCCAAAGTGAACTTGAAGGCTTAATTGAACAACTAGAGGTGCTTGAGTTTCGCCGTATGTTTTCTGGCCCGAATGATGAAAACGACTGCTATATTGATATTCAGTCGGGCTCTGGTGGCACGGAGGCGCAAGATTGGGCCAATATGCTGCTTCGCATGTATTTGCGTTGGGGCGAAGCCCACGGTTTTAAAACTGAACTTATTGAAGTATCAGACGGTGATGTGGCCGGTATAAAAAGTGCGACCCTGCGTATTCAGGGTGAGTACGCGTTTGGTTGGCTACGCACAGAAACGGGCGTGCACCGTTTGGTTCGTAAGTCACCGTTTGACTCGGGTAACCGCCGTCATACGTCGTTCTCATCGGCGTTTGTATACCCAGAAATTGACGATGATATTGATATTGACATTAACCCGTCTGACTTACGTATAGATACCTATCGCGCATCTGGCGCGGGTGGACAGCACGTAAACAGAACGGACTCTGCGGTACGTATTACCCACGAGCCAACGGGCATTGTGGTGCAGTGTCAGAACGATCGCTCGCAGCACAAAAATAAAGATCAGGCGATGAAGCAGTTGAAAGCCAAACTTTATGAGTTTGAACTGCAAAAACAAAACGCCGAAAAACAAGCGATGGAAGACAGCAAGTCAGATATCGGCTGGGGAAGTCAGATACGTTCGTATGTATTGGATGACTCTCGCATTAAAGATTTGCGCACCGGCGTGGAAACGCGTAACACTCAAGCCGTGCTAGATGGCGACTTGGACAAATTTATTGAAGCTAGCCTAAAATCTGGGCTGTAAACCGAACAACGAAGTGAAAGGTTATGACTGACCAACAAACAGACGATAACAAATTGATTGCAGAGCGCCGTGCCAAATTGAGCGCTATTCGCGAGCAGTGCCGTGCCAACGGTTTCCCAAACAGCTTCCGTCGTGAAAACTATGCGGATGAGCTGCAAGCTAAGTTCGGTGAATTCGACAAAGAAACCTTGCAAGAGCAGGGCAACAAGGTAAGCATTGCTGGCCGTATTATGGCAAAGCGTGGTCCTTTCATGTTGCTTCAAGACATGACAGGCCGTATTCAAGCTTACGCAGACAAAGACACGCAAAAAGCACTTAAAGCAAAATACGGTGCGCTAGATATTGGTGACATCATTGGCGTAGCGGGCGACCTGCACAAGTCAGGTAAAGGCGACCTTTACGTAAACATGGAGCAATACGAGCTGCTAACAAAAGCACTTCGTCCGTTGCCAGAAAAATTCCACGGTTTGAGCGACCAGGAAACCAAGTATCGCCAGCGCTATGTTGACTTGATCACAAGCGAACAAACCCGCAAAACCTTTATGATCCGCAGTAAAATTGTGAATGGTATTCGCAATTACCTGACCGAGCGTGACTACCTAGAAGTAGAAACGCCAATGCTACAGGTTATTCCAGGTGGCGCGACGGCGAAGCCGTTTGTCACTCACCACAATGCGCTAGATATCGACATGTATCTGCGTATTGCGCCAGAGCTTTACCTTAAGCGTTTGGTTGTTGGTGGCTTTGAGCGTGTGTTCGAAATTAACCGAAACTTCCGTAACGAAGGCTTATCAACCCGTCATAACCCTGAGTTTACTATGCTTGAATTCTACCAAGCGTATGCAGACTACAACGACCTGATGAACCTTACCGAAGATATGCTGCGCACGTTAGCGGAAGACATTCTTGGTACCAGCATTATCAAGAACACAACGAAAGACGCTGAAGGTAACGTAACGTCTGAAGTAGAGTATGACTTTGGTAAGCCGTTCGACCGTTTGAGCATGGGCGAGGCGATTCTTAAATACTGGCCTGAAGCTGATGAAGCCGCTATTCGCGACCCAGAAGCGAACCTAGATTCGCTTAAAGCGATGGCAAAGCAGCTTCATATCAAAGAGCCTGAAGTTGACGGTATTTGGGGCGCGGGTAAATACCTGTGCGAAATCTTCGAAGCAACAGCTGAAGAGAAGCTTGAACAACCTACGTTTATCACTGAATACCCTTGGGAAGTATCGCCGCTAGCACGTCGTAATGACAACAACCCGTTCATTACCGACCGTTTCGAGTTCTTCGTAGGCGGACGTGAATTAGCCAACGGCTTTAGCGAGCTTAACGACCCAGAAGACCAAGCTGAACGTTTTGCAAAGCAAGTTGAAGAAAAAGACGCGGGCGATGATGAAGCCATGCACTTTGACGATGACTATATTCGTGCACTTGAGTACGGCTTACCGCCAACAGCGGGTGAGGGTATTGGTATCGACCGCCTAGCTATGCTATTTACCGATAGCTCAACTATCAAAGACGTTATCTTGTTCCCACATATGAAGCCTCAAGCGCCGAAAGACGCGCAAGAAGCCGGTGAGCAAGCGTAATAGAAAAAAGGAGCCGCGTGGCCAGCTTTTATATAAGTAGGCCAGCTCTTCGTTTAAAGACGAGTGTTCTAAGCTCAAATGCTTTTAAGCGCTAGCTCTTTTACAAGCGAAGCGCCTTAACACGCTCTACCAAAAGGGTGTTCTCGGGAACGGGGATACCCTTTTTCTTTGCCATTTCCACAATATACCCATTAATGGCGTCTATTTCTGTCGGCCTGCCGTAAAGCACGTCTTGATGCATACTTGAATAGTTTTCGCCGGTTGCTTTAGCAACGGCTAATACTTTCTCATGCACATCATCTTCGTTGAAATCATACCCATAGGCGTTCGCCACTGAAGTAAACTCATGGCAAATTGCGTGGCGAGTCTCGGCAAACGCCGCCTCGGCAATGCGTTTGTTTTGCATATTATTTAGCGCCGTTAGTGGGTTGATGACGGCGTTAATCGATAATTTTGTCCAAAGTGAGGTAAGGATATTTGCTTGATAATGCACAGGCGGCAGTGCACGTTCTAATAGGGCTATTGCGTTGGCCTGTAGTGGATAAGTCAGGGTCAACGCAGACAATGTGGCTGGTAATCTGCGTGTTGCTTTGGCTAGCCCAATTTGGGTAGCGCCAAGCCCCGTATGCCTGACCTGTATTTTTCCAGACGACGTCGTTTCTTTTAACGCACCGTGGCTGGTGGTGGCAAGTAGAATGGGGTAGTCATCAGGCAATAATGAGCGTGCAGTTTCAAGCCCGCCCATGCCATTGTGAAGCAATACAATAGTTGGAGTGTTTTCAAGATAGGGAAGCCACTGCGTAATGGCTTGTTGCAGTTGATATACCTTAAGAGGAAATACCAATACGTCGCTGTTATCTAGCACCGTTGGTGTGTTAAAAGGCGGCTGAAGCATAGTACTACCGCCATCTTGCCATAAAGCCTCAGTTGGCATCGCGACTATATTTCGCGGGTAGCAGGCATTACCAATACCGTTTTTCTGTGCCCCAGCGGCAACCAAGCTTCCAATAGCGCCACCGCCAACAATATGAAGCTTTTTCACGGTTAACCTAACACGTTTAATTTATCAATAGGGGGAGTTGAAAACCGGGCTGGCAGCGATGGCCAAGGGTAGCTATCTGGCTGTTGAAGAGCGCTATACCAAGCCTGTACTTCTGATTCATTGACCACGCGACCGGTATCGAAAGGCGCAGTGATGGTAAGCTCTCCGGCAGATAAAGGCAGGCGCAAGTGCCATGCGTGAAGGTAAAGTCTGTCGGAGGGCGCACCACCGTATAGACTGTCGCCTAAAATGGGGGCGCCAATACTTTTTAATGCCACGCGGATTTGGTGTGTTTTGCCTGAATGGGGTTTAACAATAAAGCCTCGTGTGCCCGGTTTAGCGGCATGGCTGAATAACTGGGTAATAGCGGGGTTTTCCTGCGACTTTAACAAGATGCGCTGACCGCCACGACGGTTTTTCATATCGCCGATGATTGCACCTTGTTTCTTCTTAGGCTTGTGTTCACTTAAGGCCAAATAAAATTTACCGATGCGTCGTGAAGAAAACAGCTCGCCAATTTCAGCCGCTGTTTTTGCATTCTTCGCCAAACACAAGCAGCCCGATGTTCCCGTATCTAACCGGTGGCATAAATGCAGTTCGCTAAGGCTAAGCTGCTTTTTAAGCTGGGTGACAATACCATCAGTACGCAGCGTATCTTCGCCTTTGCAAGCTGAGCTTTCTTTTTGTGCAGCATTTTTGTCGGTGTCTTCATGCACGATAGCTAGCGCGTTATCTTTCGGGGCACCTAGCTTGCTGTCTAGGGCGTCGTGCATCGCAACGCCAACAGGCTTATTTACTACAAGTAAGTTTGCGTCTTCAAAAAGAATAGGTATGGGTTGCACTAGCTATTTTCTAACTCTGAAATGGCTTCTTCGTAGTCAAGTTCGTCAACGGCATCTACAATGGCAGTTCGCTTGTCCTCAGGCAGAGCAAGGGCATCTAACCACTCATCTAGCTTTTCTTCGGCAATAAATTCGCTGGCCTTCAGTGCAGCCATTAATTGTTTACGTGCTTGCTCAGCCACTGCGCCGTTAGCCGGCGCTACGACACTAGGCGCAGGTTCTTGTATAAGCGTGTCTACTGCAGCAATCGTCTCATTAAGCACAGTAACAAAAGCGGGGTATTCATCGGCAATTCGTTTATCGTTTCTAAAGGCACTCTCCACTGGCTTACTGGCATTGTGCAGAGCAAACATGCCCAAATTGCCCGTCACGCCCTTTAAGGTGTGAGTAAGTGAATAGGCTTCATTGAAGTCACCTTTTGCAACATGCGCTTGTATGTCAGCATCAAGAGAACGATATTCATCCGTAAACTTACCCAGCAGCGTGAACAATAGCTTTTTATTTCCACTGAGTTGTGACATTCCAAAATCAATTTCAAGTACTGTTGTTGACTGATCCATGCAACTTTCCTTTTAACCGCTATTTTCTATTCCAAATGGAAACCATTTATTCGCTCATTCGTACCACTTACGAATATTAAGCGGTGAAAAAACGCATTTGCAAAGAGCTTTTGCGTACAAGTGTATTTCAGAAATACATAAATTAATACAATCATAGCAAAGTCCAGAGAAGTAAAGCGTTAAAAAGTCTGGTAATCTTTCAAAATTCGCTAGTTCATTAAGGTCGGTGACCCTAACATTGGGCTTGAGCAGTTTGTTACTTAGCGAAGGATGAAGGTGTAGTTATTTTAAAAGGAATCATCATGTCAGGAAAACTGGCTCTACGAACTCTGTGTATGGCCTTAGGGGTCATTGTTGTAACAGCGTGTCAACACGCACCGATAGATCATGCTCAAAGCCAAGCTGAGGCTGCAAAAAATTCATCTAATACCGTCTCTATTCCCTACGAGAAGTACACGTTAGAAAATGGTCTTACCGTAATACTGCACGAAGATCATTCAGACCCGCTTGTTCACGTTGACGTTACTTACCATGTAGGCTCGGCGAGAGAAGATGTAGGTAAATCCGGTTTTGCTCACTTCTTCGAGCACATGATGTTTCAGGGCTCAAAACACGTAGCAGACGAACAGCACTTCAAAGTGATTACCGAGTCAGGCGGTAACTTAAACGGTACAACCAATACCGACCGCACGAATTATTTTGAAACGGTACCTGCCAACCAGCTAGAAAAAGTGCTGTGGTTAGAGTCAGATCGCATGGGCTATCTTTTAGAAGCAGTGGATCAAACCAAGTTTGAAAATCAAAGAGAGACGGTGAAAAACGAGCGTGCACAGCGCGTTGATAATCAACCATATGGCTTGCGTTATGAGCTTAACGGCGAAGCCTTATACCCAGAAGGTCACCCTTATTCGTGGATGACTATTGGCTATGTAGAAGACTTAGACCGGGTTAACGTTAACGACCTAAAAGCTTTTTTTAAACGTTGGTATGGCCCCAACAATGCCGTACTTACTATTGGTGGCGATATCGACGTAGCAAAAACCAAAGCGTGGATAAAAAAGTATTTTGGCGAGATACCGGCTGGGCCTGCTGTAGAAGAGCCTGAGCCGCAACCTGTCACGCTTACTGAAACACGCTATATGACATTGGAAGACAAAGTCCATTTGCCATTGCTGCAAATTACCTATCCCACCGTTTACGGTCGCCACGAAGATGAGGCCCCGCTTGACGTGCTGGCTGATATCTTAGGGGGAGGGAAAACCTCACTTTTCTACAAAAACTTGGTTAAAGAAGGGATGGCGGTTCAAGCAGTCGTTTCTCACCCTTGTCGTGAGCTTGCCTGTGAATTTCAGCTACTTGCCCTAGCGAACCCGGCAAAAATTACATCGTTATCAACCTTGCAAGAGGTGCTAAACCAAACACTCAAAGAATTTGAAACGCGCGGCGTGACGGCAGACGATTTAGCACGCACAAAAGGTCAAATTGAAGCGCGTACCGTGTTTGGGCTTCAAAGTGTATCTGGCAAAGTATCAGCATTGGCCGCTAACGAAACGTTTTACCAAACCCCAGACTTGATAGCAGAAGACATTGAACGCTATAACGCAGTAACGGCAGACGACGTGATGCGGGTTTACAACAAGTACATCAAAGATGCCAATAGCGTTGTACTAAGTGTGGTACCAAAAGGGCAAGTACAGTTAGCTGCCGCCGAGCAAACCTTTGAACGCCCGGTAAGAAATATTCACGTTGAAACCGTTGACGTTGCCGGTGAGGAAGCGTTTACTAGCGCACCTTCAAGTTTCGATAGAAGCGTGATGCCTAAAGCCGGTGATGCACCTGTCGTGGAAGTGCCTGACTACTGGGAAGCTGAACTTGCCAACGGCATTAAAATACTGGGGGTAACCAGTACAGAAACGCCAACGGTTACCTTAACGTTAGGTATGGACGGCGGCATGTTGCTAGATTCAGAAGGCAAAGCTGGAACGGCCTACCTTACGGCACTATTGATGAACGAAACGACCAAGCATTACTCCAATGAAGCATTGGCCAGTGAACTTGCCAAATTGGGAAGTTCTATTCGTTTCAGTACCGCAGGCAGATATTCACAGGTTTATGTGTCTACGTTAACCAAGCACCTAGATGAAACCTTAGCGCTTTTAAAAGAAAAGCTTTTTAACCCCGCTTTCACAGAAGAAGATTTCGAGCGCATGAAGGAGCGGGTGGTTCAAGGTCTGCAGCAGCAGGCGAAAACACCATCGAGCTTAGCCCGACGGGCACGAGACCTTATTTTGTTTGGCGAAGACAATCGCGTGAGTTTGCCAGACGAAGGCACCCTTGAGACTGTGCAAAGTATCACGCTGGACGATGTGAAAACCTTCTATAAAAATTACTATTCGCCAGATAAAGCAAGCATTGTTGCTGTTGGAAACTTATCGAAGAAGAACATGGTTGAAACGCTAGATTTTATAGGCCAGTGGCAAGGTAACGCCTACGAATTTGCTGACTATAGTGACTTTCCTCAGTACAACCAAAATCAAATTTTCCTTATTGATAGCCCTGAAGCAGTTCAGTCGGTTGTCTATATTGTGGACAGAAGTTTACCTTTCGATGCGACGGGCGATCATTTCAAATCACGTTTAATGAACTTCCCGCTAGGCGGGGCATTTAACAGCCGTATCAACCTAAACTTACGCGAGGATAAAGGTTTTACTTACGGCGCAAATAGCGGCTTTGTAGGCGGCAAAACGCTGGGCTGGTTTGAAGTGAGTACCGACCTTACCGCCGCTAATACCGGCGAAGGGATAAAAGAAATTTTAGGTGAAATTGAGCGTTACAGGTCTGAGGGTGTGGAAAAAGCGGAAATTGATTTTATGCGCAATGCTTTTACGCTTAGCGATGCCCTTGAATTTGAGACGCCTACAAGCAAAGCGCGCTTCTTGCGTCAGTTGTTGAGCTACGGTTTAGAAAAAGGTTATCGAGAAGCGCAGCTAGATATTATCAATAACATTGATAAAGAATCGATAGACGCGCTTGCAAAGCAATATTTGAATATTGATAAGATGCAAATTATTGTAGTGGGCGATAAAGCGAAAATTTTGCCTCAGTTGAACGCGCTATCAATGCCAATTATCGAGTTATCAGTAGAGGGTAACACGCGAGAAGCGTTAAACTGACAGATTAATTTTTGTTGAATTTACACTATTGCCCCCCATAACAGGGGAAATATTGACATAACGGACCACCATTTTGACTGTAGACTCATCCCGTTTTGAAGCGCGCATAGCCGCGCTTAAGTCACCCGAGTTCCTAGCTGCGCTAAAAGATATTAAGCGTGGAGTAGAGCGCGAAGCCCTTCGTATAAACCCAAATGGCACCTTGGCACAAACGCCACACCCCAAGCCGCTGGGATCAGCGCTGACTCACGACTCAATAACTACAGACTTTTCAGAGTCGCTGTTAGAGTTTATAACGCCACCAGAAAATAGCGCGGCAAAAACAATTTCTCAGTTAAAAGATATCCATAAGTTTGTCATTAATAACATTGGTGAAGAGCAAATTTGGCCACTTAGTATGCCTTGCTTCATTGAAGATGAAGCCGACATTCCTATTGCCTATTTTGGTGAGTCGAACGTTGGGAAAATGAAACGGGTTTATCGTATTGGGCTTAAAAACCGTTACGGCAGCATGATGCAGGCCATTGCTGGTGTGCACTTTAATTTCTCACTACCTGAAAGCTTTTGGAAGCTGTGGGCAGAGCTGAACGGAAAAGAATATTCGCAAGAACAAGTTTCTGCAGACTATTTTGGATTAATTCGTAATTACCGTCGTCTTTGCTGGCTTATCCCTTATCTTTATGGCGCGTCTCCGGCACTGTGTGGCTCGTTCTTAAAAGGTAAAAAGCATGCACTGCCATTTAAGAAGGTAGGCAAAGGCACTGTATATATGCCTTATGCAACCTGTCTACGAATGAGTGATTTAGGCTATACCAGTGCAGAGCAATCTTCACTTAAAATTTGTTATAACCGGTTAGATAATTACGTTAAGCTGCTGCGCGACGCTATGACAACGCCTTCTTCACGCTTTAGTGAATTCACGGCAGGAGAAGAAGGAAATTATCAACAGTTAAGTCGCAATATCATTCAAATTGAAAATGAACTGTATTCACCTATACGCCCTAAGCAGCCTACCGAGTCAATGGAAAAACCAACAGACGCTTTGGTTCGTCGCGGTATCAGTTACATTGAAGTCCGCGCTCTAGACGTTAACCCGTTTTCACCCATAGGTATCTCGCAAACGCAGTTTGACTTCTTAGATGTGTTCTTAGTGGCGTGTTTACTTATGCCAAGTGCAGAGCTAGATGAAGCTCAGCTTAAAGAAGCTAAAGAAAACATGAATAAAGTGGTGCTAGAAGGGAGAAATCCTGACTTAGTGCTACAGAACAATGGTGTGGATATCACACTGCCACACTGGTGCGCATCGCTGTTTCACGTATTTGAGCAAGCTGCCGAGCTATTGGATTTGGCTAACGACACTACGGCTTATTCGCAGGCGGTGAAAGCTGAATTTGAAAAAGTGAAAAATCCAGACATAACGCCGTCAGGCAAACTGCTTGCTATGTTGTTGGAAGACGACAAAGATAACGGCATACTTGGTCTTGAACTGGCGCAGGCATATCAGGCGGAAATGAAGTCTTTTGAGTATACCGATACCGATGCGGCGGGTTTTGCCGCACAAGCTGAAGTATCATTCTCCGCGCAAAAAGAGATAGAAGCGTCTGACACTAAAGACTTTGATACATTCATTCGTGATTATTTCGCTGAAGCTCCTGCAAAAAAAAATGCCTGACATAAGTCAGGCATCGAAGGGTTCCAGGGAAACACACATTTTACTAGAACATTAATTAAGACAAGCTATGAGTCAAAAGTTCAAAAAACTGGTTGTTTTTTTATCAACGCTCATCGTTCTTTTTCCACTGCTTATCGCTGGGTGTGCAACTACGCCTCCTAAAGACATCAGTAATTTGTGCGAAATTTTCTATGAAAAGGACGATTGGTATGATGCAGCGGCTGATGCCAGAGACAAATGGGGGGTGCCTATCCATGTTCCTATGGCCATGATGTATCAGGAAAGTTCGTTTCGACACGATGCGCTTCCCCCACGTGATTATGTTTTCTTTGGGTTAATTCCGTGGGGACGAGTCAGTTCAGCCTATGGGTATTCTCAAGCTAAAACGCCTACATGGGCAGACTATATGAGAGAAACGGATAACAGTGGCGCAGATAGAGATGACTTCGAAGACGCTATCGACTTCATGGGCTGGTTTATCTACAAGTCTCAAAAAGTGAACGGCATTTCAAAATGGGACGCGTATGCCCAATACTTGAATTATCACGAAGGGTGGGGCGGCTATAAGCGAAGAAGTTACGACAGAAAGCCTTGGCTCAAAAAAGTGGCGTCAAAAGTAAAAGCACGTTCATTGCGATACGCCACTCAGCTTAAGACCTGCGAAGAAGACCTCCAGAAAGGGTGGTTTATGAAGCTGTTTAGTTAACGCAGATCGGCTGCTGAAAAGATAAAGAGCACACAAAGCGCGACTTCCAAGTCGCGTTTTTTGTGCCACTGATAAAAAGCATTAACATTAGAACAAGAAAAAGTAAGAGGTAATACGCTGATAGGAATAAGAAAAAATGGGGGATAGACGGGCGTCTATCCCCCAGCGACGCTAAGCCAAGACCGTTTTTTTAACTCACGTCGAACAGGCATTTACAAGATATTGCAAATGAGAATGATTTGCAATATCTTTTTGTTTTTATTTTCCTTCTTACTTTCCGCTTATTGTATTTAAGGTTTTCTACGACAACTAACAGGCGCAATCTCAATTCCTGCTTTATACTTTAAGCATTGCTGTTGATGATGTTTGATCAGATTTAGGAAGCGTAGCGATAGTGAATTTATGGTGAATAAAAAGTTTAGCGCGCATGGTGATGTCCATGCTCACTTTCTTCAAGAGAAGCGGATTCTTTCCATCAGCCTAAGCGGGCCTTTTAATTTAGAGTTTATTCTTAAATATCAACGCGTAGTGGGTGCTGAGAGAGAAAAGATCCAAGTGCCTTGTTGGGCCAGCTTAATTAACGTTCACGGCTTAGCCTTAGCGCCTATGGAAGCTACAGCAGATGCACAATTGATTGTGGATGAAGCCGTTGATTCAGGACTTGTTGCCACTGCGGTAGTACTTCATGAGACAGAAGGGCTCGCGTTACAGCAGAAGTTTTGGTCTAAAATTTACGACGCATCTACGCTACCTTTTCAATTCTTTAGCGATAGTTCAGCGGCATCAGACTGGTTAGTTGAGAAAATTGCTAGTGGTATGCAAAGGCACAACGTCTATCAAAGCAGGAATATTACTAGGTAGTAGTTACCTTATGCCACTTCATTGCTTTCCTTTTAAATGATCTAAGTATAAGAACGCTTCTTATCAATTCTATAAAGGCATGACAGGAGATAGCCATGGTAGGAAGTCAGCATCAGTACCGTTTTTTCAACGTCAATAATGTGCTATTTGATATACCCAGTAATGTATATGACGATAGAACAGTTGACGAATGGTTTGATGAGATTGTGAAAGAGGGAAGAAAGCGGGAGCGTTGGGTCATTTTCTCCATCCCCGACAAAAACCTTACAGTCACCCATACTGCTGCAAAGCAACTCTGCACTCGATTACCTTTTTTAAAATCTTATGGCTGCCTTGGCTTTTTGCTTCTAGCGACACACACCAACGCCAAAATTTTTCAACACAGTTTAAAAGCCACGCCTTCCAACTTTGATATGAAAGTTAGTGAATCGATGGAAACACTCTGTAGGTCTGCTGAGTTGATGTTAGGAAGCGAAAACGAACTGAATATTTTTAACCGATTCGGGTCGCGATAACGTCAATAATTTCAGATACCAGCACTTAGGTTGCCTTCATGAAGCTTAAATGAAAACCTCAATTTGACCTAGATCAAGCATTCAAAACGTTGCCGATAAGCTAATTTTCACTATTGATCTAGATCACAACCGCTATACCAAGCCTCTTTTATTATTCACTTAGTTAAAGAGGAGACAAATTATGTTGTGGACTATGATGAAAGACCCTGTGGTATGGGGCTCACTGTTAGGTATTGGTATTATCGTCGCGATGATGATGTATTACACTTATCTCTTTATGCACAACAGTGCTGACGAAAACAAGTAAATCGCACAATGTGCGTTGGCCAGCGGCCTAACGTTTATTGTTTTGAAGCGGTATGTCGATAAGCACTAACAGTGCGGCTTGCCCGCCGTACTCCAGTGGGGCTTGATGAAACGCTCGTACGTGAGGGTGCTGGACTAAGTAATGGGGCAGGGCAGCTTTTAACACGCCCTGACCGAAGCCGTGCATGACGCAAACGCAATCTATCAAGTCTTTTCTGGCAGTGTGGATAAGCGCTGCAAGCTCTGCTTTTGCCATCTCACGAGTTAGGCCATGTAGGTCTAACGTCATTTCCGGTGAATAATCACCGCGGCGCAGTTGTTTTAAGATGTGAGTCGATTCACCCTCTTGGCAAAAGCGCATAGGCCCTTCTTGAGGCAGTGCGGCTTGATACATATCGGAAAAGTCGAAGCTCGCCGCTAGTTGCTTGCTGTGTTTTAGGTGTTTACCTTTTACTTGCTGCGACTTCTTAAATAATTCAACTTGCTTATCAGGCTCAACTTTATCTTGCGATAAAGGCGTGACTCCCTGCATTGCATCGGCAAATGAGAAGGTCTCTTCCTCGGCACTTATAAAGTCGTTTCGATTACTCGCGTGCCCTTGCCTAGCTAGTCCAGTTTGGCGCTTAGGTTCAGAAAGCTGCTTTTTTAATGCTTTGAGTTCTTTTTTAAAGGTTTTCATCAACAATAGCTTGGGTAAATAAACTCGAGTTTAATAATTCAAAACGCTTAAATTATAACGAATAGAAAGATTCGCTACGTAGTTAATTATGTGAATCGGTATGAAGTTTGGGTATGATACCAGCTTTGAAATTTTTGATGTACCCAAACGCCATGACCGATAAGTTTTACCTTGAAGAAGCCATTGAAGATCTGCATACCCTGTTAGATATGACACGATGGGCAACCAGCCGTTTTAACGATGCCGCTTTGTATTTTGGTCATGGTACTGACAATGCGTGGGATGAAGCGACGAGCCTCGTTATGCAGGCGTTGCATTTACCTCATCCCATTTTTGAGCAGGCGGGTGAAAATGTTCTAAACTCCCGTTTAACGAAAAGTGAACGGGAAAAAATTGCCGAGCTTGTATTAAAGCGTGTTCAAACCCGCATGCCATTACCTTATATTACTAACGAAGCATGGTTCTGCGGTATGCCATTTTATGTAGATGAGCGCGTGCTTATACCCCGTTCGCCATTTGCTGAACTTATTCAAAATGAATTTGCCCCCTTTGTTGAATCAACACCCGCCAATATTCTAGATATGTGTACGGGCGGTGCGTGTATTGCTATCGCGCTTGCTCATGCTTATCCAGAGGCCCAGGTGGATGCCGTAGATATCAGCACGGATGCGTTAGAAGTCGCCGACATCAATATTCAGGAGCATGGGCTAAGTCACCGCGTGTACCCCATTCAATCAGATTTGTTTTCAAGCTTAGCTGGGCAAAAGTACGACCTCATCGTGTCTAACCCGCCTTATGTAGATGCAGAAGACATGGCTGACTTGCCAGAAGAATATCATCACGAGCCAGAGCTGGCCCTAGCCGCAGGCGACGACGGTTTAGATCTCGTTGATATAATGCTTAAAGAGGCGCCAACCTATCTTAACGACGGCGGCTGGCTATTTGTAGAGGTAGGCAACAGCGAAGTTCACATGAGTGAAAGGTTCTCGGGTTTGGAAGTCATTTGGCTTGAGTTTGAAAACGGCGGTTCAGGTATCTTCGCCGTGCGCAAAGACACACTCGTACAGTATTTTAGTAGTAAGGATTGATAGTTAATTATGTCAGGTAACAGCTTCGGAAAACTTTTCACTGTAACCACGTTTGGCGAAAGCCACGGCATCGCCATTGGTGGCGTGGTAGATGGTTGCCCTCCAGGACTCGAAATTACAGAAGAAGACTTGCAGGTTGATTTAGACCGACGCAAGCCAGGCACTTCTCGCTATACCACGGCGCGAAGAGAAGACGACGAAGTACAAATTCTATCTGGCGTATTTGAAGGTAAAACCACGGGTACAAGTATTGGCTTGTTGATTAAAAATAAAGATCAGCGAAGCCAAGACTACGGCAATATTAAAGACCGCTTTCGCCCAGGCCATGCTGATTACACCTACGATCAAAAATACGGTAGCCGTGACTATCGCGGTGGTGGTCGCTCGTCAGCCCGCGAAACAGCTATTCGCGTAGCTGCAGGCGGTATCGCGAAGAAGTACCTGAAAGAAGTGCATGGTATCGAGGTGTTGGGGTATTTGTCTCAGCTTGGCCCTGTTACGGTAGATAAGGTCGATCACAGCGTTACCAATACCAACCCGTTTTTCTGCCCAGATGAGTCTAAGCTAGATGCGCTGGACGAATACATGCGCGACCTGAAAAAGTCTGGCGACAGTATTGGCGCAAAAGTTTCAGTTGTGGCGAAGAACGTGCCAGTTGGCCTTGGCGAGCCTGTGTTCGATAGGTTAGATGCTGAAATTGCCCACGCCATGATGGGGATTAACGCGGTGAAAGGCGTTGAAATTGGCGATGGTTTTGATGTTATCAATCAAAAAGGCAGTGAACACCGCGATACGCTAACCCCTGAAGGGTTTTCGTCAAACCATGCAGGCGGCGTATTAGGCGGCATTTCTACCGGCCAGGATATTGAAGTGCACATGGCACTTAAACCGACCTCGAGCATTTCGGTACCGGGTAAAACTATCAATAAAGACAATGAAGAGATTGATATTGTCACCAAAGGTCGTCACGACCCTTGTGTGGGTATTCGCGCTGTACCCATTGCAGAAGCCATGCTTGCGCTGGTATTGATGGACCACTTGTTACGCCACCGCGCACAAAATACAGGTGTGCTATCGACAACTAAGCCAATTGCGGGTCAGGCATAGCGCTTTTTAATTACCACTAAGCTTAATCGTATCATCTACGCGATTTGGTAAAACGCGCAGCATTACCTTCGTGTTGCGCTAAATATTCTTACTATTCGCCACTGCCCGTTTTGCGCTAGTGGCGTTTTTGCATATGGAGATGTGAATTGTCACCTAATGGTCAAAACGAAGCAAGAAGCGCTGAGACAGGCGCAGCAAACAGTAAAACTGCGCTCTTTATCCTTGCTATTACCTACTGGCTTTATTTCGGGCAACTTGGCGTATTAGTGCCTTACTTGGGGATCTTCCTTGATGGGCGGGGCTTTTCTTCTGCCGAAATTGGTGAGCTTTTTGCCGTTATCACGCTTGCTCGTATCTTAGGTCCTGGCTTGTGGGCAGGCGTTGCCGACAAAACCGGCAATGCCATAGGTGTTATGCGTTTAGGCTGCTTTCTTACAGTACTCACTTTCAGTTCGGTATTTTACTTCACCAGTTTCTGGGGGCTTACCCTGGCTTTTGGCTTAATGATGATGTTTTGGACCGCGGTATTGCCTCAACTTGAAGTCATTACCATGAACACGGTGGCGAAAACCAAGGCTACCTACGGCCAAATAAGGCTGTGGGGAAGCGTTGGTTTTATTTGTATGACGGTAGGGGTAGGGAAGGCCCTCGATATTTTTTCTACCGATACCCCCGTACATGCCAGTGTTGGTGTACTCGCACTCTTATTTATAAGTACTTTGTTTATACGCGCACCGAAAGAGGCTGCGGCTGAAGTCTCTACCGCGGGCAGCATTTGGAGATACGCTAAGCAGAAGCCTTTCGCCATTTTTATTTTTGCTTCTGCGTGTTTGCAAATTAGCTTTGGTGCGTACTACGGCTTTTTTGCGCTTTACATGCGCGACCTTGAATACAGCGGCCAGCAAACCGGTATCTTCATTGCGCTAGGGGTACTCGCCGAAGTAGGAATATTTCTTATTGCCAGAAGATTGATTAGTCAATTTGGCGTATGGAACCTCTTGTTTGTGAGCATTGCGCTCACAGGGCTTCGCTGGTACGTGATGGCGGCATTTGCAGATACCTTTATGGTGATTGTGCTAAGTCAGCTCATTCACGCTTTAAGCTTTGGCTTAACCCATGCGGTATCGGTGCACTTTATTCACCAGTTCTTGCCGAAGGCGTATCATAGCAGAGGGCAAGCCGTGTATATAAGTGTAGCGTTCGGGCTGGGCGGTGCGTTTGGCAATTACATGGCTGGGCAACAATGGCAGCAAGGAACAAACGCCTATGAAACCTTTTTCACCGCAGCGGTTTTCGCTATAGTGGGCGCGTTATCTCTGTTGCTGTGTTCCAAAAAGGACATGGACGAGTCCAAAGCGGTTTAACAGCTATTGAAAAAAAGTAAACCGCAGGCTCAAGCCTGCGGTGTGCGTTTACACTCCGATATTACGTCAACGCCGTCATCACCATTGTCTTGTTCAAGACGTACATCGAACTTCCAAAGCCTGTGTAAATGACGCATTACTTCATCTTTCGAGTCGCCTAGCAGAACACCGCGCTGTGGAATGTAGCGAAGAGTTAGCGACCGGTCGCCTCTAACATCCACATTGTGTACCTGTATATTTGGCTCTAAATTGCTCAGGTTGTATTGTGCCGAAAGTTTTTCTTTAATGGTTTGATAGCCTAATTCATCGTGAATAGCACTTACGCTGATAAAGGGTTGGGAGGTGTCGTCTTCCAGTGAAAAAAGCTTGAAATCACGAATCACTTTTGGCGATAAAAACTGGCTGATAAAACTTTCGTCTTTAAAGTTTTCCATGGCGAAATGCACGGTTTCCAGCCAGTCTTTACCCGCAATACTCGGTAGATATTTATAATCTTCTTCCGTGGGTGACTGACATACGCGCTTGATATCCATAAACATCGAGAAACCAAGGGCGTAAGGGTTGATGCCTGAATAATAAGGGCTATTGTATTCAGGCTGCATAACCACACTGGAATGGCTGTGTAAAAACTCCATCATAAAGCGGTCGCTTACTAAACCTTCATCATACATCTGGTTTAAAATATGATAGTGCCAAAAACAGGCCCAGCCTTCGTTCATTACCTGGGTTTGTTTCTGCGGATAAAAATACTGTGAAACTTTGCGCACAATACGCACAATTTCACGCTGCCAAGGCTCTAGAAGTGGCGCGTTTTTTTCAATGAAATAAAGCAGGTTTTCTTGGGGCTCTTGAGGAAAACGAATTTTTTCTTTGTGTTGACTGTGCGGGCTATTAGGCAGTGTGCGCCATAGTTCGTTCACCTGGGATTGAAGGTAGGCTTCGCGTTCTTCCTGCCTGTTCTTCTCTTCTTGCAATGAAATCTTTTGCGGGCGTTTGTAGCGGTCAACGCCGTAATTCATCAGTGCATGGCAGGAGTCGAGCATATTTTCTACGTCTTCATAGCCGTACTTTTGCTCGCATTTAGCAATATAGTTTTTAGCAAATACTAAGTAATCGATAATAGAGCTGGCGTCAGTCCATGTCTCAAATAGATAGTTGCCTTTGAAAAACGAATTGTGTCCATAGCATGCGTGGGCCATGACTAAGGCTTGCATGGTAATGGTGTTCTCTTCCATTAAATAGGCAATGCAGGGGTCAGAGTTAATGACTATTTCGTATGCAAGCCCCATCTGCCCGCGACGGTATTGCTGCTCGGTTTGAATAAACTTTTTACCAAAGCTCCAGTGGGTATAGTTAAGCGGCATGCCTATGCTGGCGTAGGCATCCATCATTTGCTCGGCGGTAATGACCTCAATTTGATTGGGGTAGGTATCAAGCTTGAACTTTTTAGCGATGCGATCGATGTGTTGCTCATACTCTTCGATAAGCGGAAATGTCCAGTCGGGGCCGTCGCTTAACAAATGTCGTTGTGATGATTCAGGTTTGCCATTTTCTTTTGCAATTGCATCTGAGGTCATATTAGGCTCCTTGCAGCGCATCTTGTTCCGAGCGTTTGAATAGCTCTCTGAACACAGGGTAGATGTCAGCCTGCGATTGTATGTGCTTACATACAAAGTTGTCGTGAGTAGCGGCAACTTTTTCGTATTCACGCCACAAACTTTGGTGCTGCCTTTCGGTTATTTCGATATAAGCGTAATAGCGAGTGGCAGGTAATAGTTTGGCGGTAAGTAAATCGCGACACTGGGGCGAGTCGTCAGCCCAGTTATCACCGTCAGACGCCTGTGCTGCGTAAATATTCCAATTTCCATCGCTGTAGCGCTCACGAACCACTTCGTCCATCAGTTTCAACGCACTTGAAACAATGGTGCCGCCGGTTTCTTGCGAGTAGAAAAACTCTTGTTCATCTACCTCCTTCGCTTGCGTGTGGTGGCGGATATAGACCACATCTACGTTTTCATAAGTACGGGTTAAAAATAAATACAGCAGAATGTAGAACCGCTTTGCCATATCTTTAGTGGCTTGGTCCATAGAGCCCGAGACATCCATTAAACAAAACATCACAGCTTTACTAGAGGGAAGCGGGCGTTTGTCATAGTTTTTGAAGCGTAGATCAAAGGTGTCGATGAAGGGCACCCGCGCAATTTTTGCTTTTAATACATCAATTTCTTCTTCTAGCGCTTTTATCGCTAACGTATTGTCGTGCTTATCATCAATAAGTTGCGCCAGTTTTTCTTCAAGCTCTCTAAGCTTCCTTCTATCGCTGCCGCTAAGCGCAATGCGTCTTGCCACTGAACCTTTGAGCGAGCGTACAATATCTAAATTACTTGGCACGCCATCAGTTTGATAACCCGCGCGGTAGGTTTCATACTGCGTGACTTTATCAAATTGGTTTTTCTTCAAATTAGGTAGCGCTAAGTCTTCAAAAAGAAGATCTAAATATTCATCTTTAGAAATGGAAAAAACAAACTCGTCCTGACCTTCTCCTTCCTTACTGGCATCGCCTTCACCACCACCTTGCCCTTTGCCACCAGGCGGCCTGTCAATTTTATCCCCAGCAATAAACTGGTCATTGCCAGGGTGTACAATATCTCTGCTGCCACCGCGGCCGGTATGGAAAATAGGCTCAGAAATATCCCTGGCTGGAATGCTAATTTTTTCGCCAGAATCAAGATCGGTTACAGAACGTTTACCCACAGCATCAGATACCGCGCGTTTTATCTGCTGTTTATAGCGTTTAATAAAACGTTGGCGGTTTACCGTGCTCTTGCCTTTGCTATTAAGCCTTCGGTCAATAAAATGCGCCATACACACCTGCTTGTCTTGTTGTGAACTACAAATACCAGTGCTGAAGCGCGTTTACACGCGTTTCAGCACCACGTACGTTTAGCGCTAAGACGCTTTACGTACGCGAAGGTACCATTCACAAAGCAGTCGAACTTGCTTTTGCGTATAGCCTTTTTCGGTCATACGGTTTACGAAGTCGTCATGCTTTTTCTGCTCTTCTGCAGAACCTTTGGTGTTAAACGAAATCACCGGCAATAAGTCTTCCGTATTTGAGAACATTTTTTTCTCAATGACGGTGCGCAGTTTTTCATAACTTGTCCACGCAGGGTTTTTGCCTGCATTATTCGCACGTGCCCGAAGCACAAAGTTTACTATTTCGTTACGGAAGTCTTTGGGGTTGCTAATACCGGCGGGCTTCTCGGTTTTCTCTAACTCTGCATTTAGCGATGCTCTGTCAAACAGCTGCCCGGTTTCCGGGTCGCGATACTCTTGGTCCTGGATCCAGAAATCGGCATACGTCACATAGCGGTCAAACAGATTTTGCCCATATTCAGAATACGACTCTAAATAAGCCGTTTGAATTTCTTTGCCAATGAATTCCACGTAGCGGGGAATTAGGTAGCCTTTCAAGAACTCTAAATACTTATCCGCGGTTTCTTGAGGGAACTGTTCCCGCTCAATTTGACGCTCCAACACATAGAACAGGTGAACCGGATTCGCTGCTACTTCTTGATGATCGAAGTTAAACACGCGAGATAGAATTTTAAAGGCAAAGCGGGTGGATAACCCTTCCATGCCTTCATCAACACCGGCGTAATCGCGGTATTCTTGATAAGACTTGGCTTTAGGGTCGGTGTCTTTCAGGCTCTCGCCATCGTATACCCGCATTTTTGAGAACAAACTGGAGTTCTCTGGCTCTTTCAAGCGAGATAACACGGTAAACTGTGCTAAGCACTCTAGCGTGTCAGGGGCGCAGGGCGCGCCATTAAGCTCACTGCTATCAAGGAGCTTTTTGTAAATATGAATTTCTTCACTTACCCGCAGGCAGTATGGCACTTTTACAATGTAAACCCGGTCTAGAAATGCCTCGTTATTCTTATTATTCCTAAACGCTTGCCACTCCGACTCATTTGAATGGGCAAGAATTAGTCCATCGAAGGGAAGGGCAGAGAAGCCTTCCGTTGGGTTGTAGTTACCTTCTTGTGTGGCGGTTAATAGTGGATGCAGCACCTTAATCGGCGCTTTAAACATTTCGACAAATTCCATTAACCCCTGATTGGCTTTACACAAAGAACCAGAGTAGCTATAGGCGTCAGGGTCATTTTGTGCATACTGCTCTAAGCGGCGAATGTCCACCTTACCCACTAGCGCCGAAATATCTTGATTGTTCTCGTCCCCAGGCTCGGTTTTCGCTATGCCCACTTGGTCGAGTACTGAAGGATAAACCCGAACAACTTTAAATTGAGTAATATCGCCATTAAATTCATGCAGGCGCTTACGCGCCCACGGTGACATGATGGTTTTTAAATAGCGCTTAGGAATGCCGTATTCTTTTTCTAGAATGTCGCCGTCTTCTTTGACATCAAATAAACAGAAAGGATGGTCGTTTACTGGCGAGCCTTTTAGCATGTAAATAGGTACATGCTGCATCAGTTCTTTTAGTCTCTCGGCTAGCGAGGACTTACCGCCGCCCACAGGGCCGAGTAAATAAAGAATTTGTTTCTTCTCTTCAAGTCCCTGTGCGGCGTGCTTAAGATAAGAAACGATTTGCTCTATGGCTTCTTCCATACCATAGAATTCTGAGAAAGCTGGATAACGAGAAATAACGCGGTTTGAGAAAATGCGGCTTAGTGCCGGGTCGTTGGCAGTGTCTACTAGTTCTGGCTCACCGATAGCCTTTAGCAAACGTTCTGCAGCGTTGGCATAAGCGCTTTGATCTTCCTTACAAATTTCAAGGAACTCCCCAATGGTGAACTCTTCCTGTTTTCGCTCTTCATAGCGACTTTGATAGTGTTCAAAAATACCCATGAATACCCCTTAAATACGGAACCCCGTAATTTCAGCTTAGTCGCTATTTGGGAAAACGATAGTAATTAATGTGTATAGTTTTTAATCTTTTCGTCTAATGAAAATTGCAACTTTAATAAGAATTTAGTGTCACTTAAAAGAATGAACACAACAAAAAAAGCCCCGCTGATATGCGGGGCTTTCATTCGTATTTTTAAACGCGTTATAGAACCTATTAAGTTCTATACTGAGGCGTCAGGCTTACGCAAAGTTTTTGCTTGCGAATTCCCAATTAACCAGTGCCCAGAAGTTTTCTAGGTACTTAGGACGCGCGTTACGGTAATCGATGTAGTAAGCGTGTTCCCATAGATCAACAGTAAGTACTGGTGTTAGGTCATCGCCAGAAATAGGCGTTTCAGCGTTGCTGGTATTAACGATGTCTAGGCTGCCGTCAGCAGTTTTAACTAGCCATGTCCAGCTTGAACCAAAGTTATTAACTGCTTTGTCGTTAAACGCAGCTTGGAAGTCTGCAAATGAGCCCCATTTCGCGTTAATTGCGTCAGCGAGTTCACCCGTAGGTTCGCCGCCGCCATTCGGACTTAGGCAATTCCAGTAGAACGTGTGGTTCCACACCTGCGCTGCGTTGTTGAAAACACCGCCTTCAGAAGATTTAATGATTTCTTCTAGGCTTTTGTTTTCCATGTCAGTACCTTCAACTAGGCCGTTTAGCTTAGTTACATAAGTAGCGTGGTGCTTGCCGTAGTGATACTCAAGCGTTTCAGCAGAAATATGTGGTTCTAGTGCATTTTGTTCGTATGGTAATGCTGGTAGTTCAAAAGCCATGACGGTCTCCATGTTGGTTTAGTATTGTAATCTAAAGCACACTTATCTTCGCCTGTTCAATAAGTGCATATCAACCCTTGATTGAATATACCGCTTTAGACGCTAAAGCGTATCTTAAATGTGGGGATAAAGTTATATAACTCAATGACAAAAATGTGAATTTTTTTTCAAAACCTATTTTGTCTTGGTAAATAGCCATCCAATGTATTGGTAGATAGCGTTGCAGAGAATGAAAAGATCAATTCACTGTTCGGTTATTAAATATAAATTTATGATACCCTTCGCCTTGATAAATCATTCATGCATTCCCATCTACTGGGAATACACTTTTGTGCTCAGAGGAATCAAATGGATAATACTGAAAATCAATCAACGCTGGATAGAATCAAGCAGCAAATCGAAGAAAACCCAATTTTGTTGTACATGAAAGGTTCTCCTAAACTACCTAGCTGTGGTTTTTCTTCACAAGCATCACAAGCGTTGATGTCGTGTGGCGAACCCTTTGCGTATGTAGATATTCTTCAAAACCCTGATATTCGCGCTGAACTTCCTAAATACGCGAATTGGCCAACGTTCCCACAATTGTGGGTTGAAGGTGAGCTTGTTGGTGGTTGCGATATCATTATTGAAATGTTTCAGCAAAACGAGCTACAGCCGCTTATTAAAGAGACCGCTGAGAAGTTCAAAGAAGAAGAGTAAATCTTCTCGACCTTGCCCGATTTTGGGGATTGTAAATGACGATTAGAAAGCCGGCCTTGTGCCGGTTTTTTTCATTGAAAACCGCGTAAAACCCGCCACATTCATTCCCGTAAAACTATATAGACAGGTCAGAAATCAAAATCCTCTACGGCCTGAAAAAATATATTTATTTTGTAGAAAAAGGTTTGTTTTTTAATATCTTGCGTTCTATAAAAAGGTTCATCTGACCGCAAGTAAGTCAGTGTTGAAGGTATAAAATAACAACTACCCTGAGTACTTTTCTTGTTTGTGAAACACGCTAAAGGCTTATGCGTGAAACACGCAAAAGGTACTCATAGAGAAACTCCGGGAAACCACCATGAATACAACCTTGTCTTTATTGACTAAAAACGTGCGCGGCGTTCTAGCTGCATCTGCTGCGTTTTCAGTAATGGCTACAGCACCTGTTTATGCGCAAGAAGCAGAAGAAAGTGCAAAAGCTGAAGATTACGAACAAATTGCCGTCGTTGGCTCACGCGCAGCGCCTCGCTCTGTAGCTGACTCAGCGGTTCCAATTGATATTATTTCGGACGAAGAGTTTAAGCAGCAGGGTGCCACCGATATGGTATCTATGATGCAAACTGTTGTGCCGTCTTTTAACGTGAACGACCAGCCAATCAATGATGCATCAACGCTTGTACGCCCAGCTAACCTTCGCGGTATGGCATCTGATCACACCCTAGTGTTGGTTAACGGTAAGCGTCGTCACCGTTCTGCGGTAATCACTTTCCTAGGTGGTGGTCTTTCTGACGGTGCACAAGGCCCAGATATCTCTGTTATTCCGGCAGCGGCACTTAAGCAGGTAGAAGTTCTTCGTGATGGCGCAGCAGCGCAGTACGGTTCAGATGCCATTGCAGGTGTAATTAACTTCGTACTTAATGACGCGTCAGAAGGCGGCTCCTTTGAAGCCCGTTATGGCTCATACTATGAAGGCGACGGCGACATGATTCAGCTTTCTGGTAACGTGGGTCTTCCACTATCAGAAAAAGGGTTTATTAACCTATCAGCCGAATACCGTACTGCCGACGATACCTCTCGTAGCATTCAGCGTGACGATGCAGCTGCGCTTATAGCGGCGGGCAACACCTTTGTTGCAGACCCTGCACAAATTTGGGGTTCGCCTGAAATAAAACACGACATTAAGCTTTTTGCTAACGCGGGTGTCGAGCTATCTGATACGTCTGAAGCCTATATTTTCGGTAACTTCGCTGAGCGTGAAGTTGAAGGCGGCTTCTATTATCGTAACCCACACAATCGTGGTGGTGTAAACGACGGCGGTACGAATGAAGATGGAGAGCAGCTACTTCTAGTTGGTGATTTAACTGGCGATATGTCAGGTAATTGTCCAACCGATATCGTAGTAGGCGACAACGTTTTAGAAAATCCTACGTACATAAACCAAGTTGCAAATAACCCAGACTGTTTTGCATTTAACGAAATTCTTCCAGGTGGTTTCACCCCTCGTTTCGGCGGTACGGTTACCGATATGTCTCTTGTTTTTGGTACTAAAGGCGAATTAGAGAACGATATCACGTATGACGTGAGTCTAAACCTTGGTCAAAACGAAGTTGATTTCGCGATTAGCAACACAATCAACCCGTCTTTAGGCCCAGAAACACCGTTCGAGTTTAGCCCTGGTCGTTATACACAATCTGAGCAAACCCTTGATATTGATTTTACCAAACCTTTCGATGTTGGTTTGTATGAGCCGCTATTCGTAGCGACTGGTTTCCAATACCGCAACGAAAGTTATGAGAGTTTTGCAGGTGATACTGCCTCTTATGAAATAGGTCCGCTGGCGACACAAGGCTTTGGCATTGGCTCAAATGGTTTCCCTGGCTTGGCGGCCAATAGCCAAGGTCGTGTGTCCCGCAACAACATCGCGCTTTACATTGATGTAGAAGCCTATATCACAGAAAACTTCATGCTAGCCGGTGCGCTACGTTACGAAGACTTCTCTGATTTTGGCGATACCACGAAAGGTAAAATTGCTTTCCGTTGGCAAGCGCTTGAGAACATCGCGTTCCGCGGTGCGTTCTCAACTGGCTTTAAAGCACCGACGCTGGGTCAAAGTAACGTACGTAACGTAACCACAGCGTTTGGTACGGATGGACAGCTAATCGACCGTGCAACACTACCACCCACTGATCCAGTATCACAGCTTAAAGGTGGTGAGCAGTTAACGCCTGAAGAGTCAGAAAGCATTACGTTTGGTGTGGTAGCAGACTTTGAAAATGGTTTATTCATTACTGCAGATTACTACAACATTGAACTTACTGACCGTATCAGTACTGCATCGGGTATTGCGCTAACTGAAGAAGATATTGCGACGCTTCTCGCGCAAGGTATCAACGATGCGTCTAGCTTCTCTGAGATTAGCTTCTTTACTAACGATTTCGACACCACTACTGAAGGTGTTGACGTTGTAGCGAACTATGCGATGGAAATGATGGGTGGTGAAACTAAGTTCTCACTTGCTTATAACTGGACGTCGACAGAAGTAGACCGTGCGTCGGAGAATATCTCTGACTTCCGTATTCGCATGCTAGAAGATAACCTTCCAGCGGTGCGTTACAGTGCGACGGCGAACCACACAAATGGTGATTGGCGCTTCCTTGCACGCTTGAACTATTACGGTAGCATCTTTGAAGACCACTTAGATTCTGCGCTTCCTATTGATAAAGTAGGTTCAGAATTTACTGTGGACTTAGAAGTGGCTTACAACTTCACTGAAGAGCTCACTGTAACCGTAGGTGCGAAAAACGCCTTTGATGAATACCCAGATGAGAATACACAGTACGCCGGTATTGCAGGTTCGTTGTATCCAACAACCTCACCAATCGGTATCAACGGTGGCTTCTATTATCTAAGAGGTGTTTACACTTTTTAATCGCTAGCACTAGCGAAAAACAACTTTCACAAATGTTTCGAAGTGAAGGGGAGCATTAGCTCCCCTTTTATTTTCTTATTCGAGTATCATTTGCGTGAAAAATGATAAAGAAACAGGCATTATTGATGCCAATGTAAGCAAATCGAAACACACAACTTTTATTATTATGACAAGAAAGTCGACAGTAGCTGAAACCTTTTTAAAATACCGCTCTAAGCTAATGCGCGCGGTAGGTTCTATTGTTGGCGCCGACGACATTGAAGATATAGTCCAAGAAGCTTTTATAAAAAGCTACGAAGCAGAATTAAAACAAGAAATACAATACGAACGGACATATATGCTTAAAACAGCGCGTAACCTAGCGCTGAACCATGTTGCTAAAGCTGAAAATAAAAACAAGCAGCAGCTTGATGACATGGATATTTTGCCTTATGAGCTTATAGGGCACAGTTTAGAAAAAAACGTAGAAAGCAAAGAGCGCTTTATTCATTTTTGCCGAGCGACAGACACGCTGTCAGCTGATGTAAAACGCGTATTTTTGTTGAAAAAAGTATATGGCATGCGACAAAAAGAGATTGCAGAGCTTGTGGGGCTAAGCGAAAGCACCGTAGAGAAGCATGTCGCCAAAGGTTTAATGATGTGCTCTAGATATTTAGCTGAGCTTTCAAAGGACAGTGCATCCCCCCGTGCCACTGCTACCGCGACTCAGGACATAAGCCGTAGTTAACATGAACAATATTCGCCAGTTTTCAAGCAAAGAAGATATCCAAGAGCAAGCTTGCCTTTGGATAAGCCGTCTCGATCGCGGCTTAAAAAGTGAAGAAAAAACAGAATTAGACGCGTGGTTATCCGAAAGTAACGCACACCGGCAGGCGCTGCTTGAAGCCGCAAGCTTGTGGGATGATATGTCGGTGCTGAATGAACTAAGTGGTCTATTCCCTCAACCGACGTCCCGTCAATCAGCGAAAAAACACAGCGTTTCTAAGAGCGCAATGTGGGGGATAGCGGCGACGTTTTTAGTAATGGCAATCGCCGTAGGCGTTGTGGTTCAACGCACATGGTTAGACGCTACTCCTGAGTTTGCAGCGGTAAGTCAAAAAGTACAAACCGGTGTGGGTGAACAGAAAAATGTCACTCTTGCCGATGGTTCAAAAATGCACCTAAATACTAACTCAGTGGTTACAGTGGACTTTTCGTCAGCGGTGAGAAACATTGTGCTGCTTAAGGGCGAGGCGCATTTTGAAGTCGCCCACGATAAAACGCGGCCTTTTTCTGTTACCGCCGGCAACAATACCGTTACTGCGGTGGGTACAGCGTTTAATATGCAGTATGTAGATGATAACGCTTTTGAACTCGTAGTGACCGACGGAAAAGTATTAGTTAAAGATCGTTTTAAAGCTTCAGCATCTAATGAATCGCTGTTCACAAAGCGCCCTGTTGCCGATGAAGGTTTACTTATGTTTGCGGGTGAAAAGGCTAAGGTACAAGGCAAAGTTGAAGCCCGTGAAAGTTTGTCTCAAAACGACATCGATGATGATTTAGCTTGGCAACAAGGCATGATCGTATTTAAAGGAGAGCCTTTAGACGCGGTTCTCGCTGAAATAGGCCGCTATACGCCGGTACGCTTTCATATTTCTGATGAGAGCTTACGCAAACGCCGCGTAGCGGGTTATTTTAAAGTGGGTGACATTGACGGCCTACTATCGGCGTTAAAAAGTAGCTTTAACATCAACTACGAGAAAGTCACCGACACGAGTATTGAGCTTAAACTAGCGGAGAGTTAAAAACTTCTGAAACTTAGGGGCTTTCTCCTATTCCTAGTTGGCATCAAATTATTTAATGTGACAATATAATCAGAATAATAAGCACATCGAATTTAAATCGTGCAACAGAGCAACATTGCAACAAGCAGGCAACCTAATAAAGCAATAGAAAAGCTGCATGCTTTTGCATGGCTGGCTTGGTGCTTTTCGCAAAAAAGAGGCGAAATAGTGGTGTTTCGCTTAGTAAAAGCACCTCTGCACATTGCGCCTACTTTATTTTTGCTTCTTACACATGCCCCTCTTGTGTACGCACAAACCACTCAAGTTACAGCCACACAACCACAAACATCAATTAACGAGTTTAGTTTTTCGATTCCTGCGCAAAATGCCAACGAGGCCCTTACGGAGCTTGCAAAACAGGCCAATACCACTTTGTTATTTCCGTTTGATTTAGCTAAAAAAGTGAAAACGAATGCCCTTGAAGGCACGTTTACGCTTAACGAAGCCTTGTCTCAACTTTTAAAAGATACGGAACTTGCCGTTGTCGTGGATGAAGCGGGTATGCTGAGTATTCGCTCCCGCTCGTCGTTACTAGCGAAGGCTAACCAGGCGAACAAGGAAGAAAAAGCGTCAGAAGAGGGCAATAATGGCTTGGAAAAAATTGCGGTAGTTGGCACCAGAAATGCGCCGCGAAGTGCAGTAGACTCTCCGGTTCCCCTTGATGTTATTGGTTCGAAGGCGCTGCGTTCGCAAGGGAATAGTGACGTGCTTTCTATGCTTAGCGTGATGGTGCCGTCATTAAATGTTAATGACCAGCCGATTAACGATGCCAGTAGCCTTGTAAGACCTGCGAATTTAAGAGGCATGTCGTCAGATCACACGTTGTTATTACTTAACGGGAAGCGTAGACACCGATCTGCGGTTATTACCTTTCTCGGCGGTGGCCTGTCTGACGGTGCACAAGGGCCTGATATATCAGTTATACCTGCTTATGCGTTAAAGCAAGTTGAGGTGCTGCGAGATGGTGCATCCGCACAATACGGTTCCGATGCTATCGCAGGCGTTATTAACTTTGTGCTAAAAGATGCACGAGAAGGGGGGAGCGTTGCCCTTAAGTTAGGTGGGTACAGTGAAGGTGATGGCGAACTTTTCCAAATACAGCTTAACAATGGGTTTGCCATAGGCGATAAAGGCTTTTTAAATGCAACGGCTGAGTACAGGCAGCAAAACGGCACTTCTCGTTCTGTACAGCGCAGTGATGCACAGGCGCTTATCGAACAAGGTAATACATTTATCCAAACGCCGTCTCAAGTTTGGGGCGCATTAGACGTTAACGAAGATATCAAACTAGCCTTAAATGCCGGCACTGCTATTTCTCAATTAACAGAATTTTATAGTTTTGCTACAGCAGCGAGACGAAAAATAACCGGTGGTTTCTATTTTCGAAACCCGCAAACTCGAGAAGGCGTGTTTAGTCGAACTGACCCCAACACGGGGGAAAGCCGTTTAATTGTGGCGGATTTAGATGGATTGGAAAACGGCATAGCGTGCCCGTCTATTACGCTTTCTACTAACAACGTATTGCAAGACCCTGATTATCAGCGAATAGCTGATAACACCACCGAACTTGGGGCAAATTGTTTTGCTTTTAATGAGTGGTTTCCAGGCGGTTTCACGCCAAAATTTGGCGGCACCATTACCGATGCCTCGCTGGCCATGGGAATAAGACATGAATTGCCCAAAGGCTGGGCGATGGATGCGAGTGCCACTTTAGGTTACAGTGATATCGAGTACACCATATCGAATACGGTAAACCCGTCGTTAGGGCCCCGGACACCCACTTCCTTTTCTCCAGGCGGTGTATCACAAATAGAGCGAACCCTTAACCTCGATTTTAGCAAGCTTATTCAATCCATTTTTGAAGACCCAATTAGCATAGGCCTCGGTGCTGAATGGCGCAAAGAAACCTATTTCCAGAAAGCCGGTGATGAAGCGTCCTACATTGCTGGGCCTTTTGCCCTTGAGCCTCCGTTGGGGTTAAGCGAAGGGTTTTCGATTGGGTCGAACGGTTTTCCAGGGTATCAGCCTCAGTCAGCTGGGCATTGGAGCCGCAATAACTGGGCATTGTACGCCGACGTAGAGCTGTTCCTAACTGAAGCGATGCAGGTTGGACTGGCTGCTAGAGTTGAGCATTTTAGTGACTTTGGCTCTACCTTTGACGGCAAATTGAGCATGCGTTATAAACTTAACGACACCTTTGCATTGCGAGGGTCAGTTAATACAGGCTTCAAAGCGCCGACAGTGGGCCAGAGCAACGTGATTAATGTAACAACTGCTTATGGCGTTAATGGGCTTGAAGACCAAGCCACCTTGCCGCCAACGGACCTCATTTCATTACAGCTCGGCGCGACACCACTTACACCAGAAGAATCGGTCAATTTCAGTCTGGGCATGGTCATGCAGGCAAGCGACAACTTTTTCGCAACGCTCGACTATTTCAATATTCGCCTCTCAGATCGCATCAGTACCACCTCAGCGATTCCGTTGACTGAACAAGATATTAGCGCGCTGGTTGCACAGGGAAGGCCAGATGCAGTTAAGTACAATGCAGCAAAATACTTTACTAATGATTTTGATACTAAGACCCAGGGCGTAGATTTAGTTGTAAACTACAGTTTTTCATACAATGACTGGGCTAACGCGTTATTACTCGCTTACAACTGGACAGATACGCAGGTGGAACGCCTTACGCTTTATCCTGCTCTAGTTAACGATGAAATGCAGCTTTTGCCTAACTTAACGCCGTCGCGCATTCGTATGCTAGAAGATAACCTCCCGGCTCACAGGGGAAGCGTTACCCTTGAGCAGCTCAAAGGTAACTGGGCGCTAACATGGCGATTAAACTACTATGGTGAGTTTTACGAAGACCACCTCGATGCATCGGCGGGAATGGATATATACGGCAGTGCATTAACGACGTTTGACGCGCAACTCGCTTGGAAAGTACAACCACACATTCAGCTTACGCTAGGCGCGCAAAACTTGTTCGATGCACTGCCTGACGAAAACCCGTTTCAAGGCGAGGTTGGCGCGCTTTATCCACCTACATCTCCAGGCGGCATTAACGGCGCTTTTTATTACGCAGGCATCGAATACACCTTTAATTAACACTGCGGTAATGGCCGCTGCTTTTGGTGTCAATATATATGCTGAATGTGTCGTAGCAAAGAAACGCGTTACAAGAGGGAGAAGGGACCGGAAAGGTTAAGTATTAGGTTGCTTACTTTAACCTACGTCTTTAAATAATGATTCATCAATGATGGTTTGGTCAATAATTTGTTGTGCCATAGTAATGCACTTACCGCACTGCGAGCCAAGCTCTAAATGTTGACGTAACTCACGCATATTTCCCACGCCGTTTTCTTCAACCGCCGCGCGAATGCTTTTATCTGTTACCCCATAGCACATGCAAACAAACATTAAACGTACTCCAAATGAATCTGTAAATGATAATAATTGCTATTCATTAGTTTGGCAAGTAGATATTGGCAAATTTAATAAAGGGTGAATGATGAAAATCTGTGCTTAAAGTTTAGCGAATGAACCCCTATTGGTAGGATCAGTGAAAAAACGCATTGTTTAATATTGTTATTTTAGTAATCGTACCTATCTCCCAAGCTAGCAATATCTATTTTAAGTGGTCGCGCAACGCAATCACTTCTATTATTACAATCCACATATAAATGGAGAGACTCATGAGTGTATTAGTTGGCCGTCCGGCACCTGATTTTACAGCTGCAGCGGTACTAGGTAGCGGTGAAATTGTTGATTCTTTTACGTTAAGCGAAGCAATCAAAGGTAAAAAAGCGGTTGTGTTCTTCTATCCGCTAGACTTCACTTTCGTTTGCCCTTCTGAACTGATCGCTTTTGACAAGCGTTTTGACGAGTTCAAAAAACGTGGTGTTGAAGTGATCGGTGTTTCTATCGACTCTCAATTCTCACACAATGCCTGGAGAAATACCCCAGTAAATCAAGGTGGTATTGGCCCAGTTAAGTACACTCTCGTGGCTGATGTTAAACACGATATCTGTCAAGCTTACGATGTTGAGCATCCGGAAGATGGTGTTGCATTCCGCGGTTCATTTTTAATCGACGAGGCAGGTATGGTGCGTCACCAAGTGGTTAACGATCTTCCTCTTGGCCGTAACGTTGATGAAATGCTTCGTATGGTTGATGCACTGGCGTTCCACGAAGAGCACGGTGAAGTTTGCCCTGCAGGCTGGACTGAAGGTAAATCTGGTATGGACGCCTCGCCTGAAGGTGTAGCTAAGTACCTATCTGAAGAAGCAGACAAGCTGTAAGCTAGCTACTTGAAGAGTAGAAAAAACAGCGCTTTTAGGCGCTGTTTTTGTTTGAGCTTATAAATTAAAACGTGTTGAGTGAGCCCAGTATGAATACCAGTATCTTAAATACCTTGTTCATTTAATCATTTTCTACCGGCCATCCGCCTAATGCTTTGTACCGGTTAACCATAAAGCAAAATAGTTCGGTTGTTTTTTGGGCATCGTATAGTGCGCTGTGCGCTTCACTTTGATCAAAAGCGATTCCCGCTGCGCGGCAGGCTTTAACCAACACCGTTTGCCCTAACGCAAGGCCGGCAAGGCTGGTGGTATCAAACGAGACGAACGGGTGAAACGGCGTGCGTTTGATGTTACAACGCTCTATTGCCGCATTTACAAAGCTCTGGTCGAAAGTGGCGTTGTGGGCAACAATCACCGAGCGCTGACAATCAGCGTTTTTTTGCGCCTTTCGGATACCTTTGCATAAGTCCTTCATGGCTTCACTTTCTTCAATTGCCCCGCGCAAGGCGCAATTCGGATCGATGCCATTAAATTCCAACGCTGCCGGTTCTAGATTAGCGCCCTCAAACGGATCTATATGGTAGTGAAAGGTTTCATCGGGATGGAGAATGCCGTCGTCATCCATTTTTACCGTAACTGCCGCGAGCTCCAGCAAGGCGTCGGTTCCCGCATTAAAGCCCGCAGTTTCAACATCAATAACTACGGGGAAATAACCTCTAAAGCGCTGGGAAAGAAGGGGCGGGTTGGCAGACATAAACACTCTTGTAGACTAGATTGAGAAAACTGGCTGGTGGCGTTAATGCGCACCAACATGCGAAATGTATGTAATAGCTGAATTATCGCAAGGATGCCACCGAGTTGCCAGTTTCAATTGAAACGCTATTGTTTATAAATCAGGATAGTAGCAAAAACCTGAAACGCGAATGGTATTAAACGCTAAACTTTTCTACACTTTGGACGATAGTTATGTAGAGCGTCTTAACGTGCGTCGCTATTTCTTGTTCTTTTAGTACCTGTCTTGAAATAGATATGCCGACGAATGCTCACTTGCTTGTGTGCGCTCTCGCAAGTTGTTGAAAACGTGGTTGACGGTTAACGTAACCCATACCCGTGTTAGTCTGATTTTCGTTATGGTGTCGAAGTATGGTGTCTAAATTAAAATATATCGCTTTGATGGGGATTGTGGGGTCGCTATCTTCCCACGCTGCTATGCGACAATATTCTGCGACCATTGAAAGCTCCAACTGGCGCATCGATTCCGACACACGTCTTCAGTGTACACTGAACCACGAATTACCAGGTTATGGCGAGGCTATGTTTACCAGCACGGCGTCAAAGCAATTGAATATGGAATTTGAGCTAGACATGCATTTACTACCGAGTAAATTCGATATGGCTGCTGTTTATTCCGTTCCACCAAAGTGGATGCCGGGCGTAGCGCCAAAACCTATAGCCGATATGTCTATCCGCAAGCAGTACAACGGTGACTTACCGCAGGACGCCGCTTGGACAATGCTGTCTGAACTTGAAAAAGGTTTCTGGCCCACTATTTATTACCAAGATTGGTACAACAAGTACGATCAGGTGAGTGTTGCATTAAATGCGAGTAACTTTTCTGGGGTATACCAAGAATTTGTAAAGTGTGTGTCTAACTTACTGCCATTCAATTTCGACGACATTGCTTATACCGTACTGTCATATCAAAACAACAGTACAGAACTGACCAAATACTCGCAAAAACGCTTAACCATGATAGGTGAGTATTTGAAAGAAGACAGTGAGCTAGAACTTGTACTATTAGACGGCTATACCGATAGCTATGGTGGCCGATGGAACAATGAGCAGCTTTCTATACGTCGGGCTAACGAAGTGAAGAGCTACTTGACCACGCTAGGTGTGCCAGAAGACAGAATTCAGTTGACCGGACATGGCGAAAAACGTCACATCGCGCCTAACGATACACGTGAAAGCCGTGCCCAAAACCGTCGCGTAGTGGTTAGGCTTTCTAAGTCGTAGCTTTTTAAGTTACAGTGCCTAACCGCCAGACGCTTTAACTCAATATGCGCATACACACTGCATTTGAATATAAAGCGCCCATACCTTTAATACTTAGTCCTTTTGTGCACGCCACCTGGTAACCGGTACAACATGGTCGGTGAACACGCCGTCGACGTTAGCTACATTCTCTAACGCTTCTAACAGCTGTGTCCCTGTCATGCCTGCAGGCAAAGCGTCTTCGCGATAGGTGTAAGGATGAATGGTCAGCGAATTATCATGGGCGTATTCAAGCCATTTTGCCGCTTCTAATTTTCCTTCTGCCATTGCTTTCTTGTTCAGTAAGTGGCCTAGCCATGGGCCAATGCCATCAGCATAAGAAGCTACCTCGCCCATACCCTCTTTAGTACGAAGCCAGTCATAGTCGGTGTCGCTTTCGCCCCAATCATTTTCGCCAATAAGCATAACCACTTTGCCTTTATAGCCTAGTGTTTCGCGAATGCGTTTCACCTCTTTGAAGTCGAAACACTGAAGATAGCTGTTGCCACTTTCTCCACCAAAGCCATAGGTATTCAGCATATCGATAACAATTTTGCTAGCATCGACCCCTTCGTTACTATGAAAAGCAGGCGATTTGACTTCGGGGTAAACGCCTACTGAAGTACCAAATTGGCGATTTAGTTCGCTGATTAATTCAAAGTGCTCTGCTAATGTAGCAAGGGTAAACTGAGCCTGTTGGCCGCGATAACGATTTTCAAATACTTGTTTCCCATCGCTGTTTGCTCGCTCGTGAACCCGTAGGTTTCGTAACTCTTCTAAGGTAAAGTCTCGCGCGTAATACCTGCCATCGGCTCTGTGGCGCTTAGGGTAGACAGCTTCAACGTTCGTCACGGTTTCTAAATGAATATCGTGAAGTACCACGGGAACATTATCTTTGCTAATAACTACATCTTGCTCAATAAAGTCAGGTTTCAAAGAAAAGGCGAGGGTAGCGGCTTCAAGAGTATGCTCAGGTAGGTAGCCAGAAGCACCGCGGTGAGCGATGACTGAGAAGCGTTGAGCACTAGTCAGTTCGTGAGTGTCGGCATGCAAAGTTGGAGCTGCTATGTAGCTTGAAACAGCCAGTGCAATTGCGGGCATTATGTTACGCGCTTTAGCGCTAACACAATAAATACAGCGCCCAAGCCAATCACCATGTGTTTGCTGTGTTGAATTTACGTGTGACGTGGCAATTGCCGTCGTGCTCTTAAAAAAGCCTAAGCGTTTGTGTAGCATGACAATATCGCTCCATGTTGTCATTTATCTCTGCCGTGTAACCTATGAACTTACATTGTGCCCATAAATCCGAAGCCATAATTCGTGCCTGAAAAAATGCTTTCAATGCAAGCCACAGGCACGAATAATTAGTGCGACTGTTCTAGCGAGATTGATTTGTTTTGAATAAGCTCTATGGCGTAACCATCGGGGTCGCGCACAAAGGCTATAACAGTGGAACCGCCTTTTACCGGCCCTGGTTTTCGATAAACATCGGCGCCGTTTGCTTCGAGGTTCTCACAGAAGCGATAGATATCATCAACTTCAATGGCGATATGGCCATAAGCGTCGCCTTTTTCGTAAGTATTGTCGCCCCAGTTGTAGGTAAGCTCTAACACTGTGCTATCAGACTCATCACCGTAGCCTACAAACGCCAGCGTGTATTCGTACTCTTTGTTCTCAGACTGGCGCAATAGGCGCATCCCCATAAGTGAGGTATAAAAGTGTAAAGACGCTTCCAAGTTTTCAACTCGAAGCATGGTGTGAAGCATTCGCATAACAAACTCCTATTTGTGACGAAAGTAAAAGCTAAGGACATAATACAATATTAGCGCGTGTTGAATGTTGCTTACGTCAAGAAACCGTATTAGAAACAGCTTTTTAGTATAATCACCGAGTTAGCTAAAGACACCACGTGCTTATATTAAGAGATGAATGTTAACGCTTTAAGACAGCATTACAATTTTTCCTAGCCTGTTAAAAAGTACGTGTATCGATGAATAAAATACGTTAACAAGCGCCGTGACTAAAAATAATCGAGAAAAGGTTGGACATCGCGTTGGTTTACCTGTACCTTCAATCCCGCTCTAGATATGTTTTATGCTTTACCTAATACTGCGCTGTACCTTTCTTTATTCCTTCAAATTGAAGTTCTATTTAGATATACAACTGCTTTACTAGCTTGGTTATGTCTATTGCTATTCGGTGACTTTCACCACAACATCAATTTTTTTAAAAAAGGTTTTTATTATGTCTAATTCAGTAAACGGCACAGTTAAATGGTTCAACGAAGAAAAAGGTTTTGGTTTCCTAACACCTGAAGCTGGCGGCAAAGATGTATTCGTACACTTCCGTTCAATTGCTTCTGACGGTTTCAAAACTCTTGCTGAAGGCCAAGAAGTTAGCTTTGAAGTTGAACAAGGCCAAAAAGGTCCACAAGCTGCTAACGTAGTTGTTCGATAAGACCATAAAGCTTATCTAATAAAGATGGGCTCTTTTTATCGCTAAGCGATGTTAAAGGGCCTAATTTTCGTTTTAAAATTTCTTAACACAACCTGCGAGGAATTCAAAACAAACAATATCAATAAAGAAGTACTTAATATGCAATTTCAAAATTCTATTTCTACCACCATTGACGCAATACCTCCTGCGTTAATTTCAAATATCTCCACAAATAAAACCACCGTAGCCTTTAAACAAGCAAATACTTATCGACACGTAGTCTTGTCATCGCGTGAAGAAGTTAGGCGATTTGTTGACCAGTTAGTTCAAGCATCTTAAACGTCCGTCAGCCTTGTATTTGAGTGGAAAAATTATCAATTATCACGCGCTTATATAAGAGCAATAATCTTCGCTCCTAGTCGCATTGTCAGATTATGCTTAATGCTGTTGGCAGTGGCGGTAAAAATACGTTTTTAAAGCCCATTGGAAAAAGCTTAGTGCGTTCAAGCAACAAACATAAATAAGAAAAAGTAGTGGGTTAAAACGCTTAGGTCAGCACACCGATTAGCATGCTGACCAAAAAATAGCGTCTCTTGTTAAAACAACGTATAGCGACGAACCACTATTTGGTTTTTAACTTTACGTCTGAATCTGCAAGTAAATAGATACTAGCTGCATAAGCCGCAATATTCTGTGCAAGTTCATCCGGGTTAATTTTGTCGAGGGTATCATCTGGCGTGTGGTGCAAATCGAAGTAATCTCTACCGTTTTGATTTAGTCTAATAGTGGGTACGCCTTTAGCTGCCAGTGGAATGATATCAGGGCCGCCACCAGCGACGTCTGAACCACCGCGAATTATGCGCAGTGGCGATAAGATTTTGGCGATTTCATCGACCAACACCGTAGCTTCAGGGTTAACATTAGACACAAGTTGCCAAATAGTTTGCGCGCCAAAATCAGATTCAGTCGCCAAAACGTGATTGCTTAGATTTTTCTCATGCTGCTTTGCATAAGCAAAAGCACCTAATAAACCGACTTCCTCTGCGCCAAACATAACCACGCGAATAGTGCGCTTTGGGCGCTCAGGTAAAGAAGCGATTAACGCTGCCGCCGCGGTAGTTATGGCTATGCCTGCACCGTCATCAACCGCACCTGTACCTAAGTCCCAGCTGTCTAAGTGGCCGCCTATAAGTACGATCTCTTCAGGCTTTTCACTGCCCACTAGATCTAAAATTACGTTGCCGCTGCTTACTTCGCCTTTCCACTTTGATTCAGAATGTAGTGACAGAGACAATGGTTTACCTAAGTTGTGTAGGCGGCGCAGGTGATCAGCATCTGGGTTTGAAATTGCTACCACTGGAATATCGGCCCAGCTATCACCGTCTGAACTCATCATGCCTGAATGAGGAAAACGGTGTGAATCTGAACCTACCGAACGTACCACTAACGCCTCAGCACCACCGCGCTGGGCATGCTGCCAGCCGATGCGTCGACGCTGATTTGCTTGTCCGTAGCCCGCGCCAGTTTGACTTTTCACCATGGCATCGCCATCTATAAACGCGATCTTACCGTTAAGTGCGCCGTCTTTAACCGCAGTTAACGCATGAATGTCTCTAAAGTAAACAATATCAGCATTAATTTCACTTTCAGATGGCGCAGCACCACCTAATGCTGTGCCATAAAGGGGTTGTGCATAGGGGGCGGTAAGCGCAATGTGTAAATGACCTCTATCCCAAAAGGGCATAGTGAATTCTTCTATACTGACTTTATCAAAACCTAAACGTTTACCAACTTCTACACCCAACTCTCTAGCGCGTTTTTCCGCTTCAGAGCCACCTAAACGAGGGCCAATCTCAGTAGTTAGCGACTCTACAATGCTATAGCCTAAGTCACTATTAAGTGCCTTTTGTATAAGTGTTTCAGCATTTTTCTTTTGCTGCGGCGTAATTGGCGAGGTTTCAGCAAATACGCCTAAACTGCATGCAGTTACTAAGGCACCAACCGCTAAACGTTTAGCGATAGTATTTAATCGAGACATGTGTTCTCCGTGGTTTATTTTTATATTTCTAAATTATTTTCGCTTTTTCTTAAGCGCTATTTTTTGCTTTTTTTCTTGTTCTTTTAGCACTTCGTTTATAAAACGCTTTCTGCCGAATTCGCGCGTAATAATACATTTATTTAGATCGAAACCGCGAGCAGGGCAGTACTCTCTTCCATACAGGATTATTTGGAGATGGAGGTCGTTCCATCTTTCTTTTGGGAACAAGCGTTTCGCGTCTCGCTCGGTTTGCTCTACACTTTTTCCGTTTGACAGCCCCCAACGATACATTAGGCGATGGATATGGGTATCTACAGGAAATGCTGGGATGCCAAAGCCTTGAGACATAACTACCGCAGCGGTTTTGTGGCCCACCGCAGGCATGGCTTCTAGCGCTTCAAAACTGGCGGGAACTTCACCATTATGCTGCTTGATTATCATATCAGACAGATGCCAGATGCCTTTAGATTTCATCGGCGATAAACCACAAGGGCGAATAATGTCTTGAATTTCTTCAATAGTCATCATCACCATATCGTAAGGATTATCTGCGCGAGCAAATAGCTTTGGTGTAATTTGGTTTACGCGTTCGTCGGTACATTGAGCGGATAAAAGCACGGCAATAAGAAGGGTATAAGGATCTTTATGATCGAGAAAAATTGGAACTTCTGGATAGAGTTCATCCAGTATACGCATGATTTCACGTACTTTTTCTTGCTTAGAAATGGGCTTCACTACGTCAGTCATTAATGCTGTCTCTTACTCTGTTCTTGCTTTATTAACACGAGCTAGTTAGCTTTCCGCTGTAACCCGAACACGCGCTGCTTTTTCTGTCGGGGCAGTCTGCTGCGTCGCTATTTTGGCATCGATACTATTTTTTATTGCAATTAACAGGCCCATGCCTAAAAAGGCGCCAGGGGGTAATACGGCAAGTAAGAATGGATTTTCTGTATTAAATAGCACAATGGTCCAGTTTTCAGCAATCGGGCCAAATAAACGATCTGCGCCAGTTAACAGTGTGCCAGCGCCCAATATTTCGCGCATGCCGCCGAGAATAACCAGTACTGCGGTAAAGCCTAGCCCCATCATTAGACCGTCATACGCCGATGCAAGCGGGCCATTTTTCGAGGCGAACGCTTCTGCCCGACCTATAATGGCACAGTTAGTCACAATCAAAGGGATGAATATACCTAATGCCAGGTAAAGTTCGTAGGTGAACGCGTTCATTAACAACTGAACAATAGTGACAAACGCAGCTATGATCATCACGAAAACGGGAATACGAATTTCATTTCGTACCACGTTTCGCACTAACGATACCGTTACGTTGCTGCCAATTAAAACCAGCATAGTGGCAAGGCCTAACCCTAAGCCATTGATAAACGTAGCCGTAACCGCTAAGAGGGGGCATAGGCCTAATAACTGAACGAGGGCAGGGTTGTTTTTCCAAAGCCCCTGTAGTGATAAATCGCGAAAATCAGTCACGTTTAAAGCTCCTCTACACGTTGAGGGTGCGCCTCGTTAATATCAGTAGGTTCGGTTGTGTTAACGTTATCTTTGCTTTCACAAGTATTTGGCGCGGAGAATAAGGCCGACTTATTCGTGTGTGCATAAAGCAATGCTTCACGCACAGCACCCACCACTGCTCTTGGAGTAATGGTTGCACCGGTGAATTGATCAAACTCACCGCCGTCTTTTTTAACTTGCCACGGGGCTAAATTGTCTTTTGAAAAGGATTTACCGTTAAACGAAGTAATCCAGTTACTTACCGCAAGCTCAATTTTATCGCCCAACCCTGGGGTTTCTTTGTGCTCAATAACCCTTACGCCAAGTACAGTCATATCAGCGTTCACACTACTCGTGTTGTCAATTGCGGTAACGTCATCGCTGTTTTTCGCAGCTGAAAAAGCGGTGGCCTTAACATTCACCCCCACAACAATATCGATATCACCGCTGTAGCCATCGGGCGCTGTAGCTTCAAGCACTAAGGCGCTGGGGCTGCCATTTAACGTAGCGCGATAAACCTTATGACTTTTTTTGCCACCTAATTCAACGGCATTCACTTGGGTACAATTTGCATATAAGGCGTTATCGTGAAACTCACTGGGAACGACTTCGTTTAATACGCTTAGCAGTTTTTGCTGCTTTTGCTGTTCTATCTTATCGCTGGTGCCATAAAACGTTAGCGCAATCAGCGCCGTGGTAACCACGGCAAATGCGCCTAACATCAGGCCGTTTTTGGTTAAGCTTTCTTTCATCATTGCGGCTTACCTCGACCTTTGCTTACATTTTTCCCGTATACCCGCGGGCGGGTGTAATAATCGATAAGAGGTACGGCCATATTCATAATAATAACCGCAAAGGCCACAGCGTCGGGATACCCGCCAAAAGTACGAATAATCACAACCCAAAAACCAATGGCGGCTCCAAAGATGATTCTGCCTTTCGGTGTAGTCGATGCTGATACAGGGTCGGTTGCAATAAAAAATGCACCAACCATCACTGCGCCATTGAATAAATGAAACAAGGGCGAGGCATAGTAATCGGCGTTAACTAAATGAAGTAATGATGCGCACACAGCTACGCTTATAAGCATGCCGCCTGGAATATGCCAGCTAATTACGCGGGTTTTCCACAAATACAGTCCACCTAATAGATAGGCAATGCTAACGATTCCCCACCCTGCGCCAGCAGCGTCAAAAAATCCGCCGTTAAAAATTGGCTTGCTCAATGACTCTGTATAGGTAACGCCTTGTGTTAAATCTGTCTTTAATGTGTCTAGCGGCGTCGCCATCGTAACCCCATCTGCGATGGTTTTAAGCTGAGTAACATCGTAGCCGCTGGTGGTAAAACCGGTGAAAATAAGCGATACCGAATCGAGGAAGCTTGGCGTTATGCCCGCATGTGTCGCCGGTGGCAGCCATAAACTCATAGCGGCTGGGAAAGAAATGAGTAAGACGACGTAAGCAATCATTGCAGGGTTAAAAATATTAAACCCGAGTCCGCCATAAACTTGCTTAGCCACAGCGATGGCAAAGAATACGCCAGTAACCGTCATCCACCAAGGCAGGGTGGGTGGGATACTGATGGCTATTAGTAGCCCAGTTAATACTGCGCTGTAATCTGTTAGCGTGCGCTCAATAGGACATTTTCTTAAAAATAATATAACGCCCTCGATTAATAATGCGCTCACTACAGCAATAAATGCTTGTATCAGCATGCCCCAGCCGAAGAAGAAGGATTGCGCAATCATGCCTGGTAGCATGGCGTATATCACCATGCGCATGACTTGACCGGTATCGCGTCTAACCCTTTGGTGTGGTGAGCTCGATAAACTTAACTTCATTGTGATTCTTTCTCTTTGTCAGCGGCAGCTTTTTTCGCTTTCGCTTTAGCAATAGCGGCAGCAATTCGCGCTTTTTTTTCATCTTTTTCATCGTGCTGTTGTTCTTGCGCTGGTTCAGCCCTTGATGTGTCTGGTGCCTGTGAATCAGATGAACCAACGTGGGTTGACGCACCTTTCAATGAAGCGTCTTCAGGCTCGACCTCAGTATTTTGTGCCGCTTTTTTGGCTTTGGCTTTCGCTACGGCAGCCGCAATGCGTGCTTTTTTCTCGTCAGCCTGATTTACAGGTGGCATAGATTCTTCCGTTGCTTCTTCTGCATTTTGTGCCGCTTTTTTGGCTTTGGCTTTCGCTACGGCAGCCGCAATGCGTGCTTTTTTCTCGTCAGCCTGGTTTGCAGGTGGCGCAGGTTCTTTCGTTGTTTCTTCTGCATTTTGTGCCGCTTTTTTGGCCTTCGCTTTTGCAACGGCAGCCGCAATGCGGGCTTTCTTTTCGTCAGCTGGGTTCAATGCTGGCTTTTCATCGACTTGCGAGGCCGGCTCTTCGCTGTCTTCAGCACTTTGTTCTGCCTTCTTCGCTTTCGCTACGGCAGCAGCAATTCGCGCTTTCTTTTCATCGGCAGCGGATTGTGCGCCTACCTCAGTTGCTGGCTGTTCATTTTGTGACGACTGGCTTGATTGACCTGCTTGAGCGGCCTTCTTTGCTTTTGCTCTCGCTATGGCGGCAGCGACCTGGGCCTTTTTATCGTCTGGTGATGGCGTATTCTCAAGTAATGTAGAGGTTTCATTAACATCATCGCGCTGAGGCTGTACGTGCGACTCGCCATTAGCAGTGGTTTGCATAGCCGCTTTTTTCGCTTTAGCGCGAGCTAAGGCGGCGGCGACCTTGTCTTTTGATTGTGAGGCACCCTCATTGGCGCTATTAGTATTATCTACTGATGCCGCGCTTTGCTCTTTTGCTTTATTCGCCGCCAATCGCGCTTCTTTGGCTTTCCTATGCTTCTCTTCACGCTCGCGCTTTTCTCGTTCTAACCGCTCTTTACGCGCTTCAAAGCGCTGCTTTGCTTTCTCTGCTTTATTCTTTTCATCGCGCTGCAAACGTATTTCAGCTTTAGCTTGACGATAATAATGCACTAGCGGTATTTCACTTGGGCAAACGTACGCACATGCCCCGCATTCAATACAGTCAAAAAGGTTATACTCTTCGGCTTTGTCGTATTCTTTCGCTTTGGCATGCCAAAACATTTGTTGGGGCAAGAGCGAAGCCGGGCAGGCATCAGCGCAAGCGCTACAACGTATACACGGTCGCTCGGCATTGTCGTCTACTAACTCTTTTTTTGCAGGAACTAATAAACAGTTAGTGGTTTTTATTACTGGAATAGTGGCGTCAGATAGCGTAAAGCCCATCATAGGGCCACCCATGACGACTTTTGGTTTTTTTTGTTTTTTCGGGTTGTACTTAGCTTCATCTAACAAATGTGAAACCGGCGTACCGATTAACGCTCTAAAGTTACTGGGAGATTCAACCGCTTCACCGGTAACGGTCACAATGCGTTCTATGAGCGGTTTTCCATGCAGGATTGCATCTGCAATTGCAAAGCAAGTACCTACATTAAACATCATGACGCCGATATCTGCAGGTAGGCCGTTTCTTGGCACTTCGCGACCCGTAATAACTTGAATAAGCTGCTTTTCTCCGCCAGCAGGGTATTTGGTTTCAACGTTTACTACGCGGTATTCTTTTTTATCTTGGCAGGCAATACTCAACGCTTCAAACGCTTCTGGTTTGTTGTCCTCGACAGCCACTATGATGGCTTTAGGGCCAATAAGATGCGTAAGAATGTCTAGCCCTTGGCGTATTTGCCACGCATGCTCACGCATCAGGCGATCATCAGAAGTGATATAGGGCTCACACTCAATGCCATTTAATATAAGGAACTCAACAGGCTTAGATGTTGATGTTTTTATATGAGTGGGGAAGCCCGCGCCTCCCATGCCCGAAATGCCCGCCTGGCAAATGGCTTCTATCAGCTCATTACTATGAACGTCGCTGTAATTAGCAATAGGAGACAGCTCGCACCACGTATCTTTACCGTCTGGACGTATCGAAATACACATTTCTGTCAGGCCACTTGGGTGGGCTACCACATGAGGCGCAATAGCGACAATTTCACCTGAAGTAGGCGCGTGTACAGGGACTGAGAATGGCGATGAACTCTGGGATAACACCTGCCCTTTTAATACGGTATCACCAACCTGAACGCAACATATGCCATCTGAGCCTATGTGCTGCCTAAGAGGAACCACCAACAGCTCGGGCATGGAGGGTTTTTTAATAACAGATGTATTAGAAAGCGACTTCTTATCGTCTGGGTGCACGCCACCTAGGAACGAGAACGTCTTTCCCGCATTGAGGGTTTCTATAATTGAATCAAAACTGGGGTACATCACAATTACGACACCATTTTTATGGGAATATCACCCTTTGGAGATGAAGAGAAGTCCCACTTCCACGTAGAAGTTGTTTGGGTAATAGGTACCATGTCAATACAGTCAACAGGGCAGGGGTCGACGCATAAATCACACCCGGTACATTCATCAGTTATCACGGTGTGCATATGTTTTGCAGCACCTAGGATGGCATCTACCGGGCATGCTTGAATACACTTAGTGCATCCAATACATTCATCTTCGCGGATAAACGCCACTTTTTTTACGTCTTCCTCGCCGTGAGCGGCATCAAGCGGTTTAGGCTCTACGCCCATTAAATCAGCAAGCTTTTTAATAGTGCTTTCACCGCCTGGAGGGCACTTATTTATATCATCACCCTCAGCAATAGCTTCTGCATAAGGTTTACACCCTGGGTAACCGCACTGGCCACATTGGGTTTGTGGAAGCACCGCGTCTATTTGCTCTACAAGCGGATCACCTTCTACTTTAAAGCGAATGCTGGCGTAGCCTAAAACAATGCCGAAAATCAGGGCAAGTGCCCCGATAGCGATAACGGCAAAAATAATAGCAGTAGATATCGTCATTACACTTTCACCAACCCGCTAAAGCCCATGAATGCAAGAGACATGAGACCGGCGGTAATCATCGCAATGGATGCTCCTTTAAAAGCCACTGGTACGTCGGCCGCCGCTAAACGTTCGCGCATTGCTGCAAATAAAACCAATACAAGGGAAAAGCCAACTGCTGCACCGAAACCGTATATAAGACTTTGCATAAAGTTGTGTTGCTCAGTGAGGTTTAGTAATGCGACACCGAGCACGGCACAGTTTGTAGTAATAAGGGGAAGAAAAATGCCTAGCAGTCTATATAAGGTAGGGCTGGTTTTATGCACCACCATTTCTGTAAATTGTACAACCACCGCGATAACCAGGATAAAAGCAAGGGTTCTTAAGTAGCCAATACCTAAGGGGGCCAGCAAATAGGTTTCAACTAGATAGCTTGACGCAGAGGCGAGGGTAAGCACAAAAGTGGTTGCCATAGACATACCCATAGCGGTCTCTAATTTGCCTGAAACACCCATAAATGGGCAAAGGCCAAGAAACTTAACCAACACAAAGTTGTTAACCAGTACTGTACCAATCAATAGCAGTAAAAATTCAGTCATGAATATCGCTATTCCTTCGAGGAATTTTGACGGACATCGCCCGTGATTTAAAAAGAAAAACAGATTGCGTCTATTATCCCTTTTTAGAACGGGTTTAACAACTTGATTGAATTAGGGTTATTTAATGTCTAAACGCGCTGTTTTAGGAATTAAAATAGAATGATGAGGGTGAGGCGATTTAAGAGCCAACTAAGTGGCTCCCCCTCCCCGACTCGAACGGGGGACCTGCGGATTAACAGTCCGTCGCTCTAACCAACTGAGCTAAGGGGGAATCGACACCTAAGTTGTTTGCTGAAGTTGGCTCCCCCTCCCCGACTCGAACGGGGGACCTGCGGATTAACAGTCCGTCGCTCTAACCAACTGAGCTAAGGGGGACCTGTGCTTCAACGGAGGCGAATATTAAAGACGTACTTAGGAACTGTCAACAATATAAATGAAATATTTGTACTGACTGCGCAAAAAATAGCTTTTTGGGCCTTTTGTGTTTAATTTGTCATCAATGAGACGAAAGTAATGGTTAATTAGTGTGCATTATTACTCAAACACCGGTGTGATGAGGATGTTTACGTAATACGTTGTCTATAATCTTCTTATTGGTAACGATATCTCTTTAAACCTATTTTCTATAACTAAATAGAATAAAAAATATCTTTCACACTGTTATTATGTACAGTGTTTAATAAATCTGTAACCTGTACCTGAGGACTAAAAGGTTAGTCATCACTTACGTGCTGAGAATTTAAACGAGCACGAAATCCCGCCGAATATGGTCTGGCGTTAGTTATCCACTAAATCTGTGGATAACTATGTTGATAGCTTAGATTTAACGAGTTGCATGGCGAGATCGGGGGTAGAGTGATCTTAGTCTTAAGTCGTAAGTTTAATAACTTTTATCTTTTATAACATAGCGTTAAGTTGTTTTCTTGGATCGTATTTGGTGATCGAATAAGATCTCTTGAACAAAAAGTAGCTTGTGTGTTAATTCAACGAATGCCTAAATGCTATTCAAGGTAATCCACTATATTTCTCAATGTTTTACAATTTTTTAACGCTGATGCTGGTTTTGTTTACGATTACTGACACTATTTAAATAGCGCATAATATGCAAGTGGGTAATTATTTAGTGGCTTCACTGTTTGTATATAAACTGAAACGTAACGGAAACCAAACTGTCATCAAAAAGCGGTGATGTGAGTAAGGGCATATAAAACTATAAACGTTGATAAAGTACAGTTTTCACTGGGTTTCGAAAAATAACAAGGGTTCATGTACTTTTTTTAAAAGAAGAGGCCTATTCTCAGCCCTCTCACGCAATGTTTTGTTTATCGAATACGCATAGCTAAATACACCTTACTCTTTTACACTAGCGCGCTATAAATAAGGGGATTTTTAGTTTGCCGGAGCTCAAGTGATAAAAAGTAACGCTAAACAACGTACTTCCGACTTATTGGAAGGAGAAATTGGTGCTACGTTAAAGCGTATAACCATTCCAATGATATTGGGGATGGTTATGATGATGAGCTTTGGGCTTATCGATACTTTCTTTGTAAGTTTGTTGGGTACCGACCCACTAGCCGCAATTAGTTTTACCTTTCCTGTTACGTTTACCGTTATAAGCCTGAACATAGGGCTAGGTATTGGTACGTCTGCCATTATAGGTAAACTACAAGGCAGCAAAGCGCTCACCAAGTCACAGCACTATGCCACAGGCTCGATAATGCTGTCTGTTTTATTGGTAGGCGCATTGGCGCTAATTGGTTTTTTTACCATAGAGCCTGTGTTCAAAATGCTCAATGCAACAGAGAACTTGATGCCTTATATCTCTGATTATATGGGGCTTTGGTATTTATCGAGCATTTTTTTGGCAATGCCCATGGTAGGAAACAGTGTGCTGCGCGCGTGTGGTGATACGCGCACGCCTAGTATAGTGATGGCGGCAGGAGGTGGGTTGAATGCATTGCTTGACCCTATTTTTATTTTTGGGCTAGGCCCTGTTCCTGCGATGGGAATAAAAGGGGCCGCATTAGCAACCTTTATTGCATGGATAGTGGGTGCTTTATGGATTCTATACATATTGGCAGTGCGCCGGAAGTTAATGCTGCCTCGACTACTCTCGCTTAGTGAATTGCGCGAAAGTAGCCGCGAGATCCTTAAAATAGGTTTACCTGCCGCTGGGGCAAATATGCTAACTCCGGTTGCCGGCGGAATCATGACTGCGGTAGTCGCAAGCTACGGCGCCGAAGCCGTCGCCGCGTGGGGAGTGGGTAACCGAATGGAGTCCATTGCCAGTATTGTCGTGTTAGCACTGTCTATGACGCTTCCGCCCTTTATTAGTCAAAACGTGGGCGCTGGGCAAGTCAGTCGGGTTAAGGAAGCCTATTCACTGACGTTAAAGTTCGTGCTGATTTGGCAATTTCTTATTTTTCTCGTTATGTGGGGGCTCTCTAGCTGGATTGCGGTAGCGTTTGCAAACGAAGTTGAAGTGAGTGTGCTGATACAACTGTTTTTAATGATAGTGCCGCTTGGATATGGCATGCAGGGTATTATTATCCTCACTAATTCATCGTTAAATGCGATGCACCGTCCTATGACAGCGCTCACATTAAGTGTCATCCGCTTATTTGTTTTCTTCGTACCCATCAGTGTTGCCGGAAGCTTTTTCTTTGAACTTAAGGGATTATTCGCAGGTACTGTCATTGCCAATGTTGCAATGGCATGTGTTTCTTTGTTTGTCTTTAAACGCGCTATCGCTGACTTTGAGAACGATACGTCACCTGTCAGTGAGCAATAACGCAGTGTGACAGTGAAATGCAAAGCGTAGTGTAAAGTCAGTTCAGTAGACTTGCACAATCAATTGAATGCTAGGTTAGTCAATAAGCTATATAAAAGGTTATATAAATGAGTAGAGGGTTTGAGCTTCATTCGAAATACAAGCCAGCGGGCGACCAGCCTAAGGCGATAGAAGCTTTAGTGGACGGTTTAGAAAGCGGGTTGGCGGGTCAAACACTCTTGGGGGTGACGGGGTCGGGTAAAACCTTCACCATGGCGAATGTTATTAAAGAAGTTCAGCGCCCCACGCTTATTCTTGCGCACAACAAAACCCTGGCAGCACAGCTATATGGAGAAATGAAGGAATTCTTTCCTAATAATGCGGTAGAGTACTTTGTTTCTTACTATGACTATTACCAGCCCGAAGCTTATGTACCAAGTACAGATACCTTTATAGAGAAAGACGCGTCTATTAATGACCACATTGAACAAATGCGACTATCGGCCACCAAAGCGCTGATGGAGCGCAGAGACGTTGTTATTGTGGCAAGTGTGTCTGCCATTTATGGTTTGGGCGACCCTGAATCTTACATGAAAATGTTGTTGCACCTACGTCAGGGCGACACCATGGACCAGCGTGATATCTTACGTCGCCTTGCAGAGTTACAGTACAAACGCAACGATTTAGCCTTTGAGCGAGGCACGTTTCGAGTTCGAGGCGATGTGATAGATATCTTCCCCGCTGACTCAGAGAAGCAAGCGGTAAGGGTGGAATTGTTTGACGACGAAATTGATAAGATTAGTTTATTCGACCCTTTAACTGGGGCGGTAGATAAGTCAGTGATCCGCGCCACCGTTTTTCCGAAAACTCACTACGTAACACCACGAGAAAAAATATTAAATGCCATTGAGCATATTAAGGATGAACTCGGAGGGCGCAAAAAGCAGCTTCAAGAGGCAAATAAACTTATTGAAGAGCAGCGCATTTCTCAGCGAACTCAGTTCGATATCGAGATGATGATGGAACTAGGCTATTGCTCGGGCATAGAAAACTATTCTCGTTATCTTTCTGGCCGCGCTCCGGGCGAGCCGCCACCTACATTATTGGACTATTTTCCGGCTGATGGTTTGATGTTTATCGACGAGTCTCACGTTACGGTTTCTCAAGTCGGTGCTATGTATCGAGGTGACCGGTCGAGAAAAGAAACGCTAGTGGAGTTTGGGTTTCGACTGCCGTCTGCCCTAGATAATAGGCCGTTAAAGTTTGAAGAGTTTGAGCAAATTTGCCCTCAAACGATTTATGTGTCGGCGACACCGGGTGATTACGAACTAAGGAAAACAGAGGGCGAGATTGTCGAGCAGGTCGTGCGCCCAACAGGTTTACTCGACCCCATTATTGAAGTTCGCCCCGTTGCTACGCAAGTTGACGATGTACTGTCTGAAATTAAAAAACGTGTTGAGCTAGATGAACGGGTACTCATCACTACGCTCACTAAGCGCATGGCCGAAGATTTAAGTGAATATTTAAATGAACACGGCGTTAAAGTGCGTTATCTGCACTCGGATATAGATACCGTTGAACGTATCGAGATCATTCGCGATTTACGCTTAGGTAAATTCGATGTGTTGGTGGGGATTAACCTGTTGCGTGAAGGTTTGGACATGCCCGAGGTATCATTGGTTGCTATTTTAGATGCAGACAAAGAAGGCTTTTTGCGTGCAGAGCGCTCTCTTATTCAAACCATAGGTCGTGCCGCACGACACATAAACGGTCGTGCCATACTGTATGCAGACACGATTACCAAGTCGATGAAAAAAGCGATGGACGAAACCGAACGTCGTCGTGAAAAGCAAATGGCTCACAACGAAGCAAATAACATTACCCCCATGCGACTTAATAAACCTATTACCGATATCATGGATTTAGGGGAAAGTGCGCATCCTGCATCAGGTAAGGTAAGGCTTAGAAAAGTTGAAGAGAAGAAGAGTAAACAAAAAGCAGCGAGTGCGACTGAGTTGATGGATCAAATTACCGAACTTGAAAAGCAAATGTTCGAATATGCCCGCGAGTTAGAGTTTGAAAAGGCTGCATCGCTACGCGACGATATTGAAGCACTACGCAAGCAAGTTGTCGCGCTCTCCTAAACGCTTAAAATAATAGTGTCGCCCTGTATGTGGGCTATCCGTATATAAACGGATAACCCACATCAGCACTACCTTTTACCCTGTATTAAATTCAGTTTTTCCCTAAGGTAAATGCCTAACAAACAAAATATTTTCGGTAGCATAATAATCAGCTTTTTTAATAAAATTGAGACGAAAAGCCGCAAAATGTCGTTGTAATAACACAATTAGTTTCATATAGTTCTAAATTGAGTATCGATAACTATACCTATAAACAGGTGCTAATATGCTTAATCGTCTTCAGGAGTCAGATATAAAGCTACTTCGTGTATTTTACGCTGTAGCGAGCTGCAACGGATTTACTGCGGCAGAACCCGTGTTGCGCATGCAACGCCCTAATATCAGTGCAGCGATCAAGAAACTGGAAGAGCGTCTAGATTTGGTGCTATGTCATCGCGGTCGTGGTGGCTTTCAGATGACAAAAGAAGGTGAAGTCGTTTTTCAGGAAACAAAACGCATCTTCAATGCCTTCGATAACTTTGTATTCAATCTCAAGTCGCTTCACGATGATTATTCTGGCCATATAACGCTTGTGTTAATGGCAGGTCTTCCGCTATCAATGCACCTTGCTGTAAGTAAAGCAGTGAAAAGCACCATGAAGAAGTTTGATGATATTCACGTCAATATCCAAACCCGTCTCTATAATGAAGTTGAACATGTGGCGTTGTCTGGTGAATGTCACCTTGTGGTTTCAACGTATGACATGGTTAAACCCGAATCAGTGACCTTCCACCCAATAGGTATTGAAACTGAAGGGCGCCTTTACTGTGCACCGACCCATCCACTGGCGAAATATCGTGATACAGACTTGCCAGAAGGGGTAAAAATAGGCGATTACCCAGCGATTGGTATTGCCGGGCTCTCTTCGGCTAACTATATTGAAGACGAAACTCGATTATCGATACAAACATTTTCTGACTCTTTCGATGCGGCCATGTCCGCAATCATGACAGGGGAATATATCGGGTTGTTACCTGATTATATGGCAAAAGAGCAGGGCGCTGCGTTAGGACTAGTGCCTATTGCTAAAGGAAGTTTGTTTAATTTCAGCCACGAATTGTTTGTAATGAATGGCAAAAACACGCGATTAAACCCAGTGCTTCGCTACTGCATTAAAGAGTTAAGTTACTTTATCTCTGAGAGCCAAAAGTAAATTTCAGCTTGCCTATCTAGAGGTAAGGTTGTGGGTGATAACACCTCTCATTCGACGCTTTGCTCACGTGGGTGAGTGCGCTAGCAATAAGAGGTGTTTTTTGTTCTAAGTGACTACTAGTTATTCGTATTCAAGCGGGTCGGTTGCACCGTTATCTTTAAAGGCTTCTAAGCGCTCTTCACAGGCACCACACTTGCCACAGGCTTTTTCTCTGCCGTTGTAGCACGTCCACGTTTGCCCGTAATCAAGTCCCATTGACAACCCGTCAGTCAAGATGGCGGTTTTACTGTCTTTGATATAGGGGGTCATAATAGTCACTGGGGTATAGTTCGCAATGCCGCATACGTCATTCATTTTGTGCACGAACTCGGGGCGACAGTCAGGGTAAATAGCATGATCGCCAGAGTGGGCGCCGTAATAGACCTCGTTGGCATCAAGACTCACGGCGTAACCAACAGCAAGAGAAAGCAATATCATATTGCGATTAGGGACAACTGTTTGCTTCATGCTTGGTTCTTCGTAATGCCCTTCGGGCACGTCGATGTCTGACGTTAGCGCAGAGCCACCAATCAAGGTGTTGATTGCACTTATATCCACAATTTTATGGGGTACACCGAGAGCCGTACACACAGCGGCCGCGTAATCGAGCTCTTTTTTATGGCGCTGGCCATAATCAAAACTAAGGGCGTGAACTTTTTTTCCGGCTCTTAATGCTTTGTGCAATACTGTGAAGGAGTCCATACCTCCTGAATAGATAACAACAACGTTTTCTGACATAGTTTTCGAAGATTTAAGAAATTATGCCCGAATTTTATGTGATCCTTGGTAAAATCCCAACATACAATCGTTAAAGGGTGTCAAATTGTCTGTAATGTCCACATTAAACATCAATGAGATGTTTGAAACTATCCAAGGAGAGGGTGCTCACACAGGTGTTCCTTCTATTTTTGTTCGCTTACAAGGTTGCCCCGTAGGTTGCCCCTGGTGTGATACAAAACACACGTGGGAAATAAAGCCGGATTTAAGCGTTACGCCAGAAGCGGTAATTACCAAAGGGCAAGAATCGGAAACCTATTTCATTTCTAATGAAAGTGATTTGCTGACACAGTTCGGCCATGAAGGGTATGTTGCTAAGCATGTGGTTATCACCGGCGGTGAACCTTGTATGTACGACTTGCGTCCACTGACTACCCTATTGCACGATAAGGGCTATACCACGCAGATAGAAACCAGCGGGACCTTTGAGATACTTTGCGACGAGCGTACTTATGTCACAGTTTCGCCAAAAATTAATATGAAAGGGGGCTATGATGTATTGATTAGCGCCCTTGAGAGAGCGAATGAAATTAAGCACCCCATTGCCATGCAAAAGCATATCGACGAGCTTGATGCACTGTTGGCTAATGTGTCTTCATTAAAAGGGAAACAGGTCTGTTTACAACCTATTAGCCAACAAAAGCGGGCAACAGAGCTAGCCGTTCGTACTTGTATTGAGCGTAACTGGCGGCTATCTTTACAAACACACAAATACATCGGTATTGAATAAATGTTTCTTAGAAAACCTAACGCAAGGCGCAGCTTCAACGTGTTTAAGCAGGCAACTACCGTTGCATTTGCGTTATGTTCTTTGTTGATGGTGTCATCTGCACAGGGAGCCTTGTGGACTATTACTTATCCGCGGCCTATCGACGATTCAGATGCGCGCGCCCAATACCCTATAGCGTTACTGAAACTCGCACTTGATAAAACCGGAGTGAACTACGAACTTCGCCCGTCAGATCGTATATTACTTACGGGTAAAGCTATGCGTCAACTTCGCGAGAATAGAGAAGTAAACGTTGTCTGGAGCATGACTGACAGTCAACGTGAAAAAGAACTTACGCCAATTAGAATACCTATTGCCAAAGGCCTTATCGGCTTGCGTGTTTTCGTTATAAACGAAAACAAGAAGCCAAAATTTACAGATGTGTTGTCCCTTGCGGATATGCGTAAGTTGACTCCTATTCAAGGTGAAGAATGGCCCGACACGAAAATTCTGCAAGCGAATGGTTTTAATGTATTCACGGTTCCTGAATTTCGTGAGGCCTACGATATGATAAAGCAGGGCAAAGGAGACTTTTTTCCACGTTCCGTAATGGAAGTGACTGCTGAACTCGATGCTGAAGGGCGACGTCGAAGTAACCTTCATCTTGAGCCCACCATGGCGTTGTATTATCCCACTGCGATGTACTACTTTGTTAGTTCGAGTAATAAAACTTTGGCTAATTTGATAGAAACAGGGCTGAATAGAGCGATAGACGACGGGTCTTTTGACGAGCTATTCAATTCAACCTACTCGTCAATTCTAGCGTCGTTAAATGTGAAGGACAGAAAAATCTTCACTTTAGAAAACCCTTTACTGCCACTGGAAACGCCGCTGACAAACTCGTCACTGTGGTACAGGCCGAATCAGGTAAAAAATCAGTAAATAAAAAACGCGGCAATTGCCGCGTTTTTTAATAAAGATATTTACCGTTTGGGAGCGTTATGATTCGCCCGCGTGAACGTCTTTCATTGAGCGACCAGAAGGGTCTGCATTGTTCTTAAAGCTTTCGTCCCACTCAAGGGCTTCTGCGGTACTACACGCAATAGACTTACCGCCTGGCACACAACGCGCTGCGCTTTCTTGAGGGAAGTACCCTTCGAAGATAGTGCGGTAGTAGTAACCTTCCTTCGTGTCTGGCGTATTAACAGGGAACCTGAATTCGGCCGTTGCTAGCTGTTGGTCTGTTACTTCGTTTTCCACGAAATCGCGAATTGAGTCAATCCACGAGTAGCCTACACCGTCACCAAACTGTTCTTTTTGACGCCACAATACTTCCGCCGGAAGTGTCTCGCCGTTATCAAATGCTTTACGCAAGATCCACTTCTCCATTTTGCCGTCAAGACACATCTTGTCTTGTGGGTTTAGGCGCATGGCGACGTCAATAAAGTTCTTATCTAAGAAAGGAACGCGCGCTTCTACACCCCAGGCTGAGGTCGCTTTGTTAGCACGAGCACAGTCGAACATGTGGAGGCGATCTAGCTTACGTACGGTTTCTTCGTGGAACTCTTTTGCGTTCGGTGCTTTGTGGAAATACAGGTAGCCGCCAAAGATTTCATCTGAGCCTTCCCCAGATAGTACCATTTTGATACCCATCGCTTTAATCTTACGGGTCATTAGATACATAGGAGTAGCTGCACGAATCGTTGTCGTATCGTAGGTTTCTAGATGGAAGATAACATCGCGGATGGCATCTAAACCTTCTTGAATGGTGAAATGGATTTCATGGTGAACGGTACCAATCATATCCGCCACTTTCTTCGCCGCTTTTAAATCTGGCGCACCTTCAAGACCCACCGCAAAGCTGTGTAAACGAGGCCACCACGCATCGGTTTTGTCTTCATCTTCTACACGCTTTGCTACGTACTGTGCAGCAACAGCGGATACCAGAGATGAATCTAAGCCGCCAGACAATAGTACAGCGTACGGCACGTCAGACATCATGTGAGACTTCACCGCTTTTTCAAACGCTACACGTAGTTCGTCTAAATCGCTGGTGTTGTCTTTTACGTTGTCGTATTCCATCCAGTCGCGCTTGTAATACTTAGTGATTTTACCTTCTTTGCTCCACAGATAGTGGCCAGGAGGGAATTCGCTAATCGTTTTACACACGCCTGCGAGCGCCTTCATTTCAGATGATACGTAGAAGTTGCCGTGCTCATCGTAACCGGTATAGAGCGGAATAATTCCGATATGGTCGCGGGCAATCAGGTAGGCATCTTGCTCTTCGTCGTAAAGAATGAAGGCGAACATACCTTCTAGTTCGTCAATGAAATCCACGCCTTTTTGCTGGAAAAGAGGAAGAATAACTTCACAATCTGAACGGGTTTTAAACGGATAAGGCTCATCTAAGTCAGCAGCAAGTTGCTTGTGGTTATAAATCTCGCCGTTAACCGCAAGGATTTGCTTATCGTTTTGGCTGATAAGAGGCTGCGCACCTGTATCTACGTCGACAATCGCCAATCTTTCGTGACAAAGAATGGTATTGTCATTATTCCAGATACCCGACCAGTCAGGGCCACGGTGGCGCAAAAGTTTAGATAAATCGAGGGCTTGGGTTCTGAGTTCAGACACATCGGTTTTGATATCAAGGATACCGAAAATACCACACATATAACGGATTCTCTCTGTTCACTTGTTGAAAAAAATAATTGAAGTTTTTTCTGTCGTTACTCGCGTACGAGTGAGCGAAGGATTGTTTTTATTCTTTTTTCGCGTGCCTTGAATGTGCCAGTCTGACAGGAAATTGCAAGTACAATATGATGAGAAAATGGAAATTCTTATTCCTTTTATCTCAAAACCGACTTTTATTAACATTTTTATTCTAATACAGCGGAAAAATGTAAAAGAGATAGATTAAATAATTGTGTCGTCACCAGTGTTTTTTTAACGAATGAAAGCCCTATTCCCCTGCGAGTTTTGAGCGCATAATTCTGCCGTTTTTAATCTCATTGGTTTGGGTATGCACATTTCTAACGACCGAGTGTCGGCTTTTATTATTCCTGACTTCGATATGCCTGCAGAGCAATTTGCATCATTGGGCTCGCAATATCGAGATGCGGTTCAAATTGATGTATTTGGCGGGGAGGCGTGGCTTTTTGACTATGGGGTGATTGTTTTTTGGGGCGTAGATGAAGATGAAAAGCTCGCGCTTCTGCACAGACTTAAACTGAAAGACGCAGTGCTAGGTGGCGAGCATCAAGAACACCTAAGATTTGCTATTGAAGGTGATACGCTAAAGCTACAGCGGGATACGATTGTATTACCCAGTAACGACGATTTGCTCAGGCTTTCTATCAGTCATGCGCTGGCCCAGTCTGTAAAGCTCGATGAATATGAAGAAAAGGCGCAAGAAACTATTGCGTCCTATGCGCATTTACCTAAAGCCCTAGCTGAAACGGGTAAAATAAAGTTAAGTAGAAGGGCATTGGCGAAAATTCGTGGTCACTTGTTTAGTACCAAAAGTGATATCTTTTTACACTACGGCTTGTTAGATACCCCTGAGTTTTTCTGGGAGTACCCAGATTACGAGTTCGCCTATACAATGACATCCCGTTATCTGGATATCCGGCCTCGTGTAGAATTGTTATCTAATAAGTTAGACGTTATTCACGAATTATTTGAAATGCTAGCCGATGACTTGAATCACAAACACTCATCATTCTTAGAGTGGATAATTATAATTTTGATCGCGTTTGAAATTGCCACGTTTGGTGCTGAGGAGCTTAAAGCCATACTGATGTGATATCAGGGCAGGATAAAGCCGAACGAATGAAAAGGGCCTCATCTGAGGCCCTATTTAGCGAGCGTTAGGCATTGATAAATCTTCCGCTCTAATCAAAGGTTTAGTTTTGACGCTGGAACTCGCTCGCTTCGTTCCACTTTGGCCATGCGTCTGCATTCGCTACATTAACACCTACGTCAAACAACATCTGTGTATCTTGAACGATACCGCTTAAATCCCAGTCATCGCGATATTGGTCACATACCTGATGATAGCAACCGGTAACGATAACGTTCATGCGCTTTCTGTATTTGGCGGTTTCTTCATCGGCCGGTTCATTGCCGCCTTCTGCGTAAAGTGCGGGTACACCCTGCTTGGCAAAGCTAAAGTGATCAGAGCGATAGTAATAACCCGCTTCAGGTCGGTCTTCTTGCGTTAACGTGCGGCCTTGTTTCACAGCAGCGTCTTGAAGGTAGTCTTCCATTTCAGATTTACCCATACCCACAACCGCGACGTTTTTAGTCTTACCGAGTACATTCATGGCATCCATATTGATGTTTGCTACGGTATTTTCAATCGGAATGACAGGGTTACTTGCGTAGAACTTACTGCCCAACAGGCCTTGCTCTTCTGCTGTTACTACCAAAAATGAAACAGAGCGCTTTGGCGCTGGTGAAAGTGCTGAGTAAGCCTTAGCCATAGCTAGCATAGCGGCAGTACCGGTGGCATTATCGTGCGCGCCGTTATAAATCTGATCGCCTTCCTTGCTTTCATCTTTACCTAAGTGATCCCAGTGCGCGGTATAAATGATGTGCTCATCAGGAAATTTAGCGCCGGGTAGGGTAGCAATAACGTTATTACTTTCCGATTTTTTGAAGGTGTTTTTTACCGTTACCGATGCTTTGAGGTCCATCGCTTTGTTGTAAGGCCCTTTCATCGCGTTGGCTTTTTCGGTATCGAAATCAAGGCCTGCATCTGCGAACACTTTTTTCGCCGCATCTAGCGTCAGCCAGCCTTCAACGGCAACGCGGCTTGCACCTTTATCCGCACTGACTAAGCCATATTGTGGGCCGCTCCAGCTGTTTGCGACGACCGACCAGCCGTAAGAGGCCGGTGCCGTTTCATGAACAATAATGGCGCCAGCTGCACCTTGACGGCTTGCTTCCTCATACTTGTAGCTCCAGCGACCGTAATAGGTCATGGTGGTGCCTTGGAATTTGCCGCTGTCCGGATTTTCAAAGCCTGGGTCATTAATTAGCATAACCACAGTTTTGCCTTTAACGTCTAATCCTTCGTAGTCGTTCCAGTCGTACTCTGGCGCATTAACGCCATAGCCTACAAAAACGAGCTCGGACTCTTCTAGCGACACAGCCGCTTGCTCACGCTTAGACGAGGCAACCATGTCCTCTTTATAGACAAAGTTATTGTCGCCAATCGTCATGGTCATGTCTGAAGAGGCGGTAATTTCCATCAGTGCCACTTTTTGTAAAAAGCTGTCTCCGTTGCCTGGTTTAAGCCCGGCTTTAGTAAACTCACTGACTAAATAGTCGATGGTTTTCTTTTCGCCTTCAGTGGTGGGTAAGCGGCCTTCGAATTCATCTGAAGAAAGTATTTTTAGCGGTTCGCGTATATCGCTATCTGAAATGCTGTTATAAACACTGTCGAAGTTAGAGGCTGCTGATAGCGCTTTTTCAGCCGTTGGGTTTTGTGACGCGCTGTCGTTTGAAGGAGTGCATGCACTTACACCTAAAAGGGTAGGTACAAGCAATGGCAAAAACATTTTTTTCATTGTTAGTCTCTGTTTGCTCTACAATACCGTCCCAGTATAGAGAAAACCCCAAAGCGAACCAATAGTTGATATGCAATCAGACGCGATCCCTTTCTGTAAAGACTACCTGTTAAACCACGCCAGTACGCCTGTTAATGCGCTTCTTAACGAATTAGGTCTCTTCACATGCAGTGAGTTTCCTACCCCTGAATTGCTTAACGAAAAAGTCGCCGAATATCAGGCAAGTTGGCAAGGCCCGACGTTTAAAGGTCAACGCTTATTCAAAGACGACGAGCAGCGCTATTACGAAACAATTATTAGCGAAGACAAAGTTATTCCGACCCGCGAACGTAGCTGGCACGACTTATTCAATGCACTTATTTGGCTACAATTTCCTAAAACGAAATCGTTGCTCAATGAGTTACATGTTGCCGATATTAACCGCTATGGTGTTAACCCAAGAACGGCGCGGCGAAACCGTATTACTCACTTCGACGAATGCGGAGTGGTGCTTGCTGTTGAATCACCCAAAGGAAGTGACTTACCCCATGCGAAACAGTCGGCACGGGCTTGTCGCGAAGAGTTTCTGTACCGCCTTGCTCACCATGAATGGAAAACAGTGTTTATTGCCAATCGAGAGATGTGGTACACACAGGTCAGCCCTTTTATTTTTGGTCATGCAAACTTAGAAATGATGTTGAACCCTTTTATCGGTTTAACAGGGAAGTGGCTGGCAGTGTCTGTGCCTTATGGTTTTAGTCAGCTCGATAGGTGGCAGCAGCGTGCGCAGTTAGACGAGGCTATGGTCGCACGTATTAAAGCGTTAGATTGCTTTGAGTGTGCACCATTGCTGAAACCTTTACCGCTGTTGGGTGTTCCTTCATGGCACCACAAGCAAGATGAAACATTTTACAGTAATAGTGACTACTTTAGGCCACTAAGAGCGGGAAGTAAGCCTACCAAACAACTGCCACTGTGGACCTAGCTTGAGACTTTTTATTTTTGTGGTTTAGTGCAGCGCGGCTTATAAATTTACATAACGTTAAAACGCGAGGGCATATTGCGCTCTAGTATCAAAAAGAATGACTAGAGCGCAGCATCACTAGCAAAGACGTGACTTAAAAGACAGCCAGCGCTAGCAGCCAAATGCTGTAGATAATTAAATAAGGCGCGCTGGCAATGAGCGCCGATTTTTTAAGAGAAAACGAGGTCCATTGAGTAATACCTACCGTTGCAAGGTAAATTCCCCAGAACAGTTCTAACCTTACCGCTTGGCCGAAGGCATACCACGGAGAGTCCATCGGAATACTGGCAATAAAACCTAAAGAAGCCGGTGATAAGATAGAAGGTGCAACTTGGTGATCGCCGGTAAAGAGCAAAAGCGCTACCCCCACTAACCCGGTTAATACGTAAGGCATTGATAACCACCATGCAAAGCCGTACCAGTCTGTAAAGCCAAATACATGGCTGTCGTCAGAACGGGTCGCAAGGTTTACGTAAACAGCGTAAACGGCATTGATAACAATAGGGATAAAGAAAGCACCAATAACCGATGACCAGAGCAACGCGCTTCTGGTGAAGAAAGCTTTCATTTGCTCTTCTTCTGCCGGGCTCATGTCACCTTGCGCTGCAATGTTCATTTCAGCAAACCATTCAATATCAACAAAGTTAACGTAGAGATATTGAGAAACCAGAGAAATAGCCATAATCAAAATAAATGGCATCCAACTCCAGTTATTGTGTTCACCCACGGCCTTAAATACGCCGTTCGGTTTAAAAAATATATCGTTACACGCTTGGAAAGGGTTCGATACGTTATGCATCCCTTGCTCCTTATAGTTTTGTTGCTCGAACACAGTGTGACGCTATCGCTGAACAATAACGCTGTAGGTTTAGTTTTATAATCTTAGCGATATAGATTACTGAGGGCTAAAGACCTTGTACAGCACAAGATTCTGATTAGAGAGGTTTTTTGTAAGAGAAAGTGAATATAGTGGATAGGGAATAGGTAACTCATTGTACCTACACGAAAAGCACAACGAATAAGAGGAGCCTTGGCTCCTCTTATTTATCGCAACTAAAGGTAAGTCACATTCAATAAAGTAAGTACGATAGAACTGTATACAATGGAAATAGGCAGGCCTATTTTTATGAAATGTGAAAACCGGTAGTTGGCGGCATTATAAACCAACAGGTTAGTTTGATATCCGAAAGGCGATATAAAGCTCGCGCTAGCAGCAAAGGCGACGGCCAACGCAAATGGCATAAGAGGCGCGCCAATAATCTGCACAAGGCCATAGGCAAAAGGGAACATCAAGGCCGCTGCCGCATTATTGGTAACAAACTCGGTTAACAACAGCGTAATTAAGTAAATAATCACAAGCGCAATAAACCAGTTGGTACCAGACAGCACAGGCATTAATGCCTCTGTCATTGTCATTATAACGCCCGAGTTTTCAAGAGCAGTGGCTAAACTTAAGGCTCCAACAATGACAACAATGAGGTTAAGCGGTAGATTTCGCTTCATTTCGCCGTTCGACGTTACTCTTACCCCAATAAGTACTGCGGCCAAGAACAGCAGCCCAATGGCAAGTGAGATAACGTTTGCAGCTGCCAATAAAACAGTAGTAAGAAAGCCACCGAGTGTGATCCATTCCTGTTTATTCGTGAGCGGGCGAGCGATCTTTTGCTCTGACAGAATAAAGAAGTTTTTATTCAAATTTTGACGGGTGGCAAAATCGGGGCCCGTTGCCAGTAGCAAAAAGTCACCGGCCTGCAGTTTTATCTCACCTAATTTGCCAGAAAGTTGCTCGCCATCGCGGCGAATGGCTACTACAGCGGCATCAAACAGTGCTCTAAAACCAAGTTTTTTAATGGTTTGGCCAATAACCTGCGCACGGTTGGCAACAACGACCTCCGTTAAACTTTCTCGCAACACGCCGTCTGACTCAGCGAACATACTTAACCCTTTAATATGGCTTAAGTTATCGAGCTTTTGTACATTGCCAGAAAAGATCAGTTTATCGCCTTCTAAGATAACCAGGTCAGGGCCCACGGGAGAGATTAAATTGCCATCGCGTACCACTTCCACTAGAAAGAGCTCAGGAAGGTTTCGCAGGTGGTTCTGCTCAACAGTCTTGCCAATTAGCTCAGATCCGGGTTCAACTTCAGCTTCAACCATATACTCGTGATAGTTATTGTTTTTGTTGCCAATATTGGGCAGCAAAGGCAATAGCATAAACATAAGTAAGCCACAGGTAAGACCGGCCACGGTGCCATACAGGGTGAAATCAAAGAAATTGAAACCAGGGTGTCCGTGTTCTTGTAAGAAACTGTCAACGATAAGGTTAGTAGAAGTCCCGATTAGGGTAACCGTACCACCGAGTATCGCGGCGTAAGAAAGCGGAATGAGTAGTCGTGATGCAGGGTGATATTGGTTCTGTTTAATAGGACCAATAAGACTTGCCACAATTGCGGTGTTATTTAACAGCGCAGAAGAGACAAAGGTTAACGAAAATAATCGCCAATAGGACTGCGTGAAATTAGCGCTAACTAACTTTCTACCAAGTCGCTTAATCAAAGCGGTTTTATCAATAGCACTACTCACTAAAAGCAACAAAACAAGGGTGATAAGGCCCTTGTTTGTTAAATTTAGCAAGATGTCATCAAGAGATAACTGCTGGGTAACCAGTAAAGCCAATACTGCACCTGAAAATACAGTAGAAGGGCGCTGACGGGTCAAAATCAGCGCGCATATCGTACCGGCAAAAATTGCCAGTACGATGAACTGGGTCACATCCATAATGCTCCAGTCCTGCTTATAGTTTACTGATGTCCACAGAGTTCCAATGCGGGAAGTGCTTGCGTACTAGCGCATTGAATTCAAGCTCAAACTCAGAGAAGTTAGGCGATGTATGCTGTGCGTCACCGGCAATTTCGTCGATGATCATACCCGCACCCACTGTACCATTGGTTAAGCGGTCGATAACGATAAATGAACCAGTAGGGCGGTTGCGCTTGTACGGGTCGCACGCTACAGGCTGTGTAAACTTAACGTCAACTACACCAATTTCGTTAAGGTTTAGGTGCATTGCATCAGCTTCTTTAAGGGTATTCACATCAATTTGGTTATCGATATGCGCCACAACGCCAGGCGTAGATTTGGTCGCAAACTTAAACAAGTATTGCTTGTTTGGCATTAGCGGCTCTTCAGACATCCACACAAGGTGAGTTTTAAACTGCGTGTTAAGCAGCGGCAAGTTGTCTGATTTTACAATCATATCGCCACGAGAGATGTCAATTTCATCTTCAAGGGTTAGCGTAACCGCTTGAGGCACATAAGCACGCTCTTGGTCGCCTTCAAACGTAACGACTTGCTTCACTTTTGATTTCTTACCAGAAGGTAGGGCAGTCACTTCATCACCTGGCGCTACCTGGCCTGATACTACTGTGCCCGCAAAACCACGAAAATCGAGATTAGGACGATTAACGTATTGAACTGGGAAGCGGAAATCTTCAAGGTTATCGTCTTCACCAATTTCAATGTTTTCTAGCATTTCCATTAGTGGCGTGCCGTCAAACCAAGGGGTCTTTTCGCTTTTACCTACCACGTTGTCGCCTTCCAATGCTGAAATAGGCACAAACTGAATGTCAGGAATATCAAGCTGCTCAGCAAACTTCAGGTAGTCTTCTTGAATTTGTTTGTAGACCTCTTCTGAATAATCCATTAAGTCCATTTTGTTGATAGCAACAATAACGTGCTTAATACCGAGAAGAGAAACTAAGAACGAGTGACGTTTAGTTTGTACTTTAACGCCGCCACGAGCATCAACAAGAATGATGGCGAGGTCGCAAGTAGACGCACCCGTTACCATGTTGCGGGTGTACTGCTCGTGCCCTGGCGTGTCAGCGATGATGAACTTACGCTTGTCGGTAGAGAAGTAGCGGTATGCTACGTCAATCGTAATACCTTGTTCACGTTCAGATTGAAGACCGTCTACAAGTAATGCAAGGTCTACTTTTTCGCCCGTAGTCCCAACTTTTTTGCTGTCTTTAGTGATTGCAGCAAGCTGGTCTTCATAAATCATTTTTGAATCGTGAAGTAAGCGACCAATTAAGGTGCTCTTACCGTCATCTACGCTACCGCAAGTAAGGAAACGTAGCATGTCTTTCTTTTCGTGTTGCTCTAGGTAAGACAGAATGTCCTGTCTCAATAATTCGTTTTCATTGTTCATGTTATGCGCTCACAAGGAAAAAGGGGTTTAACACAGACTCTTTTTGGTTATAGGTAAGAGCGTCAGCGTTGTCATCTAATGGATTTTCAGGGTCAAGTACGGTCACGTTCGCACCCGCCGCTAATGCGACTGCATGTGCAGCACCCGTATCCCATTCAGACGTTGGGCCTAAACGAGGGTAAAGGTGTGCATCGCCCTCGGCCACTAAGCAAAGCTTTAGTGAGCTGCCCATCGCCACTAGCTCAGTATCACCATCAAGCTGTGCCAATAAATTTTGAATTTCAGGGCTTTGGTGAGAACGGCTGCCTACCACTTTCCACACTTCTGCACCGTCGTGCTTGCGTGCAGAAATAGCGGTGAATTCACCATCTACTTCAGTCCATGCACCGTCACCCACAATGCCTACGTAGCTTTTGTTGAGTGCTGGCGCATAAACTACGCCCATAGTCGGTTTACCGTTTTCGATAAGTGCAATGTTTACCGTAAACTCACCGTTTTTCTTAATAAACTCTTTGGTGCCGTCTAGCGGGTCAACCAGCCAGTATGACGACCACGTCTTGCGCTCATCCCACGAAATATCTGCTGATTCCTCAGAAAGGATTGGCAGATCAGACTCCGCTTCAAGGGCATTTACAATAACGTTGTGCGCGGCAAGGTCAGCTTCAGTTAATGGGCTGGTATCCTGCTTTTCGTAAATGGCAAAATCTTTCTCGTAAATCGCCATTATCTTATCGCCCGCTTCTTTAGCGATAGTCAGCACTTTCTGTGCAAGAGAATTAATAGGCTGTGTCATTACACCAATCCCTTTTCTTGAAGCAAAGCATACAAACGCTCAGCGGTTTGCTCTGCCGGTTCATCCTGATATGTTAGGTGTACTTCTGGTGCTTCAGGCGCTTCGTACGCTGAATCAATACCAGTGAAGTCCTTGATTTCGCCGCTACGTGCTTTTTTGTACAAGCCTTTCGGGTCGCGCTTTTCGCACACTTCAAGCGGGGTATCAACAAACACTTCTACAAACTCGCCTTCTTCCATTAAGCTGCGGCAATAATCGCGGTCAGCTTTAAACGGAGAGATAAACGCAGTCAGTACCAAGGTTCCAGCGTCAACAAAAAGCTTGGCGACCTCGCTGATGCGGCGAATGTTCTCAACCCGATCTTTGTCGCTAAAACCTAAATCGCCACATAACCCGTGACGTACGTTGTCGCCATCTAACAGGTACGTGTGTTTATTTTGCTCGTGAAGTTTTTTCTCAAGCAAGTTAGCTAACGTAGATTTACCAGAACCACTTAACCCGGTAAGCCAAAACACGCGAGGTGTTTGACCTAACTTCTCAGAGCGGGTGGTCTTGTTGACTTCGTGTTTGTGCCAAACGACGTTGTCTGTGGCCATTAGAAGTACCCTTCCATTTTCTTCTTCTCCATAGAGCCCGCGCTGTCATGGTCTATAACGCGGCCTTGACGCTCAGAGGTCTTGGTAAGCAGCATTTCTTGAATAACTTCAGGAAGGGTTGCTGCTTCTGATTCAACGGCACCGGTTAGTGGGTAACAGCCAAGGGTACGGAATCGCACAGAGCGCATTTCTGGTACTTCACCTTCTTCTAAAGGCATACGGTCGTCATCAACCATAATAAGAATGCCGTCACGCTCAACAACTGGGCGAGGCTTAGAAAGGTAAAGTTGTGGTATATCGATATTTTCCAGGTAGATATATTGCCAGATATCTAGCTCTGTCCAGTTAGACATTGGGAATACGCGAATACTTTCGCCTTTGTTAACCTGCGAGTTGTAGATATTCCAAAGCTCTGGACGCTGGTTTTTCGGGTCCCAACGGTGATTGCTGTCGCGGAATGAGTAAACACGCTCTTTTGCACGTGATTTTTCTTCATCACGACGGGCACCACCAAACGCAGCGTCAAACTTATATTTGTTCAATGCTTGCTTGAGGGCTTGGGTTTTCATGATGTCCGTGTGTTTTGCTGAGCCGTGACTAAATGGGCCAACGCCAGCTTCAACACCTTCTTCATTAATGTGAACAAGCAAATCAAAGCCATGCTTCTCTGCTTGCTCATCACGGAATTTGATCATTTCACCGAACTTCCACGTGGTGTCAACGTGAAGGAGTGGGAAAGGAATTTTACCTGGCGCAAAGGCTTTACGAGCAAGGTGAAGCAATACAGAAGAGTCTTTTCCTACAGAGTAAAGCATTACTGGGTTTTCAAACTCAGCAGCCACTTCACGGAAAATTTGGATACTCTCGGCTTCGAGTTGTTTCAAATGCGTTACAGACGGGATACTAGCAGTCATTTTGAAGTCCGAATTTATGTTATATATAAAAAAGTTATATGCGGGTTATTTTTCTGCATAGAACGATAACATATTTAAATTAAAAAGTAGTATGCGATTTTGCTATTTAAAATAGCTATCTTATTCCTTTAAATAAAAGTGTCATGCAAATGAAGCATAAGCCGTTATTTAAAGGCCTGGGAAAAAGAAAAAAGCCCTGCTTAGTTACCTAAACAGGGCTTTTAAATGCTGTTTTTTTAAAAGTTCAAGGTGCGTTATCTCTCGTCAAGTTTAGCTTGAAACGCATCAAAGGTATCTACAACACCCTCTCGTGGGGTACCTGATTTACTTAAAATTAAAATTGTTAAGCTAGATAGTATAAAGCCCGGTACGATTTCATACATCCAGTCGCCTAAGGGCTGGCCGCCAATTTCAATAGGAAGGTAAATCCAAAGTAATACGGTAACTGCACCTACTATCATTCCACCTAGTGCGGCGCGACGAGTCATTTCCCGCTTAAATAAGCTAAATAATACCAAAGGACCAAAAGCGGCACCAAAGCCTGCCCACGCATTACTCACCAAGGTTAGGATAGTGCTGTCTCTATCATAGGCAAGGTAGATAGCAACTAGTGCGACTATCACAACGCTCACACGACCCGCTATAACTAGCTCGCCGTCCGATGCATCGCGGCGCAAGAAAGCTTGATAGAAGTCACTGGTTAATGAACTAGATGTTACCAATAGCTGAGAAGAAATAGTGCTCATTATCGCGGCCAAAATGGCGGCAAGTAAGAACCCACCCACTAGCGGGTGGAATAAAATTTGTGAGAGATAAATAAAGACGGTTTCTGGGTCAATGTCATTGCCGTTACCGGTAACATAAGCTAACCCAAATAAACCGGTTATTAACGCGCCGATGATAGATACGATCATCCAGCTCATGCCGATATTGCGGGCTGTAGGGATGTCTTTAACCGAGCGGATAGCCATAAAGCGCACAATGATATGCGGCTGACCGAAATAGCCTAGCCCCCAAGACATAAGAGAAATTATCCCAATAACAGTGAGCGCTTCATTGGAAGATGCATCCATAAAGGCGTCAAACAACGCGGGGTTGATGTTATCTAGCGCGTCGATTGAGGCACCTAGGCCGCCTAATTCACTGATAACAACAGCAGGGACCATAATAAGCGACACGAACATAATGCAGCCCTGAACAAAGTCAGTCATGCTCACTGCCATAAAGCCGCCCACCAGGGTATAGGCCACTACAACGCCTGCGGTTACATAGAGTCCAGCTTCGTACGATAGGCCAAATGACGTTTCAAATAACTTGCCGCCTGCGACTACGCCCGAAGAGGTATATAGGGTAAAGAAAATAACGATAACCACTGACGCTATAACGCGTAGCATGCGAGAATTATCGGCAAAGCGATTTTCGAAATAATCGGGCAGGGTAATCGAGTTATTGGCAACTTCGGTGTAAACGCGAAGACGTGGTGCCACTAACATGTAGTTAGCAAGAGCGCCTAAGGTCAACCCCACTGCAATCCAGCCAGCCGAGAGTCCGGAAACATACATTGCGCCCGGTAAGCCCATAAGCATCCAACCGCTCATGTCTGATGCACCTGCTGATAGTGCGGTTACCGCTGGACCAAGTTGGCGGCCGCCAAGCATGTAGCCCTCAACGTTGGTATCTGTTTGCCGATAGGCGAAAAGCCCTATCCCCAACATTACCACAAAATACAAACCCAACGAGATTATCGTGCCAGTAGCCATATAAATTCCCTATGTTTTTTCTCTCATGCTAACACCTATGACGTAGAGTCTCTACGTCAGTCAGCGACCTTGCATGTTTTCTATACGGTTACGCGTTGAAAAAGTTTGGGCTAATTTAAAATGAGAAAGCGGCAACGCGAGCACGGCCTTCGCGTTTTGCTTTATACAGGAGGTCGTCACAGGCTTTGATAATTGTGTCTAAGTTTGTTTCTCCGTTCACATCTAGAAGGCCAGAAGAAAAGCTGACTGAAAATTTTTGGTCGGTTCCGCTCCACAGTTTTTGACGAGATAAGCTAGCGTTAAGTTCATCAAGTATGCGCTTGGCTGACTGTTGATCCGTGTCTGAGAAGTAAATTAAAAACTCTTCGCCGCCGTATCGGCAAAGCTTGTCTGATTTTCGAATTCGTTTTTGAATAGTTTGAGTAAGCGTTGTTAACACTTCATCTCCTACTAAATGCCCATATCTGTCGTTAATTTTTTTGAAGTTATCTACATCTAATAGCGCAACACAGGATGTGCTGTCACTTTTTAATGCTTTTTTAAGGCTTTTAAGCATCGCTCTGCGTGTTAATGCGCCGGTTAGTGAGTCTCGCTCAGCAAGCGTGTCGCTTTGGCGTTTAGCAATCCACAACCATAGCGCCAGAATAATTAAAATGGTCGTTATCAATGCGAAAATGGTTGTTTTCATGGCTTCTTTATCGGTAGACAGCCCGATTTTTTCATCGCGAAGTGCAGCAAGCTCTTGCTGGCGATAGCGTGCCAACGCAATATCTCTTGCTATACCATCGGTGAGCGAAGGAGATGAAAGCTTAAACTGCTCGGTATTTTTTTCGAAGAGAAGTTGGTTGTAAACTTTGGAATGCTCATAGGCTTTTTCGTAATTGCCAGCAGCGTCATAAATTCGGGTAAGTTCAAGTTCTTTTTTTAACAGGTGTTCGGCTCTAAACTCGGTAGATGGTAAGGACTCCAGCATCGCTTTTTTATATTGTTCAATCGCCTTCGAGAGCAGATTTTCATCGCTTTCAGCAATAGCTTTATAAGATTGATAAAGGTAAAAAAGCTCTTCTGCTTGAGTCTTAATCTGAACGGTATCTATTGTATCCATCTTGTTTATAACAGAGCGTATTTCACTATCACGAGTCTGCTGAAATCCCATTAAGAGCACTCGCAGTTTTTGATAGAGAATTAAAAACATCTCAAGTTCTGAATTTCTATTTTTTACAAACTCAAGGGCCCTATTGGAAGTGAGCAGCGCGTCCTCATATTTAGTTTGGAGAAGAAGAGAGTCAATCGAAGTAAAATATGCCCACGTAACGGACCCATCATTTAGACTGCTTTGCTTAATAATCGTCATTGAGTGAAAGTAGGCTCTACTTGGTACCGATAGCTCTGTAAAAGCGATGCGAAGCCATTCGTGAGCGGTAGCACTACTTAAAGCATTTTCTAGAGTTCGTGTAGAAGCTCGCGCAGGCAAATGGGGGAGTGCATACTCTAATTCATTGATTGCCTGAATGGGGTTAGCTAAGGTAAGCTCCATTGACAGCCATACGCTAACTATCGCGGTAGCTGTTTTGCTGCCAGTCTCTAGAACTTCATGTTTCAAACGTCTGAGCGCAGGCACTGTTACATTGATTCGCAGAGAGGAACCGTCAAAGTCGTTAACTGCTCTGGCATAAATGTAATAAGCCCTGGCTGCGGCGTACAAATCTGGATTTAGCGATTTCAGCTCTCTCCAGTGGCTTTCAAGCAAAGGGAATTTTACGTAAATGGGTATTCGAGGGTTTTCGGTTTCGTTAGCCGTTGCTGTCGCCAATAAATGTCTGAAAATTATACCTTCACTACTATCATCATGTTGTATTTGTGATTTTTCAATTTCGGTCACTATTTGGTCGTTGTCGATATCAGATTGCAGATTCCAGTTGTACATAGCAAGCGCAGTCATATGACTATAAGTATTTAGCTTTTTAAGCCTCAACTTTTCAGAGTTGTTGTCTAACTGTGCATGAAGAGAATGGCTAAAAAAAATGGTGAGAAGTAGACAAAACTTCACCTTTGCAAAACGACACCAAGCGCTCATTGTGATTGCTACCTCTGAACTGCGGATAAGCGGAATGTTTATTTGAATTAAAACGAGCGTTTTAACATTAGTCCGAAAGTATAAAGTTTATCGTTTATCGTTTAACGTTTCATCTTAATTTTGGGTAAAAAAATCGGCCCGAGTGGGCCGAAGAAGGGAAGTGCATAAGATAAGCACTTTTTTGGAACGAATTACCAGACTTGTCAAAAGTTAGGCAGAGAACTGAATTCTTTCTGAAACCGCTTTTTTCATTTCACTTAGGTCGGCGCCTCTATCACCCACTACCATTACATTAGCGCGTCGCATCTTGATGCTTTCCCCGTGATATTGGCTGTCCTCAAATTCACTAGGCACGCTGATATCACCTCTTTGTGGAACTACAAAAACCGACATTTTTCCCTGCGGGGTATTAACAATAAGGTGCAGGCTTCTCACCGTACTCAAGTGGCAATAATTAGCAACCTCTATGCCGTCTAACATTTCACTTAAACTGCCTCCAAAACTCGCGAGTTTTGCATTGACCATATTTAAATCTACCGGAAGCAGTGAGTGAGCATGTTCCATTTCCGCATATTGCATATGAGCAAGCGCTTGACCGCCAATGCTAAGTGGCTGGTGATACCACATTGTTAAGCCAATGCCTATTGTGAATGCCACAGATGCTGCCATCGCCACATACCAGCGGCTTCTGCGCTTATATCGGGTGAACTCATCAGCTGACTGCTGCCAAATTAATTTACTGGCTAAATCATCAGGCACCTCAACTTTTAGCGCCTGCTTAAACTGTTTGTCTAACTGTTTTTGTTCATTCCAGAAACTACGCTTGCTCTCATCCGCTTTGGCCGCTTCTACAACATCACTGTCAGTCGTTTCTGGATCGGCGTAGATTCGACGCCTAAATTCTAATTCATCCATTTATACGACCTCTCTGTTCATTTTGTTTCTCTAACGCCTCTTTGAGTTGATTCCTCGCTCTAAATAGCCGAGTCATAACCGTATTCTTGTTAAGCCCAAGTTGATTAGCAATTTCTTCACCGCTAAACCCAAAGATTAGCTGTAGGATTAACGGTTCGCGATATTCCACACTCAAGCCTCCTAACAAGCGCTGTAACTCCCTATTTTTAAGATCGCCATCAGCATGTTGGGTGTCGTCTTGAATATGCACATCGTCGATATCAACGGTATCGAATTGCTTGCGCTCAAACCGGCGAGCGTTTTCTCGGCGAAGAATAGTAATTAGCCATGACTTTGCCGCCTTTTCATCATTAAGGGCATCAAGCGAGCGCCAAGCGCGTAAGAAAGTTTCCTGCACAACATCCTCGGCAATGCTTTGGTCTTTGATTAACCAGAACGCATAGCGGTAAATGTCTGCGTGAAAGGCTTTTACAAGCGCTTCATATCTTTGGTGTTTTGCTTTCATACCCGATAAGACCTGACCATTACCGGTTTTATTTCGCGTGCGCATAAAAAAATCCGAAAACTAAAACTTTTTTCACTATGGCATAAAAAACGCGTCATTTCGCTAAACGAAAGACGCGTTTTTTTAGGTAAAGCTAAAAAGTAGTGAATAGCGCTACTTATTTTTTTGCATGGCTATCCAGGTATTGATGTTTTCTTCAAGAATGGAAAGCGGCACTGGACCGTATTTCAAAATCTCATCATGGAAGCCTTTCCAATCAAACTTATCGCCAAGTTCACTTTGAGCACGCTCTCTTAGCTCCATAATTTTTAGCTTGCCAATCATATAAGCGGTCGCTTGTCCTGGCATAGCAATGTAGCGCTCAATGGCTTTTTGCGCGTCGTATTCAGGATTTGGGGTATTCTTAACAAGGTAATCTACCGCTTCCTCTCTCGACCATTTCTTTGCGTGTATGCCTGTATCTACCACCAAACGGCAAGCCCGCCACAACTCCATCGCTAACCGGCCGAAATCAGAGTAGGGGTCTTCATAAAATCCCATGTCTTTTGCCAGTTCTTCCGTATATAGCCCCCAGCCTTCGGTGTACGCCGTGAAACTAAGAAACTTCTGAAACTGAGGAACACCTTCAAGCTCTTGTGCGATAGCGCGCTGCATGTGATGCCCGGGAATACCTTCGTGATATGCGAGTGCTTCAAGTTGATAGGTAGGCATTGCTTTCATATCGAACAAATTGGCATAGTAGATACCCGGGCGGCTGCCGTCTTGCGCAGGACTTTGGTAAAACGCCTTACCGGCCGATTGTTCACGAAACGCTTCTACGCGCTTAACAACCATTGGCGCTTCTGGAAGAATGCCAAAATACTCTGGAATGGCTTCTCTCATTTCGTCAATGGCGGCTTTTGCCATATCCAAATATTGCTGTCTTCCTTCATCTGTTGAAGGGAGATAGAACTGGTCATCTTCGCGCATAAACACGAAAAACTCTTGAAGTGTTCCTTCAAAGTTTACCTTATCCATAATCTCACGCATGGCGTTATGAATACGTTCAACGTTTTCCAAACCGATTTGGTGAACTTCTTCAGCGGTTAGATCGGTCGTGGTAAACCAATTAAGGCGATTTTGATACCATTTGTCACCATCAGGCAAACGCCATACACCGTCGCCTTCAGGCGTTACTTCACGCTGGTGGGCGAGTTCTTCAATAAATTTTTCATAGGCAGGCATGACTGATGTAACAAGTGCCGCTTTCGCTTCCCCTAAAAGCGTTGTTTTTTCCGCATCAGTGATCTCAAGGCTTTCAACCTTATTCTGGAAGTCTTCCCAAATAGTAGAAGGCGTTTCACTTGAATCAAACGGCGCCCCAGTAATGACGTTTCTCGATGCATCAATCATTTGATCGTATGCCCAGGCAGGAGGGAAAACGCCGGCTTCTTCGCGAATTTTCATCTGGTCGATGACTTGGTCAAAGTACGTGCGTACATTGTCTAATCTACCAATGTACGCTTGGGCGTCTTCTTTGCTGTTTACGCTGTGAATATTGATAAGAAAGCTGGGAACTTGTGTGTGAGCTGCGCGAAACTGATGCACGATATAGCGGTGATGCCTAAATTCGTCGTTTGCTAAGTCTCGTTCGATGCCTAATTTGTATAATCTCAGGCTTAGCTTTTCCTGTTCATTAAGTTTACTTGTATCGAAACTCTCTAGCTTCTCAAGCCGATTTTTGGCAATAGCTAGGCGGGCATCGGCTTCTTCTTCGCTGATGTCGTCCCATTTATCGTAGTCCCATTTTTTGCCAAGATAGCTTTGAAAAAGAGGGGAGCGCTTGAGGTTTTCTTCAAAAGTACGTTCAAAGAATGCGTTTAGCCGCTCAGACTCAGACTGCCCAGCAGGTTTTTCAGTTTTTATAGGTTCTGGTGCGGTTTTAGCGGTTTCACTTGCTGGTGAGCAAGCCGTTAAAGTGGTAATGGCTAGCGCTATTGGCGTTAGCTTTAACAGTGTTTTTTTCATTTAAGCCCCGTCGCGTTTATTTAATTGTTTTGCTTAGTCAAAAACGATGGAAAGTTTTTGAGCCATGTTGCTGTTTTAAACACAAAATGTTGTTTAAGCCATGCTCCTTTTAACGGTAAAGCTTAAGTAGTTAGGCTTTACCGTTAAAAGGAGCATGGTGGTAGTGACGCCAATCTCACCTTATAAGATTATTATTGGCAATCGAAATGCGTTTTACGAAGCAGGATATAAGTCAGATAACCTGTTGCTGTCGCCCGTGTGCTTTTTCTGCCACTCGCTTCTAAGGCGTTTGATTTCGGTAGATAACTTTTCAAATACGGGCTTTATTTGCTTTGATTGCGCATTTTTGTCGGCGTTATTTTTGGCAAAACGGGCAGCGTAAAGCTCGCTCATTAGGCTGTTAATGCTGGCAAACTGTGAAAGTTGAGCATTGTCACCGGTGAGTGTTTTCAACCACTGTTGAAGCGCAGGGGTAAGCGCCCTTGTGTCATTGGCTTTTATCAAAGACATAACACGTTGAAACTGTGCTTTTTCGTCAGTATGGCCTAATACGCTACCCCCCCTGCCGTTGTGTTTACCATGGCTTGGAATATGTCCACCATGGGTAACGCGCTTAAGCTTTCTGAATGCTAAAAACCACCCCAATGCTGTGACAATCAGTAAAGCGCTCACTATGGCTAACGTTAGCAAGAGGAATGTGGTGTCTTCTTCGGTACGCGTTTCCCTTGCATTATCACGATTTTCTTCGCCTACATCGTCGCTGCGTTCCTGGCTAACAGGTGTGTTAACTAGCGTAGGGGTATCGTCAGCAGTTTCAGAGTTTGCAAGCGGCTCTGGTGCGCTACCGTTATTGCCATCTTTGCCTGATGCCGCCGCTACGGTGATGGAACGAGCAGGAATAGTGGCATATTCAGTTTTTTGGGTTAACGTATTGAACCAAGGGATAGTAATTTCAGGCAAAACAAAGTTGCCTGGTTCAGTGGGAATTATTGCCAGAGATGTTTGACGCTGAGAAATTAGGCTCTGATCTTTTTCCACTGTCGTCGTGTTATCTTGGTCAGGATAAAGCTTGAAATTAGGTGGGTAAAATTCAGGGATATCAGGCAGCTGCTCTTCAACCACACCTAGCGCGGTTAAGGTAACGATGCGGGTAACCGGTTCGCCTGCAACGAAACTATCGCCTTGAGGCCACTCTTCATCAACCCTCACCATCTCGGAGGGAAGCCAAGGATAATCAATGCCCTGAGGTATAGGTTTGATATTAACGGTAATATCAGGGCCAACCCGATTAACCTGCTGGGTTCTATTAAAGAAACCGAAGCGCTGGTTGGTATTTGCGGCCATGACTTCGCCGGTAAATATAGGGCCTCTTAATGTGAACTCACCTGATGCTTGAGGTACAACGGCAAATTGACGTTCAATAATTTGATAGCGGCGGCCATTAACAATGTCAGTGTATTGCTTATCTTCGCCTAGCTGAGTAATTTCAGCATTTTGCATATCTGGCGCTTGTAAGCTGCCGCGCTCAATATTGCTTGAAAGATACAGTTTAACTGTATAGAGCAGCTGTTGATTTAAATAGGCTTCTTTTAAGTCGATATCTGTGGTGACAAAGTAGTCTCGCGCTACATTGCTTTGTTCTTGAACGGGAATAACCTTAACTTGTATCGGCTTGGTGGTTTTACCTTCGATAGATAGCGAAGGAATGGTGAACGAACCTTCTTTGCGGGGAAATAAGGTGGTTGTCCACACCGTTGTTCGTTTGGTGTCAAAGTTGACGATAGAGGTTTGGCTGCTGACCGACGTTCGACCTACAACAAAATCTTTGAGTAGGGGAGAGCTGTCAAAAGCATCTCTGTCTGCACTGCCATCGGCGGTAATGGTGAGTCGGATGGCTTCATCCACCATGACTGGGTTTCTATCAATGGTTGCTTCCACTGAATTCACATCAGCAAAAGCGGCCCCATTTAGCATTACCGCGAATATAAAAACAAAATATGTAGATTGTAATAAAGCTCTCATCTACCAATCACTCCGGTTTGAAGGCATACGTTGACGCTGACGCTTTTGTGCTTCTAATTGCATTTTTCGTTTTAATAAGAATGCGGGGTCATCTGGCACGCGACGCATTAAACTTTCCATTCGTTGTAGTTCTTCTTTTTCAGCATCGGATAGCTCGCCCGCTTGACTTTGCATTGCTTCGGCCTCTTGTGCTGACGATTCCTTTTCATCTAGCGCTTGTGCACTATTTTGCTGCGCGTTTTCACCTTGGTCCGCGTTATCTTGCTGACTGGACGGCTCCTGTTGTTCAGGCTCAGACGGCTCACTGTCCTCGCTCCTCTCTGCATTGTCAGAGTTTTGCTGCTCCCCGTTTTGTTCCGTTGAGTTTTGTTGTTGGTTTTGGCCAGACTGCTGGTCGCTATTGTCGTTTTGCTCACCATCTTGGTTATTGGGCTCGCCTGACTGCTGCTGATCATCTTCACCATTATTCTGCTGGTTGTCTTGGTTTTGATTTTGATCTGAACCTTGCTGCTGGTTTTGCTGCTGATTTTGCTTTTCTTGCTGCGCTTGCTGCTCCAATAAGTCTTCAATTATTTTCTTATTCGCCTTCGCATCTTCAAAATCAGGGGCTTCCTGTAGCGCTAGCTCATACTTTTCAATCGCCTTTTCAAGTTTCCCAAGCTTGGCAAGCGCATTACCCTGATTGTACAAACTTTCAGGGCCTGGAATATTTTCAAAAGCCGCTAGTGCGCGCTCATACTCCCCCGACTTATAAAGCGATGATGCCTTCCACAATTTATCGTCAAACTGGCTAACCGCGTCTTTATATTTGCCTCGCTGATAGCTATTTAACGCTTCTTGATTGTCATTCATAAATGGCTTTTGCCACCACGAGAGTGACTTAGGCTGCGCTGAATTTTCTATGCCTGATTGCCGTTCGCTTGCTACGTCTGAGCCTTGTAATGCATGGGCCTTTTGCATAACAGGAGGGCTAAGTAATCCAACTAAAAGTAAGAAAACCAAGCCCCTTTTAAATGCGAAAGCGGCCAAAGGCAACAATAGTACTACCAGATAAGGGCCTACTTCCTTCCACTGGTCACCTTGAATATTGCTATCCTCTTCGTCTTCTTCACTGTTGCCTTTATCTAACAATGAAATAGCGGCAAGTGCTTCAATATCGGTATCGTTTGAAGTAAATGATTCAAACCGACCGCCGCTGGTTTTGACGACACCTTTAACTGCGTCGTCGTTAAGTTTAGGAATTACGATACTACCTGTGTGATCTTTAAGTAATTCACCACTTTGCTGGCGTATTGGCGCCCCTTCGGCTGTGCCAACGGTAAGTGCATTTAGCGTAAAGGGAATAGACGCGACATATTCTTGCAGTTCATTTTGCTGCGCTAACTCTATACCATCAGTTATCCAGTAAATCATACCCGAGTTATAGCCCGCGTTGGTTAAAAGCGCTGCGGCGCTTTCGATACCTAAAAGCGGGTCGCTGCCAGGTACAGGCATAATCTCAGGAGAAAGGCTGGGTATTAAAGTGGTAATATTCGCCGCGTCTTCGGTGAGGGGGCTAATAACAAAGGCATCACCAGCATAAGCAACAAGGCCCATTTCGCCTTCACCTATGGCATTGACTAAGTCTATCGCTTTATATTTAGCGCGGGTCAGTCGGTCGGGCGTCATATCCGTTGCTCGCATAGAAAGCGACATGTCTATCACAATCACATGCCCCATCTTTAGCTGGTATACCGGCTGAGGTAAGCGCTCCCACGTTGGACCAGCCAATGCAATCACACTCACAAACCACGCAATAGCCAACAGCATTATAGGTGGTTTTGCCCCCACCTCTGTTTTTCCAATCACCATATATTGATAAAGGTGTGAAGGGATTACTGATTGCCAGCCAGACTGTTTAGCCGTTGCCTTTCTTATTAAGATGACAAGCAGCAGCAGGGGGATGATTGCTGCAAACCACTCTGGACGTAGAAAGTGAAATTGGTTTAAGAAGTCGAGTTCCACTATTTCGTCTCCTTAACTGCATTGGCATGGGACATAGAAACGGCAGTGCGCCTTTGTCTTGCCCAGCGGTACACCGAGTTAGCGAGGATAAATAATGCCCAAAGCGCAGACAACATTATTGCTGCTGCCAGTGGGTAGTAAAAAAGCGCGCTTAGCGGACGCATCTTGCGGGTTTCGCCTTCAATGGGTTCTAGGGCATCGAGCTGTTGATAAATGGCCTCTAGCTCTTGTGCGTTACGTGCTCTAAAGTACTGGCCTCCTGTAGAGGTAGCAATGTCTGTAAGCATGCCTTCGTCAAGTTCTTGTGAAGGGTTAATCTCACGGCTACCAAAAAAGCTTTGAATAAGCATTTTATCGGCGCCCACACCAATGGTGTAAACTTTAACACCCTTATTGATAGCGAGTTCTTTGGCTTGTTCGGGGGTAATATTACCCGCTGTGTTTTGCCCATCAGTAAGCAATATAAGCACGTTGTTAGACTCGTCTCGCTCATCGAAACGTTTTACCGCCAAAACTATGGCGTCGCCTATCGCCGTTTGTTCACCCACAAGACCTATTACCGCTTCGCTAAGCAAGGTCGATACGGTGTCCCTGTCGTAAGTTAAAGGCGCTTGCACATATGCAGTATCAGCAAACAAAATAAGTCCAAGACGGTCGCCAACGCGGCGCTGGATAAAATCGTAAACCACTGACTTAGTCATGGTTAGGCGGTTAACTTGCCTACCGTTTAATTGCATATCGTCAATTTTCATACTGCCTGAAAGGTCAACGGCGAGCATCATTTCTCGGCCTTCGTTAGGAATACTAACAGGCTCTCCTAGCCATTGAGGTCGAGCTGCCGCGCTAATAAGTAGCAACCAGATAAGGCTGCTAATAATTAAGGGGGTTTTGGTTTGTTTTAATTGCGTCTGCTCTGATACTTCACCAGGGCGTAAACTTGGTACGCGCAGCGCCGCCATGGGCGATTCGTGCGTTTTCTTCGACAGTAAGCGAACAATAATAGGGAGGGGAAGAGCAAAGAATACCCACCACCAAGCGAAATTAAGCATGCTGTGGCTCCTTGTTGTTATCTTCGCTTAATGCTTTATTGCGTAATACATTATTCGAGGCAAGTGAATCATCACTGTCTTCAGTGTGTTTGAACTCACCATAATGATTAGCTAACGTTTTGGGAAAACGCGCTTTTTTAAGCCATTCTCTCACCGCACTTTTACAGGCTTCAAAATCGCCTGCGTTAGGTTTCGCTTGATATACACTGCTGACAAGCAACGCTAAGTTATCTTCAAGCGTCTTATTACCCTTTCTAAGGGCCGAGGTAAGAAACGTTTGCCACTGTTTACCGTATAAACCCGCCACCTGCTGCTTAGGGTAATAGCTCATTGCTGTGCGTTTTAGCACTGAGTTAAGCGTGACAGGCCAGTTGTCTTGCTGTACTGAAACCGTATCTAAAAGAGCTAACGCTTGTTTACGCGCCTTGTTGTGGCGAATATGCGCCGACGCAACTTTATAAATGCCAATAAGTGCTAGAACACTAAACGCAATTAATACCCACCAGCCCCAGTCCAACGGCCAAAGGTTTACCTCACTGGGTACGTGTATATCTCGCAGCTGAGCGAGGGGGTCTTGTTGCTGCCCGGGCATTGATAGCGGCTGTTGATTAGTTGGCTGCATAGCTTGTGCTAGCGTTGGAGTAGAATTGTTGCTCTGCATCAACTTAACTCCAGTCTTTGTTCTTGTTGCATACTTTGAAGCTGGTCATCAAGAGGAATACCTGCTGAAACACTAAAGCGAGAAATATTGCTTTTCCTTAGCATGTCGTAAATAGAACGATTGTGTTCATCTCGCCATTTCTTGTATTGGCGTTGTTCGTGCGTATCGCCTAACACCCATCGCTGCTGGTTTTGCCCATCTGAAACGCTCACTGTTTGAAGCGACGATGTTTGCGGAAGTGCATGCTCAATAGGGTCGTTGACAACTATTGCCCTTACTTCGCAATGGCGTGTTAAATGGCTTAAATGCTGAATAGCTTGTGCACTTAAATGCTGAAAATCTGACACCAAATATACCAGGCTGCCAGGTCTAGCTAAACGCCTTGCGCGAGCACATGCATCGGCAAACGCTTTTTCGTCCTTCGCTTTGTCAGGTTTGCTTTGCGCGCTTTGCTCGTGTAATGCCATCAGCTCATGGCAAACATGCAACACGGCTTTTTTACGGGTAAGGGGTTTTATTTCTTTATGTTGCTGTTGATTAAATACAAGAGCGCCTACTTTGTCTCCGCGGGCAGCGGCAGACCAGCTAATAAGCGACGATACGTGAGCGGCTTGAACCGCTTTTGTCAGCAGTTGGGTGCCAAACGCCATTGACGGTAAATAGTCACAGAACAGAAAGACCGGGCGTTCACGCTCTTCGCGGTAAACCTTAGTATGGGTTTTTCCCGTGCGAGCGGTTACTCGCCAATCGATAGCGCGAATATCGTCACCAGGCTGGTAGTGTCGCGCCTCGTCAAACTCCATACCGCGCCCTTTGTGCTTCGTGAGATAGCTTCCTGCGAGCCTGGCTTGGGGCGCACGCTTTGGCGCTAAGTTAAATAGCTTGGCTAACTGCTGATAGCGAAGAAGCTCTGCGGTAGACAGAGAAACACCATTACTTTGCAGCTTGTATAGCTGCGCGTGTACATTATCCATGGTTTATGGAACTGCGACAGTAGCTACAATCTTATCAAGCACATCGTTTATCGTAATACCTTCCGCCTCGGCTTGGTAAGACAAGATAATTCGATGGCGCAGAACGTTATGAACAACGGCTTGAATGTCGTCTGGGCCAACAAAGTCTCTGCCGCTCAGCCATGCATGTGCGCGAGCACACCTGTCTAGGCTAATGGTTGCGCGAGGACTAGTACCCATAGCAATCCATTGGCCTAAGTCCGCATCAAAGTTAGCAGGCTTACGGGTTGCCATTATTAGCTGCACCAAGTATTGCTCTAACTCAGGCGCCATATAAAGAGATAGCGCCTCTTTACGCGAGGTAAATATGTCTTCTTGAGTAAGGGTAGGTGGCGTGACAGGCGGTTCTGACAGCGCTTCTCCGCGTGTTAAGCGCAAAATTTCTAACTCCGTCTCGGCGCCAGGGTAGTCAATATCAACGTGCATTAAAAAGCGGTCTAACTGCGCTTCAGGAAGAGGGTAAGTCCCTTCTTGCTCTAATGGGTTTTGCGTAGCCATAACTAAAAAGAGCGGTGGCAACGGATAGGTTTTACTGCCCACGGTAATTTGACGCTCAGCCATCGCTTCGAGTAACGCTGACTGAACTTTTGCCGGTGCCCGGTTTATCTCATCGGCCAAGACTAAGTTATGAAATAATGGGCCTTTTTGAAAGACAAACTCACCCGTTTCAGGGCGATAGATGTCGGTGCCGGTCAGGTCGGCCGGAAGAAGGTCTGGCGTAAACTGAACGCGATGGAAGTCACCGTCGATACCGTTTGCCAATGCATTAATTGCGCGAGTTTTTGCAAGTCCGGGAGGCCCCTCTACAAGCAGGTGACCATCAGCTAAAAGAGCGATAAGAAGGCTTTTAGTTAACGCATGTTGACCAATAATTTGCTGGTCTAGATAAGCATGTAACTGTTGAAATTGCGCTGCTGCCATAATGCAAAATTTCCGTTTGATTTCTCGTTATAGGGAAGTGTCATTTCGACCGAGGCATAAACGAACCATTAAAAAAAGTGATCGCTTACACTATAAATAAATTATCCAAATCTAAGTACGCGCCACAATGACACAAAACAGACTTTCATTTCCATATAAGGTTCATTGTATCTTTCTTCAAGTCGTCAAATGGTAATAAAAATACGATATTTGGTGGCGCTTATGGCAAAACCATTGTTGTTTACTACTGTCTATTGATGGCGATAACAACGTTAGTTCTATTTATATTGTCCTTCTCCCCGCATTATTTGCTATTTTGTTCATAGTTTGTAAAAATCGGGTTTATTACAGGTCAGACCACTTTGAATCAGTAAAGCGAAGTTTAAAGTAGGTCCTCAATTTAGGTGCATTATGGCTACAAAACAATCAGTTACTACCCGAGAGGGTGATCGCATCGCCATTGTCGCGGGGTTGCGTACTCCGTTTGCGAAAATGGCTACATATTTCCACGGCGTACCGGCTGTAGATTTAGGTAAAATGGTCGTAAACGAACTTCTCGTTCGCCATGGTGTTCAAAAAGAGTGGGTTGATCAGGTGGTTTATGGTCAGGTAGTCCAAATGCCTGAAGCACCGAACATTGCGCGTGAAATAGTACTTGGCACGGGAATGAACGTTCACACTGACGCATACAGCGTGTCACGCGCCTGTGCTACAAGTTTCCAATCAACAGTCAATATTGCTGAAAGCATGATGGCTGGTACGGTTCAAGTGGGTATTGCTGGTGGTGCAGATTCAACGTCTGTGTCGCCAATTGGAGTGTCAAAAAATCTAGCGCGCGCGCTAGTAGACTTACAGAAAACCAAAACCCTTGGTCAGAAGCTGAATATCTTCAAGCGCTTAAGCTTAAGAGACCTCGCGCCCGTTCCACCTGCGGTAGCGGAGTACTCTACCGGTTTGTCGATGGGCCAAACGGCCGAACAAATGGCAAAAACACACCAGATTTCTCGTGAAGAGCAAGATAAGCTAGCGCACCGTTCGCACAGCCTTGCGGCTGAAAGCTGGGAAGCGGGTAAATTGTCAAGCGAAGTAATGACAGCGTATGCAGAACCTTATAAAGGTGCCCTTGAGCGCGATAACAACGTACGCTTTGACTCAAAGCTTGAAGGGTACGCAAAGCTTCGCCCTGTGTTTGACAAAAAATACGGTTCTGTCACCGCCGCTAACGCTACACCACTAACCGATGGTGCTTCTGCAGTGCTAATGATGACAGAAAGCCGTGCAAAAGAGCTAGGTTATACCCCACTGGGTTACATCAAAAGCTATGCATTCGCTGCAATAGACGTGTGGGAAGACATGTTGATGGGCCCGTCATATGCTACGCCTATCGCTCTTGACCGTGCGGGCATGACCCTTAACGACCTAACACTAATTGAAATGCACGAAGCGTTTGCCGCGCAAACCTTGGCAAACGTTAAAATGTTTGCAAGCGACAAATTCGCCAAAGAGAAATTAGGTCGCGACAAAGCAACTGGCGAAATTGATATGGATAAGTTTAACGTAATGGGTAGCTCTATTGCTTATGGTCACCCATTTGCCGCAACCGGTACTCGAATGATTACGCAAATGCTAAATGAGTTGAATCGTCGTGGCGGTGGTTCAGGTCTATTAACTGCGTGTGCTGCCGGTGGTCTAGGTGCCGCTATGATTGTGGAGACAGAATAAGATGAGTCAGGAACAAGAAATGACAAATGAAGTTCAGCCAACATCTGGCGCATTCACGTTAACAAAGCAGGATAATGGCGTTGCTATTCTTAGCATGGACGTGCCTGGCGAAAGTATGAATACGCTTAAAGCGGAATTCGGCGATGAAATCTCTGCCATGCTCGACGATATTGAGCGTGATAGCAGCATTAAAGGTGTAGTCCTTACCAGCGGTAAGCCTACCTCGTTTGTGGCAGGTGCAGATATCAGTATGCTTGCTGAGTGTAAAACTGCTGAAGACGCCACCACCATTGCTGCTGGTGGCCAAGCCATTTTCGATAGAATTGAAAACATGAAGGCGACGTTTGTTGCCGCTATTCATGGCCCTGCATTAGGCGGTGGTTTAGAGCTAGCATTGGCGTGTCACTATCGTGTATGTACCGATTCACCGAGTACTCAGGTAGGTTTACCTGAAGTTCAGCTAGGCTTGCTGCCGGGCAGTGGTGGTACACAGCGTCTTCCTCGTCTAATTGGCGTTCAGCAAGCAATGAAGATGATGCTTACGGGCTCTCCTGCGCGAGCCAAACAAGCCAAAAAATACGGCATTGTAGACGATGTAGTGCCGCATAGCGTGCTGTTAAAAGTGGCAGAGCAGTTTGCTCTTAAGCGCAAGCCTGAACGTGAAGCACCGCAAAAAAGTGTGATGGACAAAATGTTAGAAAAGACCGGCCCAGGCCGTAACATGATGTTCAAAAAAGCGCACGAAGCGACCTTTGCAAAAACGAAAGGCAACTACCCTGCACCTGGCCATATCATCGATGTTATCGAAACTGGTATCAACGAAGGTATGAAAGCGGGCCTTAAAGCCGAAGCAGAAGCCTTCGGTAAGCTTGTCATGACCCCTGAGTCATTCCAACTTCGCCAAATTTTCTTCGCGACAACGGAAATGAAGAAAGAGAACGGTGTTGAAGGTGTTAAACCTGAAAAGATGAAAAAGGTCGGCGTGCTTGGCGGTGGTTTAATGGGCGGTGGTATTGCCTATGTAACTTCAACGAAAGCGGGCGTACCTGTGCGTATTAAAGATGTCCGCGCTGAAGGCATCGCTAACGCAATGAAATACAGTTACGACATTTTAAACAAGAAGGTGAAGAAGCGTTTCATGCGTAACAGCGAAATGCAGAAGCAACTTGCGCTATTAACCGGAACGTTAGATTACAGCGGTTATCAAGATGTAGATATTGTTGTAGAAGCTGTTTTTGAAGACTTAGATCTTAAGCAAAAAATGGTGGCGGATATTGAAGAAAACTGCAAAGAAAGCACCATCTTTGCGTCTAACACTTCGTCGATCCCTATTACGCAGATCGCGGCAGAAGCAGCACGTCCAGAAAACGTGATTGGCCTACATTACTTCTCGCCAGTAGACAAAATGCCGCTAGCTGAAGTTATTGCGCATGAGAAAACGTCAGACCAAGTAATTTCTTCAACGGTTGAGTTTGCTAAAAAGCAAGGTAAGACGCCGGTTGTAGTTAAAGACGGCGCGGGCTTCTACGTAAACCGCATTTTAGCCCCGTACATGAACGAAGCGGCGAACCTTATCCTTGACGGTGAGCCTATTGAGCATATTGATAAGTCTCTGGTTAAATTTGGCTTCCCTGTAGGGCCTGTTAAGCTTCTTGATGAAGTGGGCATTGATGTAGGTACCAAGATCATCCCATTCCTTGTAGAGGCGTTTGGTGAGCGTTTCACTGCGCCTAGTGCCTTCGACAAAGTATTGGCCGATGGCAGAAAAGGTAAGAAGAATCAGAAAGGGTTCTATTCTTACGAGGGTAAAAAACCTGGTAAAGAAGTGGATGAGTCTATCTACGAGCTTCTTGGGCTATCACCTTCTGCTAAGCTAAGCGAAAAAGAAGTGGCTGAACGTTGTGTACTAATGATGCTAAATGAAGCAGCGCGTTGCTTGGATGAAGGCGTTATTCGTAACGCTCGTGATGGTGATATTGGCGCTATCTTCGGTATTGGCTTCCCTCCATTTTTAGGCGGACCATTTCGCTATATGGATATGCTTGGCATTAAACATGTGGTTGCGCGCCTTAATCACTATGCAACAGCGGTAGGCGATAAATTCGCACCGGCCGATGTGTTGGTGAACATGGCGGAAAATGATCAAACATTTTATAGTTAAGTTTATAAAATGTTAAAAAACCGGGCTTAGCCCGGTTTTTTTGTGCCTGACGTCTATTTCTGCTGGTTTATTGTTCTATTTTGGGTAAAATCTGCGCGGTTAAAAATTAAACGTGTCAAATTGTTGGCGTCAATTATCAGTGGCTTAACGTGAATAATTGATTGAGACAAATAATTCTGCAAATTAAGGTTAAACAGGTTGGAGGCAGTGTGATTTCACTCGTAGTATTAAGCGTTATATTTTCTCTATATTTTTATGTAGAAGCGTTTAAATGGGGAATGAACGCAAAGAAGTGGGCGATTGCCGGCCTTATTCTAGGCCCTGTTCTACTGCCTATGTTCTCTATCTCTCGACATTTACACTGGCGTAATGCGGTTGGGTTTAATAACCTTTATATTGCGGCGTAGCTTTAGCGTTTTAGTAAACTAATAGCAGTGTTGCTTATCCCCCAGATATGAAAAAAGAGAGCAGAGGCTCTCTTTTTTTGAAAATCGTTTCAACTTCAAATTAGAAGCCCACGCCACCGCCATGGCCGCCACCGGTCTTAGGTCTGATGTACTCTGGCTGAGTAATGGTTTCTTTTTGCGATTCGGGGGCTTGTTTAGCGCCTTCTTGCTTATCGGCAGCAACTGGGGTAGCGGTAGAAAGTACTAGTGCAACGGCGTACTCTTTTAACATGTTAATTTCCTCTGATTATTTTTTGAACGAACAAACAAAGCCGATTGTTTTATATTTCTTATCGACACCAATGGTATAGCGAGTACCGTGCCAATATTGAAAAAACAATATATATTTATTTAAATCAATAGGTTATGGTTTGTTTCTTTGTGCGGATTGACGGGGCGATGTTCTAGCGCCATAAAGTTGGCACTAAAGTCTAATATACGAAGGGTTAAAAGGAAGTGTTTTGCCTTATGCTGCAAAAAGCGGAAGTTAGTAAGGAAATTTGACGCCCCTTAAGCGAGGCACATCTTTCTAGAATTGCGTATTACCTAAAAGGGTATGAAGCTTTTGGTTTTCTGTTAGCAGTTTCTCAAAGCGCTCTGCGTTAAGCGGGCGGCTATATAAAAAGCCCTGCAGCATTTCACAATCATAACGTCGCAGAATATCGAGTTGAGACTCTTCTTCAACGCCTTCCGCTACCACTTTTAGCCCCAAGTTGTGGGCAATGTTTATAATGGCGGCGGCCATATGACGGTCGACGTTACTCTTTGCAATATCGTCAATAAAGGCTTTATCAATTTTTAAGGTATTCAAAGGAAAGCGTTTTAAATACGCTAACGACGAGTAGCCTGTACCAAAATCATCTAGCGCTAGGTGAATACCGCGCTCACGAAGGCGAGTCATCATTTGTAGCCCGTTTTCAGGGCTTTCCATTAGCGTACCTTCGGTAATTTCACACTCCAAATGCAGCGGTGACAGGCCCACATCGCTTAATATTTTATTTATCCTGTCGTCCAAATCGGGCAACTCGAATTGTTTCGCTGAAATGTTCACGGCAACACGGCCGCTAAATAACCCTTGATTTACCCAGCGTTTCGTATCGGCACAGGCTTTTCGAAGTACCTGCTCACCAATTTCAATAATTTGACCGGTTTGTTCTGCCAACGGAATAAATTGCCCAGGGCTTACAATGCCTTTTTGCGGGTGTTCAAAACGCACCAGTGCTTCCATGCTTACTAGCTTTCCAGAAGCGATATCCACTTTAGGCTGGTAATACACAGTGAACAGATCGTCTTTAATGCCTTGGCGAATAAGGTTTTCAATTTGCAGCTGCCTAACCGCGTTTTGGTTCATTTCACCACTAAAGAATTGATAGCTATTGCCGCCATTGTTTTTGGCAAAGTACATGGCCGTGTCGGCATTTTTCAACATTTCCTGGGGGGATTCACCGTCGTCTGGGAAAAATGCAATACCAATACTGGCACCAAGGACGAACTCCTGCTTATTGATAATAAAGGGGCGCGACAGGGTATCAAGTAAGTTTTGGGCGTAGTGGGTTACCGTGTGGATATCCGCATTGTCTTCCATCAATATACTAAATTCATCGCCACCTAAGCGATAACAGGTGGCGTTTTTACCCGTAATGCGCTGTAGCCGTTTGGCGATTTGTTTAATCAAGATATCGCCAGTTTGGTGGCCTAGGGAATCGTTAATCTTTTTGAAGTTATCCATGTCTAGGCAGAGCAGGCTATGCTGTGCTGCCTTTCGCACTAAGTTTTGGTGACTCGCCTGGAAAAACGAGCGATTGGGAAGCTCTGTGAGCGGGTCCACATTCGCGAGTTTCAATAACTCTTTTTCGGTACTCTTACGCGAGGTAATATCGCTAAATACCCCAACGAAATGGCTAATTTTTCCGTCTTCATCGTGGACTGCATCAATATTAAGCTCCATTTCATAACGTTCGCCATTTACGCGCACGCTCTCTACTTCGCCCGACCAGTTGCTTTTAGCTTTAAGGGTTTTCTTAATTTCTTCGGTAAATGCGTCGGGGTACAAATGGAAGTGCATGTAACTGGCTAGGGCCTGCTCGCGGGTTTCTCCCGTATAGCGGCAGTAGGCGTTATTGACACTAATAAACTTAAACTGCGTATTCGTAATGAATACCCCTTCCGAGATGTTTTCAATAGAGCGCTTAAATAGATTAAGCTGCTCTTCTGCCTCTTTAAGGTGGTGGATATTCTTAAGCGTGCCCGTCATTCGCACAGGCTGCTCGTTGTGATCGCGCTCTACTACTTTTCCGCGGTCTAATATCCAAATCCACTGGTTTTTAAAGGTTTTAGCACGATAGGCAAGCTCGTAAAAATCGCTATTCCCCTCTAAATGTTCTCGTAACGCAGTCTTTACCCGATTGATATCGTTAGGATGAATGTTGGCATCATAAGCGCCGGTGGTACGGATATCGTCCTGCGGAAAATCTAAGGTGCCCCAGGTATTAGCACGGTAGACTTGTCCTCGGTAAACATCCCAATCCCACAGTTCGTCGCCAGAGCTCCAAAGCGTAAGCTTTAAACGCTCTTCAGACTCTTTAATGGCCAATTGATTTGCTTTTCTGATTTGGTATTGACGCACAATGAAGGCGAGTATCGCTAACGCGATTAAACAGTAAAAAACAAGGGCAACGGTATGAAGCCAAGGGGGACGTTCAATGGTTATTTTCAAGTTTCTGCTTTCAGACCAGGCTTTGCCAGGCTCTTTAGCCTGTACTGAAAACGTGTAATTGCCGAAAGAAATATTGTTAAATTGAGCAGTACGTTCTTTATCAACATAAATCCAATCACTCTCAAAACCCACAAGCTTGTATCGGTAAGTCACTTGCTCTGGGTAAACCGGATTAACGAGTCCAAACGAAATACTAAAGCGTGTTTCGTCGTGCTTTAGCACTAACTGCTCGTCATAGATGACATTCTCTTTAAAAGATTGATAACTTGAGGCTTCTTCATTTTCACCTTGTTTGCGTTTAGCTTTTGCCAATGATCCAAATACGCTAACTTGATAAAGTTGCGGCGGGAGGGTTTGTTTTAATTGGTCACTCGCGCTTATCGCTTGCTTTGAAATTTTAACAAAGCCTTTATTACCGCCAAAATAAATCGTTTTATCAGCGGTTGCAATTACAGCGCCTTCGCCAAGAGAGTTAAACTCCAACTGTGCATTGGGAATGCTGTCAGCCTCTCTCAATGTCGGTAAGTGAACTTTATGAACCCCTTTGGCATCGGAATACCAGATGCTATTTTCCACAGCCGTTGTTGAGGTGATAAAGCCGCTTTGATTGTCTCTCTCCTGTTTATTAAGTAAGGCGAAACTTTTTTTATCTAGTTGGATAACGCCATCAGAACGTGTGGTTAACCATAAACCAGATGGGGTTTCATGCACGCCATAGACGTAAGAATTTATGCCATTTGATGAGTCCAGAACTTGAATAACTCTGCCCTCGTTAACAGAGTAAATGACCAGCTTTTCACCTGCCCTGAACCAAATGTTATTATCGCCATCCTCGTATATCGCTAGGATATCGCCATACTTTTCAGTGAAGGCCGTTTTTAGTACTTCGATGTTTTGAATCTGGGCTGGAATAGCATTAGTATTTATCGAATAAACATGGCCGATGGCTACCTGCAACCAAATGGCTGAGTCGCTTTTAAAGATATAGTCGATAAATGAACCTTTAAAATACTCGTGGACTAACTCCAAGCCGTCTCCGGTGTCTTTTAGGACGAGTAAGCCTGCAGAGGATGCAATCCAAATATTGTCCTGCTCATCAATTTCAATATCCCAGTAGTGTATGGCTGGGTCCATTTCCTCGAAAAAGTCGAAAAACGAGACGTTTCCCGTTTCCCGAGATATTTTACCCAGCCCTTTTTGCTGGGAAACCAAGTAAAGGGCTTTGTCGCTGCTCTCTGCAAAGCCCCACAAGGTAGAAAAGTTATCGTCGCTATGGCGGTCGGAATTATAAACGGGGTGAAAATGTACGCTGGCATACTCAGGGTGATACTTGAAAGCGCCGCGATGAAAGGTTGCCGCCCACACTACGCCCGTGCGATCTTCTATTACCCGCATTACGATGGCGGATGGAATACCGGTTGCGCTATAAGTGTCTGAATTTAAGTGCAGATAATCAGGGGTGTAATCAGGTGATATGGTGCTTTCAGCGGCGTCTGACAATAAAAACAGTCCAATATAGCTTCCGACCCAAATATCGTTACCTACTACAGAGATTGAAAGCGAGTTTACTTCTTCTGTGACCCCTAAATCATCGCCTTGAATTCGCTTTAAAATACGACCGCTAGACGCTAAAACGATAAGGCCTTCATTTGTCGCCAACCAATAATTGCCGTTAATCACGGTGATATCGTGAAGCGCGCGTATGTCTAAAGAAACGCCCCAGGGGTTGACTTTGCTCGTGTCGTGAACTTCCAGCGTTTCGGTATCTATTAGGGCGGCACCAAATTTATTGGAGCCTACCCATATACGGTTGGCCTCTTCAAAGATAACTTTTATAAAGCTTTCGTCTTTAAAAACTTGGGTGAGAACGTGTATTTGTGACGTCTGTTTCGAATATCGGTAAAGGAACTTTTTATCCGAAAAAATTACGTCACCATTTTTTGCTTCGGAAATCGCTGTGATTAGATCTGTCTTAATTACCGAGTTTTCTTTGTTAAAGACTTTAAAACTGTCTGAATCGGGCTGATAGAACGCCAAACCAGAGTTGGTTCCAACCCACAATTTGCCCTCTGAATCGACAAATAGCGTTTGAATGTAGCCTGAAGGTAGGGAATTCGGGTCGACATCTGACGGATGATATTGCTTTACGTCATAACCTGAATAGCGATTGAGGCCATTTGACGTTGCCAGCCAAATAAAGCCCATGTGGTCTTCCACAATATCAAGTACTGCAGTGTCTGAAAGGCCGTGTTGCTTATTTAATTCTGTAAAATGAAGATCAGAGACCTCTATCGCCTTTGCGGAAGAAAAAAGTACTCCCGACAAAGCCAACAAAAGAAGCAGCATTGAATATATTAGGGTTGAGCGCACCTAAACACCTTTGGCTTACGCCATTTATTATTTTTTTATTTATTTACTGGCAGCATCCCTAACGACCAGAACAATAAATATGCCGAATTAAAAGTGTCTCTACAAGGACTTTTTGGAAATAACAATATTGGTGGGTTACTTAATAGCCAACTCGCTTTTGTAAATCGATTAAGATGTACGTTTCAATAGAGTTGGCAAAAGGTGAAGGTATTAACTTATCAGTAGTAAGGTATTTCCTGTTTAAACTGAGAAATACTGTTAATAGTGCGCTTTTCGTTTGTCGGTATAGTTTCAAATTTTCCTTTGGAAAACAGCACGAGCTCTCCACACCGTTCGCGCTTGGCTAACTGGTGTGCGAAGTCTTGTATTTCTTCAAAGCTAAGGCTCTTCACACGCTCTGCAAGCTTTGTGTTGCGGTTAAAACCTAAATCTTGGGTTCCCAAACTAACCCATAACCGCTGTGACTTCATAGAGAGGGTTAGGTCCCTTTCTTCTAGTTGTTTAATAAGGTTTTGTTGAATAGTGGGCCAGTAAAAGCGATAGAACTCAATTTCGTTTAGTTGCTGGAATAAAAACTCTGTCATGGCATCTAACAACTGTTTAGGGCTGCACTGAGGGCTTTGAATGTAAAAGGCCATTCCCGGATGCTGGTTGTGGGGAACATAGCCCGTACCAACAATGTAGCCTAGCTGCTGCTCTGTCCTTAGTGAATTAAAAAATGGCGCCGCCAGCATTTGCTCCAATACCATGCAAAGGGCTGTGTCTGTTAAACTGGGCGACGGGGCTTGCAGATAAAGCACCACTGCCGAGTCATCATGGTTGCACACCACTTCATGGTACAAAGTGCCGCCTACTGGTAACTTCGATACGGCCCGTGATAGCGGTGCACCACCCGCGCTATCGCATTGACCTTTAAGAGAGGCTGAAAACGATTTTGCTTCATCACTGGTCCAGTTCCCATGCATAAAGGCTTCGACAAAATATCGCTCAAAGGCCTTACTTCGGCTGGTAAGCATTTGGTCATAAGAGATGTTGTCGATCACGTCTAACAGTTCAACTGGCGCTTGCGTGTTTCTTTGAATCAGTACGCTTAATCGGGAAAATAAACGGTTAGTAGGCTTGTTTAAAAGCGAATTATGTAAGCTTTGAGTTTGAAGGGCTTTATGGTGTTTAAATGCCCGCTCGTCCGGGGTGAAACTCAACACAGCGTCAAGAAGCTGGCCGGCTAACAATGTCTGTTGATTAGTAAAGCCTCGAGTATGCAGAGTAAACCCCGCCTGATGCCCATAAATTCTATAATGTAATCCAGCAATCTCGGCGCGATAGTATTTAGCTTGTAAGTAGTCATTTAGCGCGCCTAACCAAATTCGCTTTGCTGCCACCGAGGTTAAAGAATCTGAAAAAGAGGTCGCATCAAAGGAGATATAAATATCGCCTTTTGGGCTATGAAACTGCTGGTCTTGAGCAAACCAAAAGCGATAGTGGCCGTTGTCGACAAGTTTATTGGGAATATTGAACCCTGTTTCGGGCAAAACAAGAGAATATTCTTTTGCCAAGTAAGGGTTAGGTGGAGGAAGGTTTAGTGCTGCTATTTTTTTAGGCGAAGCGAGCGAACGTAATACGCTATCATCAATAGGCTCAACGCTATATTCCGCCTCATAAAACGCGCAAACCTGCGTGGTGTCTACATCTTTTGAAATTACCTTTAAACGGATATTGTCTGGTGTAAAGTAAGATAAAGCGTGTTCTATAACAGTTCGGTCAAAACTACCAATTGTCGAACGCAATTGGTTTAACTCGCTAGCGTCAAAGATAAACTGATGCTCGGCATACTCAGTCACAAGGCCGAGTGGCTTTACATTTTCTTCGTATTCAAGGGCTAGGGCGTTAAGCTGCGACTTCTCGTGAAAGCGCCATTCTTCTACAGAGGCGTTTCGAATTAACGCTATGTAGCTAAAGAGGGCTTCTAATACCTGCGATTTGTTTTCAAGGCCTTTCTGAGTGAGCTGAAAACTCACATTAAAGTCTTTAAATTTGTCTCCCTCAATGCCTGAGCCTGCAATCAGGTTGAGAGCCCAATCCTTTTCTTTTAAATAAGCAAGCAAGCTGCCTTCGCCCTCATCACCAATTAAGTGACTGATGTAGTTTAACGGCTTTGTTTTGTAATCGTTTTGCAAAGCGGGGAGGGCGAAAGTCACAATCATTCGTTTAGCTGATTGTAACGGGTGTATATTTATCTGTATGCCCAACTCGTTTTCAGTATATAGAGGGGGCCAGTTATCGGGCGCGAGTTCGCCACTTGGCAGCGAGCCAAAGCACTGGTGTATAAGGGCTTCAAGCTGAGGAGTTGGCATAGGGCTGGCAATGCACAATCGCATATTCAAAGCGCAGTAGTAAGTTTGATGTAAAGACTTTAGCCGGTGCTTTAGTTCAGCGCATTCATGCTGTGAAAAGGTGTCGCTGTTGCCTACGGAAAATTTCGCAAAGGGGTGGTGAGGATTACAGGTTTCTTTGTGAATTTGGTACAGACGACGAAGGTCATCTTTTTTCTTAAATTCGAACTCAGCGTGAATGTTTTTTATTTCGTTAGTTAATGCGTCTTCTTCGAACAAGGGCTGTCTAAGCATATCAGCAAACGCGGGCAAGGTTTGCGCTAACGCACCGCCGCTACAGCTAAAGTGGTAGTTGGCGTATTCAGTCCCTGTCCAGGCGTTTATTGTTCCACCGTGTTGCTCAATAAACCCATTAATTGCGTTCGGCTTGGGCAGGTGACGACTTCCCATAAAAAGCATGTGTTCAAGTAGGTGGGCCAACCCCTGACAATCGTTAGGGTCGTAAAAATGACCCGCTCTAACCGCCATAGATACGAAAGACTCGCTGGCTTCAGGTGTGTGGCATAACATGGCACACAATCCATTGGGTAGAGTAACGTGATGCGCATTTTCTAAGTTTATGGTGTTATTCACATTGTCTCGTTTTTGGTCAGGAGCACCTTACTGCTGGAGCATCTATTTAGAAGAACTTCACAAAACGTTAAATAATGTACGAAAATTCTCACTATTCGCCGTTTAGCGCTAGGCGTAGTATCAGCTCTCTGATATCGTTAGCATACTTTCATTAATACTATGCGCAATGTTATGTCAGGTCAAAGTAGCAACGACGACATTTATCTTTTCATTATGCGTCACGGTGAAGCCGAAGCGCCCCGACTCGATGATAAAAGCAGACAGCTAACCCCTCTAGGTAGAGAACAAGCTAAAACCGCCGCATTGTGGTTAAAAGACCAATATTGCAATACAGGCGTCGTTGATTTAGCGCTTGTTAGCCCCTACCGTCGAGCAAAGCAAACCCATGATATGGTGTCGCTAGATATTGCTGCAGGCAAAGTAGAAAGTAGTGATGATATTGTTCCAGAAGGCTCGCCGAAACTTGTGAGCGATTACATTGATGGCCTGCTACATGCCGCGGTCAACTCCAAAAAGCCGATTAAAAAGTTGTTGGTAGTAAGCCATATGCCCTTAGTTAGCTACTTAGTTGATGAGTTATGCCAGTCGTACACAACAAGTTTGTTTTCTACGGCTTCTATTGCCGTCATTAAATACTCGCTACGCGAACACAAGGGCACGTTAGTCACTCACTATCAGGGCCTTTAATGTTTTTATTCAGCGTCGCCGATAAATTCCAAGAATTGTTCAATTAATCGTTAAGTATCCTTTTCTCCGGTCGATAGTATCTTTGAGAGTGTCAAAGTTTATTCTATTGAAGGGTTGGGAAATGGATAGCAAATCTATTCCTGAGCTCCTTAAGCGTTCATTGCAATCGCATATGGCGGAGGCGGATTTACGTGAAGATGAGGAGACGCAGGATATTATTGCCAAACTATCTGAGCTATCAGATAAAGTTGCTGCTGCGAAAGCTAGGGCACTGTCGAACCGTGAGCAGCGCCTAGCTGACGAAGCAAAAGGTGAGCTATAGGCAATAAACCTTAACCGTCATTATTTGAGTCTCTAGGGGGCACATAATATTCGGGCATGATCCGAACCGTTTTTATCATGCTTTCTGAAATATCCACAATCTCTAATGGGTATCCTGCCAAGCGCACGCTAACCTTGTTCTCAGGAATGTCTTCTAAGTACTCGAGCAATAACCCATTCAGGGTTTTCGGGCCTTCAGTGGGTAAATTCCAGTTCATCTCTTTGTTTAACTCACGTACGTTTGCACTTCCGTCAACTAACACAGATCCATCTTGCTGTACGTGCGCCTCTTTACTGTGGTCTGGCACCATGCTGGTGGTAAAATCACCAATAATTTCTTCTAAAATATCTTCTAGCGTTACCAGGCCCATAATGTCGCCATATTCGTCCACCACAAGAGCGATTCGCTCTTTTTCCGCTTGGAACTTATACATTAGCGTGTGAAGCGGCGTTGATTCTGGCGTGTAGTAAATTTCTCGTACTGCGCGCAGTAGACTAGACTTGGTAAACTGGTCTTTTGATAGAAGACGCAGCGCATCGCGCACGTGAACGAAGCCCACTGCGTCATCAATGCTATCGCGATACAGTAAAACTCGGGTGTGCTGCGCATGAGTCAGCGCCTTTTGAATCTTCTTCCAATCGTCATTGATGTCGATGGCAAAAATCTCAGCGCGGGGCACCATAATATCTTCGGCGGTCACGCTTTCTAAATCTAAGATACTGACCAACATATCTTGGTGCTTTTTAGGGATCATGGTGCCGGCTTCAAATACAACCGTTCTTAATTCTTCGCGACTTAACGAGTCATCACTTCCATTAGCAGGGCTAATACGAAGTAATGCAAGGATGCCATTCGTGATGCCATTTATAGCGGCCACAAACGGGTATAGTAAGGTGAGCAAAGGCAGAAGAATAAGCGAGCTAGGAAACGCGATTTTTTCAGGGTAGAGCGCCGCCAATGTTTTAGGCGTCACTTCTGCAAAAATGAGTAACACCAAGGTTAAGCCAAACGTAGCGGCGAAAAGGCCCCAGTAATCGCCAAATAAGCGAATACACAGTATGGTTGCAAGCGAAGACGCCGCAATATTGACGAGGTTGTTACCAATAAGAATCAGACCGATAAGGCGATCAGGCCTGTCTAAAAGCTTAGCAACCCGTATTGCAGAACGGTTGCCTTCACTTTGTAAGTGCTTGAGCCGATAGCGGTTTATCGACATCATGCCTGTTTCTGAGCTAGAGAAATACGCTGATAGTAATATGAGTACGCCGAGCGCGATAAACAGCGTACTCGTTGATATGTCGTCCAATTAGGGGGTCCCTGTCTATACTTAGGCTTCAAATGTATTGATTTGATGTCTGGGTTTCAAGGGGAAATTGTTGATATGCCCCTAATTGTTTAGAAAACCGCAGACATCAGTGCTTTTGGCTAGGTAACCTAGCGAGGTTGGTGATGAGTCAGGTGAGCGGGGTAGCGGGTTATTTAATCATGCTGACAATAAAAACTCGCGAACTAACTTGCTACCGAAGTAAGCTAGCGACAATAGCGCAACGCCCAAAACGGTTAGTGCTATAACCTGCTTACCACGCCAACCTCGAACCTTTTGCCCAACTAATAGAATAAGAAACACCACAAGAGCAGCAGCAGAAAGCACGGTTTTGTGTGCGTAAGTTTTATTAAACATATCTTCTAAAAACACAAAACCGCTGATTAGCGACACAGTTAATAGTGATGTTCCGGCAAGTAGAAGTTTAAATAGGATGTTTTCTACCAGCATTAATGGCGGCAACGAAGAGTGTAATAGGGCTGCGCCTTTTTGCTTTAACCTGTAAGTGATGTAAGACATTTGCAGGGCATAAAGAAATGCAATCACCAAAGTACAGTAAGCAAAAAGCGACAAACTAATATGGATAACTAACCCGGGCTGCAGCTCAATGTGCATAATGTAAGACACGGGAATGAACTGTGATGCCAACACCGTCAAACTTGCAAAACCAAAAACAACGGGAAGCAAAATAAGGTTTGGAATAGCCCGTGCAAATACCAACATGGATATGGTTATTATCCAAGAAACCAGTGACAGTACGTTAGTAACGCTCATGTCTTGGCCAGGGGCCACAATAATAACATTGGTTAGAAATGCGATATGCGCTATTGCGCCTAGACTTGCAAGTGACAACCCTAAACGCTTATTGGGGCCGTCTTGATGTACGAATTTGCCAATAAGCACTGCAGCAGCGAGAGCATAGAGTAGGGCAGCAGAGATGGCGAAAAGGGTGTTCATGATGCGTCCTGTAATACGTGGGTGATGTGTTCACCGACTGAGTCGGTATTGATACTGCAACTTGCAAGTAAATTCAACCATCTCCTTGATTTTGTTTGTTTCACACCCACTTTTAGTGTGGGTATATAGGTACCTTCTGGTGCAATTGGGTAAAAATTTAACCGTAATTGTGGGTACGTTACGGTGCGCTTTTACGTTACAATGCACGCATTACGTCTGAAATAAAAAGAAGTTTCATACTATGTTTGAGAATTTATCAGAACGCTTAGGCCAAACATTACGAAATGTAAGTGGTAAAGGGCGTCTTACTGAAGACAATATTAAAGAGACGCTACGTGAAGTGCGCATGGCGCTGCTTGAAGCCGACGTAGCGCTGCCAGTGGTCAAAGCGTTTGTTGCTCAGGTAAAAGAGCGTGCGGTTGGTACAGAAGTTACTAAAAGCTTAAAGCCAGGCCAAGTATTCATAAAAATCGTTCAGTCTGAACTCGAGTCGGTAATGGGGGAGGCGAATGAAAAGCTTAACCTAGCCACTCAGCCTCCTGCTGTAGTGCTTATGGCTGGTTTACAAGGTGCGGGTAAAACCACCTCTGTAGGTAAACTTGCTAAGTACCTGACTGAACGTGAGAAAAAGAAAGTGATGGTAGTCAGTGCTGACGTTTATCGTCCAGCCGCTATCAAGCAGCTTGAAACCCTAGCTGATGAAGTGAAGGTTGCGTTTCACCCATCTACTATCTTACAAAAGCCCATTGATATCGTTAACGATGCCATCGCTGAAGCGAAGAAAAACTTCTTTGATGTTCTGCTTGTAGATACAGCAGGCCGTTTGCACGTCGATAACGACATGATGAACGAAATTACAGAGTTACACGCTGCGGTTAAGCCCATTGAGACCCTATTCGTAGTTGATGCCATGACAGGTCAAGATGCCGCTAATACAGCAAAAGCGTTTAACGACGCGCTACCACTGACCGGTGTTATTCTTACTAAGGCCGACGGTGACGCCCGCGGCGGTGCGGCATTATCTGTACGTCACATAACAGGTAAGCCCATTAAGTTCATCGGTATGGGCGAAAAAGTGGATGCGCTTGAGCCATTCCACCCTGAGCGTATTGCTTCTCGTATCTTGGGGATGGGCGACGTACTAAGCCTTATCGAAGAAGTTGAGCGCAAGGTCGACAAATCAAAAGCCGAAAAGCTGGCGAAAAAAGTTCAAAAAGGCAAGGGCTTTGATCTTCAAGACTTTAAAGATCAGCTTGAGCAAATGAAGAACATGGGCGGCATGATGGGCATGCTAGATAAGCTGCCTGGCATGGGTGGTATGTCTGATAAGATTAAAGATCAGGCAAACGACAAGCAGTTCAATCAAATGGAAGCCATCATTAATTCAATGACACCAGCTGAGCGCGCTCGCCCTGATATTATCAAAGGCTCGCGCAAGCGTCGTATCGCAGCGGGTTCAGGTACGCAAATTCAAGATGTAAACCGCTTGCTTAAGCAGTTTACACAAATGCAAAAAATGATGAAAAAGATGTCTGGCGGCGGCATGAAGAAAATGATGCGCCAGATGAAAGGCATGGTGCCACCCGGTGGCGGTTTCGGTGGGCCAGGCGGGCCAGGCGGCCCTGGTGGTTTTGGCGGAGGCGGCTTCGGCGGAGGCGGTGGTTTCCCTCCTCGCTAAATAACCACGGTTACTCATAATAAAAACCTCAACAGCAGCAATGCGTTGAGGTTTTTTTATTTTTGTTGCATCCAATTTCAAACGTTGGTCGTTTGGCTTGTTGAACAGGACGTGAGCAGTACTTATCGCACACATTTGCGGTTGACAGCGTCTCTTCAAATAAAACAAGTATGGAGATGATGATGGAACTTAATAAAACATCGCAGCAAAAAATAAAATTGTCACTATTAGCGACGGCTATGGTTTTCGCCTTAAGCGCCTGTGATGGTGACGACGGCACTAACGGTATAGATGGCGTCGACGGCGCGCCAGGCCAAAATGGAGCACCAGGGCAAGATGGCACCCCTGGCTTTGCTGCGGCCACTTTCCTTGTTGCCAATAATGGTGATGACAACCGAAATACGGTAACCGCAATTGATCAAAACGCCAATGCGCTAAGCACGGTAACGACAGGCGCGAATGAAGGCATCGTCTTTACGCAAAGCGGCGCGTTAGTTCAGGCAGGCGATAGTGACTTACCGTTAGTAAGAAGTTTTTGTGGTTTCGATGCTCAGTCTAACTATGTGATGAATAGAGGGCACGAACTCACCGGTGCTGCCACAGGCCTAGTTAATCCGAAAGGGATCGCGTTTGCTGAAGAGGCGGGCCTTATCATGGTCGCAGACTTTAACGGTCAGAAAATAAGTGTATTCGGCGGCCAAGCGGCGGGCGACGTAGCGCCTATTGCGGAAATTATGACGTCGGCAAAGCCATGGGACCTTGCCTATGACGAAGAAAGTGACAGACTGTATGTTGCGCTGACCGACGGCACGCTAGCAGTCTATGACGATGTGGCAAGTTCTGATTTTGCCCCGTCAGTTATGCGCTCTGTGGTACCCTCTGATGCTGATGGAAATCAGCTACCGATAAATCTGCACGGTATCGTTTATGAGCCTATGTCCAACCGTATTGTGTTATCAGATGTTGGTGATGCCGCGGTCGCTGACGACGGCCAAATTTTTGTTTTAGATAATGTGTCGACTGCAGACGGAGCAACAGTGCCTACCAGAGTAATTGGTGGCGCAACGACGCAGCTTGGAAATCCGGTGGATATTATCCTTACAGGGTCGGATTTGCGCGTGGCAGAGAAGTCAAATGATGCAATCTTGGTTTTCTCGAATATTTTTAACGGCGAAAGTGGTGATGTAGCGCCAACGTTGTCTACGCCTTCAGTAAAACCAGAATCACTTGCCGAGTTTACAGACCTTGAGACCATGGTAGATGCCTCTGACGACGGTATCACAACAACGCCAATTAGGGGTCTTTCTGTTTCAAGCAATCCTTCAACAGACAGCGAGACCACGGGGCAGGTGGCCCAGTACAGCGCGGTTTTATCAAGTGAACTAAGCACATTTGACAGTGGGGTGAGCATTGAAAGTGCGGCTTACACAGCAAGCGGTGATGGTGTCATCACGTTTGATAACCCCGATACATCTACCGGCGGCCTTATCGTGGTTAATCGTCTTAAAACGATGCGTGACGGTATGATGTATAGCGATAGCTATGATCATATGATTGTGGGTAGTGAAACAGGGCTTATCGCGCCTAAAGGCTTAGATATATCGTCTGACAACGGCATGGTATTTGTTGCCGATGTGAACGAGACTACACCTGCGGTTAGGGTATTTTCACCGTGTGCTTCAGGTAATGTAGCGCCTTTACTCACCTTAGAGGCTGCTAACGGAGCGCGACCATGGGACGTAGATTATGACCCGTCTACTGATAGCGCTTACTTAGCGTTAACCAATGGCACCGTTGCGGTATTTGAAGAAGTCGTACGCAAGATGGAAAGTGGCCAAACGGTAATAACCGGTGAAGATAGACTGATTGTTCCGGCGAGCGGCGGCACAGCGTTTGCCGCACCAACGAATATTCACGGTATCGATTACGATAGCCAAAGCGATAGTCTGGTGATTTCTGATGTAGGTAGTGCCGCCGATGCCACCGACGGAAAGCTTTACGTGATATCAGGCGCAGGCAGTGCTGATGGGCTCGCTAATGTGTCGGTTAATATTGCAGGTCCTAATTCCAGGTTAGGAAACCCGGTAGACCTTATGCTGAGCAATGGACACGTTTATGTCGCTGAAAAATCAAACGGTATGATCCTTCGCTTTGATAATATTTTGAACGCTAGCTCGGGTGATATCGACCCTACGTTTAGCATGATGTACCCTGCACCTGAATCGGTACAGGTGTTACCAGTAAAGTAAAGTGAAAAAAAGTAAGTCATGCTGGTAGAGGCCGTTTAGCCAACGTTTCTACCGCAATCCTTACTGAGGTAAACCGATAAGCATAATAAGAGCGGTAAGCTTTCTCTAGTAAAAGGCGTGCCGCTTTTTAATATTAACTTTTATTTTAGGGCGTCAAGGCGTTCCTTTACGTATTACAAAATCCGCAAACTTCACGCGTTCCTCTTGCCCCCGTAATTTGTCTAGCTCAGCAACAGAACGGTAAATACCCCATTTAGGGCGAATAAAGTCTTCACCCGACACGCCCCGCCACATATCGCTAGATACATAGAAATACCGTTCAAACTGCATGGTTTCACCTTCGAAACCCAATACCGCGCATTTGCTTTTATCGTAAGTCTTAATTTCATTGCGCTGGCGGTCATATTAAACGCCTTTATTAAAGTCTTCGTCTCGGTGTGCAAGGAACACAATATGTGGGCCTAAGGTGTTGTCAATTTCTTCAGTAATATGCGCTGTTGCGTTAGCACCGCCGCCGCAGGCAGATAACGCGCTGATGATTAACGCGATGAGTAAAAAGTAAAAAAGCACTTTAAGTACTTCTACTAAGGGGGGTTCTTTTTTGTTATTAGAAGACATTGTGTATGCCGATTGTATTAAATTGGTTAAAAAGATGTTCTAAAATTGGTTAACCAGCAAGAGGGGGATATCAATATTTTCTATAAAAATAGCGGCTCGAGAAAAATGACTTGAAATACGGGGAATCGAATGACTATGGGAAGTGTTTAAGAAACTTCATTACAATAGCGCGCTTTATAACCAACAAATCAACCTGCGTCTGTGCAAATTAGCGAATTCATAATACACTGACGGGCTACATCGTGCGCGTGTACTTGCTTAAATAAAAACACGTAGTTTGAGCCCTTATTGGCATACGCAAGCGAGTACCGTTTAGTGCAGCGTGGCGTTTCGCGCGGCAGAGTTATTGATACAGGAACACTATGGCAGGCTTAAAACGTATTATTCTTATCGACACGCATTTACCAGGCGTGGTCGAACTAAAGCTTGATGGACACACCAATATTTGTGGTACCAATGCGTCGGGTAAAACTACGCTACAGCGACTGATCCCCGTTTTTTATGGTGAATATCCTAGTCGCGTTGTACCCGCCACCAGAGACAGTTTTGAACGTTGGTATCTACCTCGCCTGTCTAGCTTTATTATTTACGAATACACCCGCGCCGAAGGTGATCTGTGTCAAGCTGTATTAAGTTCTAACGGTACTGGCGTAAACTACCGCTTAATTGGAAAGCCGTTTGATATTAACGACTATCTGATAGAGCAAAAGAGCGGTAAACACGCAAGCGTTAGCAGCGCCGAGCTTGCTCGTGCAATGAAGCGCAATAACGTCATGGTCACCAGCTTGCTTAATACCAAAGACTTTCGCGCAATTATTCAAAACGATCATGGCGTGCTAAACCAAAGCAACAACGCTCGGGAACTATTAGGTTACGCCAAAATTTTTAGTCTGTGCGAGCCGTCAAAGCACATGCGCCACATCGAGAAGTTGGCAAAGGCGGTTCACTCCAAAGAAGGCAAGATGGAAACTATCAAAGCCATGATAGCGGCTATCTTGGAAGAGGATGGCGTTACACCACCGACTTCGGGCTTAAGTCGCCACCGCGTAGATGACTGGATCAAAGAGTGTCACTTAATTAAGCAGTTCGATAAAATTCGCCCAGAGTTTTCAAAGCTCGAACAGGCTGACATGGCTTTAACGAGCACAGAGCAAGTGCTTGCTAACCTGAAACATAGCTTTGAACTTGATAAAACTTATTTGGCTGCACGTGTTGAAACCACAAAAAATGAGCTTGATGAAAACAGCTTTCAGCGCAAGCAAACTGATAGTGAATGGGGTGATACAAGGGATCACTTAAACCAGGTTATTTCCTCCGCCCGTGCTGATGTCGAGAAGTTCACTAGCGAGCTTGATACGGTAGAGCGTGAGTTCGACAAATGGCAAGACGAGAACATTGAACAGCTTAAAGAAGACGTAGCAAATCTAGCCCAATGGCAAAATGAAAAAGCCATGGCCGACAGTCGCTATGTTTTGCTAACCGAAAAACACCAAGATATTGAGTCTGCTTACAATAAACGTTTAGCCGAGCTAGGCGAAAAGCTGTCTATTACGCTGGAAGAAATGTCTGCTGCTCGCCAAGAAGCAGCAGAAAATAAAGCCGAGCAGCAGCAGAGCGAACGAGAAGCACTAAGTCGAATTCGCGATGACTATAACGGTCAGTTAATGGCTTTGCAGAACGACTACCAAAATAGTTTAAATGAGCTGAAAGTAGCAGAAGCTGAGCTGAAGTCTTCGCTTACCAATGCAGGTTACAATGAATTCGAGCAGTCTCAACTTGATATCTTAGATGCGGCCATTAAAGAGGCGTCAATTAATGAAGATGCAGCGCGAGGTGAATTAAGACAAGCGCAGCAAGCGCATAGTAAGTCGGTAGAGTTCCGAAAAGAGTGTTCAAATGCGCTCGATAAAGCGCGCGCTGCTTTCCAACAAGAAGAGAAGGCCGTTAATAAAATTAACGGGCTACTTTACCCCGGTGAAGGTTCGCTGCTTGAGTTCTTGCGCGCTAATGTTGATGATTGGGAGCTGTCATTAGGTAAAGTGATTCGTCCAGAGTTGCTTGAACGCTCAGATTTAGCACCAGAAATGACTACCGATGCGCCGAGCGACAGCAGCAGCTTTATGGGCGTTAAGTTAGCGCTTACTGAACTCGATACCCCAGATTACGCCTTTACTGAGCAAACGCTCAAGCAGAAACTGCAAGAAGCAGAGTTGCGTCAGGCGGCAGCGCATGCCGCCCAAAACGAATGTGAGCAGCGATTAGCAAAAGCTAATGAAGAAGTGCGTAACGCAGAATTGGTGGTAACACAAAAAGACAACGCCGTTAAAAGTGCAGAGGCGACGCGCAAGCGTGCGCAACAAGACCGCGATACCGTACTAAGTGAATATCAGCAGGCACTCTCTGCACGAAAACAAAAAGCCAAAACGAAACTTGAGGCTAACCAACAGTCACAAAAACAAGCAAAAGCACAATTTGAGCTTAGCCGAGACGAAATAAAGGATCAGCAGCGCGAAGCCGAAACCGAACACAAGTTCCACTGGCAGCAGCTTATTTCCGATAGCGAAGCGCGTATTTCAAAAGCCGATAGCGATATGCGTAAGGCAAAAGATAACGCGGCTCAAGATAGAAAAGACATGCAAGACTGGCTGGAAAGCGAGTTAAATAACCGCGGTGTCGACGTTGATGAAATCGGCCAGCTTAAAAAGCAAATTAATAAGCTTAAAGAAGACATTACGCGCACCGAAACCCACCGTCATAAAGTGGCCGACTACGAACGTTGGTACACCAATGTGTTTAATAAGCAAAAAGTGGTATGGCAAGAGGGCTTATCTAAGTCGCGTAAGCTGTTGGGTGAGTCAGAGCGTAATTTAGCGAGCAAGCAGGCCACGTATAAAGCTACTCGTGAACAGCTTCAAGAGCAACACGCTCAGTTAGAAGCAACCCTTAAAACTGCTAGCGACCATTTAGAGCAGGTGAAAACCTTAAGTAAATCGTTAGTTAAGCTAACGCTGCATGCAGGGGATGAAACTGCCGAGATTAAACACGATGACGTGAGTATCAGCCAGCGTATCTCAGAAGTGCAAAGTCAGCTTCAAGAGCGAGAAAACTTGCTAAGCGATATTCGCGCCTACGTAGAAAGGTTCGATCAGTTAATTGCCGCGCAAGCTGGTACAGGCCTGTCTGATACTTGGGAGCGGGCTCGTGAGGAGTGTGCCACGCTTAATGCACATGGCGTGAAAAGCTTTGACCACCGCCGTATGGTGTCGCACCTCGCTCAGCTTCTGAACGTTATTGTGCCTCAAAAACTTCAGGGGCTTCGTGAGCAAGGGCGTATTTTCGGTGCCGATCTTTCACAATACTATTTTGTATTAGCCGACATCGACAAGCGTATCGTGTCACAAAGCCGTCGTATCACCCAAGAAGTTGATGGTGAGCTATTCCTAGATGGCGTGTCTGACTCTGCAGTTAAAATTCGCTCACGCATTAGTGAACTTGAGTTTTGGCCTGAGTTAGAGCAGTTCAGAAAACTTTATGAGCACTGGATGGAAGAGGGGGCTAACGAATTACCGGAAGAAGAGTACGGTTTAAGCATGCGCCGTGTTCTTGATATCCTAGGTCGCGCTGCGCTTACCGGCGGTATTAGCAAGCTTCTTGATATCGAGTTGCATCTGCGTGAAGGTAATAGCGACCTTGTTATCCGTACCGACCGCCAGCTAAACGAGTCATCAAGCCACGGCATGGCTTACCTCATTTTATGTAAGTTCTTACTCGCGTTCACTCGCCTGTTGCGCGGCGATGCCGATGCGACTGTGCATTGGCCTATTGATGAGCTCGGCACGCTTCACCAAAGTAACGTGAAGAAGATTTTTGATGCCTGTCAAAATAATAACATTAGCGTAGTCGGCGCTTTCCCTAACCCTGAATCGGAAGTACTTACGCTATTTGAAAACCGTTATCTTATCGATAAGGTGACGCGTCAACTACAGGTGGTTCAGCCCAAAGCGAGTTCGATAGCAGCACGCATTAAGGCAAGAAAAGACAGTGAAGCAGCAGGTGAGGAGACATCAGCATGATGACAGAACAAGGCCGTGTACTAAGTGCACTTTTACAAGGCGCGTTTATTTGTCAGATCACCGATGAGGAAGCGTGGCGCTTTCTGAAAAGTAGGGATAATGCCGCGCAACTAGAGCCTCACCTAGCTTTGCTGAACCGCACGCTTTCAACTACCGCTGAAGGGGATGTGTTTTTTGCAAGCTACCTCACCATAGGTGAGAGCGAACGCAAGGTGTTAACGCAGCAGTTTCAAGATACGGCATCTAACTTAGTGCCGCTCGTTGAGTGGCTGCTATTGGTGCAACAGGCGAATGAGTCTGATATGCCTATTACTATGGGCAGCGCTATCCGTTTAAACGAATTGCAAACGACCATTGAAGACACACCGGCTTATGCTGAGCAACTAGAAAAAATTTCGCGCTACCGCATGTTTGGCTCAACCAGTGTCAACCTAGACGGACAGCTAAAGCAGGTATTTAAACGCTTAACCGACATGGGCTATTTAATAAAACCAAACCCAGATAAGCAGATTTACTTGGGAACGGGAAAGGTTGAGCACCTTTATGAAATGCTGCGTTTTATCGATGAAACCGAAGCGTTGAGTTTATCTGAGCAGGCGGAGGCCGCTATTTCGCAAGGTAGCTTGATATGAGTCAGGTATTAATTCAGGCCGGTACTAAGCTATTAAATGCATTAGGGCGGCACAGCGACCTGATAATGCAGGCGTATGTTAACGGATCGGTAAAAGAGCGGGATTACAGCCCTAAGGTACTAGAGCAACTTGTGCAGCTAGGTGTACTGTGGCGTCCCGAAGCGCAAAGTGAACTGCGCCTTAAAAGCGCAGTGCGTACGCTTTTAGAAGGGAGCTTGCAAGACGATCGTAACCGCACTATTAATGCGAATATTGGCGCGTCATTAGCTAGCCTTAAAACCCTTACTGAACATTATAAAGAAGCGCTTCATTACAACAAATATAATGAAGCGGCTGCCCACATGAGTGATTTGACGGAACATGTTTATCAGCTCTCTGAATCGCTAAGCAATAGTGTTCGCGTGATGTTTGGCCGCATAAATAATGAGTTTGGTTACGTGTCGTCGGTTGAAGCAAAAATTCGTGAAAACGAGCTAGCTCAAGGGCAGGTAACGGATTTACTGGCGCAGCTTGAGTGTTTCCGCTTTGATGAGTTAAGCGAACTGGCGGGATCTAACCGTGAATTACGTCATCTGCTGGTGGTATCACTACAACAGCGCTTTGCAAAAGCGGCGCAGGAATTGTCGGTAGTTCAAGCGCGCTTACTAGACTTGCTTGGTCGTTTCAGAGAGTTTCAAGGGCGTACACGTTTGCTTAAAGGCTTTTTGCTGCATATGGAGCAGCAGCCAGATTTCGCACCGGGCAACTATGCTAACCTAACCAATGTACCTGTATTGTTTAATCAGTCAGCATCTATTATCGCAACGGCAGCGCCTGATGTTAACAATGTAGAGCATGAAGCGGATTACCAACATATTGTCGCGGCGTTGTCTCACATCCATAAGCGTCAGTCGAAACACGAAGACACTAAACCCGCTGATATAGACGTTACTGCACAATCCACCGTATCGCTGGAAAAAGACCCGCTACAAAAAGCGGTAGAAGACTACTTCTGCGATGTCATCGATTCGGGCCAACCGAAAACCGCACTCGATTATTTTGAGCAGCATGCGTTGGAGTTTGACCCGGAAGTATGGATTTACCAAGTGATTGGCGGCTATCAAGCCTTAGATGAGCAGGATAAGCAGTTTTTTGCATTAGAACCCCACGGTAAGAACGATAAAGTCTATACCGGCAACTTCTACATAAGTGATATTACTCTAGGTCTGCGATAACGAAGAAGATCTTCAACTTATCAAATGTTTATCACGCCCAGCGGTTTTATATGTAATGACACTGGGCGAAACTATTTTGTTTTCTCTACCATAAAAACCAATTTAGATACTTGGAACACGCCGAAAAGTACCTATAATACAATAGGTGTTTACACTTATTTAACATAGTGAACTTAAAGATTCATGGCAGCGTAATATGTCTGTCAATTGCACGGACTATGCTTACAAACGTGCGGTGAACACTAGGTCTGGCCCACGAAAGTCGGTCTTACTGTAAGTTTCTGCAGGATGCAGAATAGGTTGTGGTACTGCCGCGTACAGTACGAAGAGGAAGAGTGTTATGCAATTATCAGAACAACAAAGTTTCAATCAAGCCCTAATCAAATTATCAGTATTGCTCTATCAGGTGGACGGTATGGTCACTTTATCAGAACAAGACTACCTAAATGCGATGGTCGACTCATTAGACTGGCAAAGCCCAATATGTCCAGAAGCGTTTTTAAACGATACGATTTACCAAACGCGAAAGGCCATAGATACGGGTGATGCCATTACCTTCTTACGCAGTTTAAAAAACGATCTCGCTTTCGATGCAGAAAAGACCATGGAAGTTGCTATGGCTATTACCGGAGTAGACGGTGAAAGAAGTGATGAAGAAACGGAGTTATTGTCTCTTCTTACGCATAAACTGCTAGCAAAAGCGTTGGTTTCAAGTAACGATACGCTGCAGTAAGGCCTTTCTTAGCTTTTAACTTCAGCGGTCAAAATGTCTATATTTAGTTTTTATGCGGCACGTTTGTGTGCCGCTACTGTTGCCCTAATTTCCCTTAATGGCTGTAGCGTGTCGCACAGCACACAGTTCTCTGACAGTAACCAGCGCTTTCCTACAAGCGTAGATTCATATAGCAACTATTTAAGGGATGTTGAGGCATACCTGTACGCCCAGCGCGTTTTTATTGGTAACAATAAAGCGCAGGAAATAACAATGAATATGCCCTTTGAGTGCGCGTCACAGGTAAGTGATACCGGTATACTTTTAGTGCACGGCTTAGGCGACTCTCCCTATTTCTTTCGCGACGTGGCGCAGGCACTTTGTAATGAAGGTATTCGGGTACGAACTATCTTATTACCTGGCCACGGTTCAAAACCCGGCGATATGCTAAGCGTAAGTTACGAGCAATGGCAAAATGAGACGAATCATCATATTCGCCTTTTCTCACGTGAAGTAGAGAATATGTATATCGGTGGATTTTCAACGGGGGCGAACCTCACCACAATCGCTAGTTTCTCAATGGCGGAAAAATACGATGTTAAAGGGTTAATTCACTTTTCCCCCGCGTTTAAATCGCGCTTCTTTGTTTCTCGATTGGCCCCCTATATTGACCAGCTATTCCCTTGGCCTAATGTGGAAGAAGAAGACAATCCAAGCCGCTATAATTCTACGGCCATGCCAGGCTTTGCTGCCTATCAGGAAAGCGTAAATGTGCTACAAGATTTGTTTTCACAAAGCAACGAAGAAGCGCGTACCCTAAAGGTACCGGTTTTCATGGTCGTTGCGGAAAAAGACAGTGTGGTCGACACTCAAAAGATTGCCGAGCAGTTCCGTGATAATTTTACTCATGCGAAAAAGTGCCTGATTTGGCAAGGAGAGCATTCCCCTGCGCTACCTTCAAAGCTTATTGTTCAACAAACTATGAAGTTGCCGCAGCAGCGAATCAGTGCCGCTTCGCATATGAGTACACTGTTTTCCGATAAAAATTCTTTATATGGCACGCAAAGCCGTTTTCGCATTTGTGACAACGGGCAGGGTAGCGATGAAGAAGCGCGTTGCAATGCCGGCGAAGAGGTATGGTATGGCCCGTGGGGATACGAGGCTGAAGAAGAGGAAGTAGGCAATGTATACGCAAGGCTTACTTATAATCCGTACTTTGACACTATGGTAGAGCAGCTACTCGCGTTTACAGGCAAGTCAAAAGCAAACAGGCTTTGTACGTCAAATTAAAGCCATAAAAAACCTAAACCCTGGTTTCATCTATTTATAACGAGCAAATAGTTAAACATGGATTTAGGTTTTTCTGCATAGGGCTTTTTAGCCTTACTGGCTATAGTTAGGAATGCTGTGCTTGAGCATCTTCCATTTCTTTTTCTAGCTTAGCGCTTTCATCAGCTCTGGGTTTTGTGAATCGCGCTAACGCTAAATAAAGTACCGGCGTGAGATAAAGGGTAAACACAACGGCAATCCCCAAGCCGCCAAAGACCACCCAACCTATAGCATTACGGGCTTCAGCGCCTGCTCCCGTTGACAATATAAGCGGCAGGCCACCGAGTATAGTCGAAACAAGTGTCATCATAATGGGGCGAAGTCGCACTTTACCCGCTTCAACAATGGCGTCATAAATATCAAAGCCCTTATCGCGCAATTGGTCAGCAAATTCTATTAGAAGAATGGCGTTTTTGGCCAAAAGACCAATTAACATCACCAACCCAATCTGAGAATAAATATTAATACTCGTACCCGTTAAAAATAATGCGTAGACCGCGGCAGCAATACCGAAAGGTACGGTGAGCATGACCACAACAGCGCTGTTAACGCTTTCAAACTGCGCTGCGAGTACTAATAACACAATAATAAAAGCCAGGACGTAAGTTAGCGCGACTTGTTTGGATGTTTCTTCAAAAGTTTGCGCTTCGCCTAAAAATACAAGGCCAATACCATCAGGTAGTGTATCGAGGGCAAGCGTGCGAATTTGTTGCACCACTTCACTAAGTGCCACGTCCTCTGGTAATTCCATTTCTACTTTTATTGCGCGGCGCTGCGCTTGACGCTCAAGCTCTGCTGCTACCCCTTCTTCAGTTATATAAGCCACACTAGAAAGTGGTACCAAATTACCGTCAGTACTTTTCACATAAAGGCTCGTAAGTTCTGATGGGTCAAGCGTGCTGCGATTATTGGTCTGCAACATAATAGGAATGGCTTGATCGCCTACGTTCAAGTCGGCAATGTCATCGCCGTTTACCGCAGCCCGGAGTGTGCTGGCAATATCGGTAAGCGGGACGCCGAGTTCTTCGGCGCGGCGTCTGTCGATGTTTACCCGCATTTGAGGCTGGGTAGGGTCGTAACTAATACGAGGCCTGCCAAGCTCAGGCAGGGTGTCTTCTAATTGCCGGGAAAAGCGCTGTGCAGCCTTAAATATATTCTCGTACGTGTCACCGGTAAGGGCGATTTCAAGACCTCCACCTTGCCCGCGAAGGTTAAGGCTGTTACCGCCAAATGCGTTGCCCGGCGCGCCAGGAATTTGCTGTAGTTTAGGGCGAATCTCGTTAACGACGTCTTGCAGCGACGTGTCTCGTTCATCCCAATGTTTGAGCGGTGCCGTGATAAAGACGATATTAGGATCCCATGATCCAACCACCGTATAAATCGAGTCGATGGTGCCGTTTTCTACATAAGGCAGCAGCAGCTCTTCCATTTTCTCTGCTTGTCTGTCCATAAAGTTAAGTCCTGCGCCGTCAGGCCCACGGGCAAATATGCGTATGGTGCCCCTGTCTTCGCTTGGCAATAGCTCATTATCGATGTTTTGCGCCAGAATGTAGGCACCGCCGCCCGCGGCTAAGCTCAATATGCCCACAACCCAGCCATATTTAAGCGCTTTGAGTAGCGACGCTTGGTAAACCCTTAAACACGCGTGGCCAAATCGGCCGAACGTTTTGCTAAATAGGCCGGTTTTACTGGTTTGTTTTACCTTCAAACGGGCCGTTAATGCAGGTACAAGAGACAACGCTACAAAAGAGGAGATAACCACTGCACCCGCTAATACGCCACCAAATTCTCTAAACAAACGCCCTGCGGTCGAAGGCAAAAACGCGATAGGAATAAATACAGAGGCAAGTACGGCTGTGGTGGCAACCACAGCAAAGAAAACTTCTCGAGTGCCTACTACGGCTGCAGCGCGCGCACCTAGTCCCATGCTTCTGCGGCGCTGAATGTTTTCAGAAACGACAATGGCGTCGTCAACTATCATTCCGGTGGCAAGCACCAAAGCGAGCAAAGTGAGTATATTTATGGAAAAGCCCATTCCCCAAATAATAGCAAGTGCACCGGCAAGCGATACGGGTATAGAAAGCGCTGGAACAATGGTGGCACGCCACGAGCCAATAAATACAAGAAGGGTAACCACAACAAGGGCTATGGTCAGGCTAAGGGATACGACCACTTCTTTAACTGAATCTCGAATGAATTCAGCATCGTCAGCGGTAACCACAATATTCATATCAGCAAAGCGTTTATCAAGGTCTTCGACCATTGCCAACACTTCATCTGATATTTCAATAGTATTTGAACTGGCCTGGCGTATTACGCCTACACCAATAACAGGCGTGCCGTCCAAACGGACCACGCTGGTGGTGTCCGCTGGGCCAAAGTAAACGCTGGCCACATCGTTAATACGAATATCACCGGTTACAACAATATTACCTACATCTTCAGCAGATACGGAGGTGGCATCGGCCCGCACAATTAAGGCTTGCTCGGCCGATTGAATACTACCTGCAGGAACATCAAATGGCGCAAGGGCGAGAGCATCGCCAATGTCACTCATCGACAAACCAAAACTGGTTAAACGAAGAGGGTCAACAGATACACGTAAAACGCGCTCTCGGTCACCATTTAGCGTTACGTCGGCAACACCTGGAATACTTAAAAACAAAGGCGCGACATCGGTATCAACACGTTCGGTTAGGGTCTCCATATCTAACGTATCGCTAGATATGGCCAAACTTACCACCGCTTGTGCGTCACTGTCAGCGCGAATAATCGCTACTTGTTCAACGTCTTCGGGAAGCTGGCGTTGAACACGGCTAACCGATTCGCGAACCTCGTTTGCCGCGTCTTCTAAATTCACGCCAGGTCGAAATTCAACCCTTACTCGGGCAGAGTTTTCTTCACTTTGTGCGTATATGTTCTTAACACCGCTTACTCGCGCAACGGCACCTTCAAGGCGTCCGGTTACCTCGGCGTCGACGGTTTCCGGTGACGCGCCAGGAAATTGCGCAGTTACCGTTACTCGCGGGGTGTCTACATCAGGAAGTTCACGAACTTCTAGGCCACTAAGTGCGGCAAGCCCGGCAATAGCAATAAGCAAGTTAAGTACAACGATAAGAACCGGACGTCGTATCGACAGAGAGGGTAAATCACTTACCGAAGAAGATAGGTTTGAATCACTCACCTTGAGGCCCTCCGGCCAACTCGGTGGTAATTTCTTGCCCGGAACGTAAACGCTGAACACCTTCTGAAATTAGCGTGTCACCTTCTTCAATATCACCAGAAACTAAAATTGTTCCTCTTAGGCGTTGGTGAACGCTTACATCGACTTTTTTCGCTTTGCCATCTTCAGCTAACCAAATGTAGGCTCCGGTTGCTCCCCACAATAATGCTGCTTCTGGAATGGCTGCAAATCGGTCGCCTTCAATACTTAAATTAACGCGGAAACTCATGCCCGGACGAAATTGATCCGATGAGTTGTCAAGCAGTGCTCGGGCGCGAAGGGTTCGGTCTGCTTCATTGATGCGAGAGTCTACTTGTGCAATTTCTGCTTTTACACGCTTCTCTTTGTCGCTCCACGGCTCAAGCGTAACATTCGGCGCATTAAGTAACACGGGTAACGCGGCTTCGGGCGCCTTAAAGTTGATGAAAAGTTTACTTCTGTTGTCTAGCGTAGTGATAACGGTTTGCTCGTTAATTCGGTCGCCAACTTCAACCTCAGTAAGCCCGACTACGCCATCGAATGGCGCGATAATGTGTCTATCTTCTAAATCGGCTTGCGCTTCTTCAAGCGCAACTTCGGCAAGATCACGTTGCGTGCGAGCAAGGTCAAGTTCGCTAACGGGCACTGCGCCTTGTTTATAGCTAGAAGCCAAGCGTTCTACCGTACGCTGTGCATCTTCTAAGGTAAGCTTCGCGCGTTTAAGCGCTGTTTGCTGGCGTCTGTCGTCAAGACGTACTAGCACTTTTCCTTTTTCTACTGATTGGCCAGGAACAAAGTTGATTTCAGTAACTTCGTCAGAAACGGCAGGGTAGAGCACGATAGAGCGTACCGCTTCTGCACTGCCCACCGCTTCAACTTTGCGCGTTTCGTTCATAAACTCAATGGGCTTGGTAACCACCAGCTTAGCTTGTCGGTCGCCCATAAACTGCGCGTTGGCAGTGGGTATCATCACTAAAAAAAGAGCACAAAGACGTGTCCATGTCTTCATCGCATCATAGACTGAATTTTTCATTTTAAACCCGTAGCGTTATTAAGGCCTGTCGAACGTTGTTGTACATTTTTACAGCGGCCTCGTTTTATTGTTTTACCAAAGCGACCATTAATTAGGCGATTGGTTAACCTCGTTGTTTGTACCGTATAGCACCACAGGCGGTTCAGCTAAGCAATTGCAGTTCAGCGTATTCCCTGTACAAGGTATCGCTTTTCATAAGAGAAGCGTGATCGCCGCTACCTACAACTTGGCCTTGGTCCATCACTAAAATGCGATCTGCGTGCTGTACTGTTGATAGTCGGTGAGCAATCACAATGCTCGTTTTCCCTACCATCAAACGGTCAATAGCTTGCTGAACCATACGTTCACTCATGGCATCTAGAGCGCTGGTGGCTTCATCAAGCAGTAGAATAGGGCGGTCAGCTAGAATGGCACGGGCGATGGCAATCCTCTGCTTCTGACCGCCAGAGAGTTTAACGCCTCTCTCACCTAGTTGCGTGTTATAGCGCTCATCTAAGTTATCGATAAACTCATGGGCAAAGGCTTTTTTGGCTGCGCTAATTACTGCCTCATCGCTAGCTTCTGGATTGCCGTAACGAATGTTTTCTAGCACGGTATCTGCAAAGACCACGGGTTCTTGCGTGACCACCGCAATGTGGTGACGCAGGTGCTCTACTGGCATTGTATCGATGGGCGAGCCATTAAATAAAATTTGCCCGGAGGTGGGATCGTAAAAACGCATTAATAATTGAAACAGGGTAGTTTTACCCGCCCCGCTAGCGCCCACGAGGGCAAGTCGTTCCCCTTCACGAATATCAATGTTTAGGTTATCGAAAAGAGGTTTACTATTGGGGTAGGCAAAGCTGACATTTTCTAGCTGAATTCTAGGGGCCGCTTTTGATATGTCGATGTTAGTGGCGGCAGATTTCACCGGTATTCCGGCATGGGTGTTAGCACTTTTAATCGCAGGTTCAGTGGTAAATAATTCGTACAAACGCTCACTGGCACCGACACCTCTTTGCACTTCACCAATTACTTCGCTAATGGTGGCTACACTACCCCCTGCCATCACGGCGTAGAAAAGAAAAGCGGAAAGTTCACCTACTGTCATTGTGCCGTCTAGCACTTGGCGCGCACCCACCCACGCGATAAAGATAATGGCTGTCATGCTAATGCACATAATGCAGCCAATAAGCAAAGAGCGATAGTGAATACGCTTTTTAGCCACATCCATAGCAAGCTCTACTTTTTTAGAGAAGTGCAAGCGTTCTGCATTTTCGGCGGTATAGGCCTGTACGGTCATTATTTCGTGAAGACTTTCATCGATACGGGCGCCTAAATCAGCTACTTTATCTTGGCTTTCTTTCGCGTATCGGCGTACCTGTGGTGCTAATACCTTTATTGGTACTAAAACAGCTGGAACTGCGACAATCACGCAAAACGTTAGTAATGGACTTGAAAAGGTCATTAGTATTAAAGCGCCGACAAAGGTAACCACAGAACGTAAAGTCATAGATAGACTCATACCGACAACAGTCTGAATAATCGTAGTGTCACTGGTAAATCGAGAAATGACTTCTCCGGTTCTAAGCTCTGCAAAAAACGAAGGGGGGAGAGACAATAAATGTGAGTAAACTTGATTTCTAATATCAGCGCTTACTCGCTCGCCTAACCAGGTCATAAGGTAAAATCGAGCGTAAGTCGCCAGGCAGGCAACAATCGTAATAGCAAGTACCATTACAGTTGCTTTATTTAATGTATCTGCCGCGTTTTCAATAAAGCCACTGTCGATGGCATACTTTATTCCTTGCCCTAAAAGTAGCCACGCAATAGCCGCGGTGAAAAGAGCAATAACCGCCCCTACAACGCGTGACTTGTAGTGAAGTAAATGTGAGCCAATCCACTGTAATACTTGTTTTGTCGATACATCAGCTAGCGGTGTTGTCAAAATTACCTCGTTGTGCGCATTACTTCTTGATAGCGGTGTGTTTACAACACCATTTAATATTGATGTTTGGATTATACGGCAAAGTAGGTACATTAGACGTCAGCAATGCGATTACAATGGCAGTATATACGCTGGGATGAAAATAGAGGGGACTATTCATGTGCAGCTGATGCTGTGCGTTTGCTGAAGAAATAGGGCTTGATGTCGAGAGTTTCGAATTGGATCTCAACAGTGAAAGTACAATTGAGCAATTAAATGAAGAAATGCATATGGCGCGTAGTATAGGCGCCCAGGGCTCTCCCAGCTTAATACTCAAATCAAACAAACTTGCCAAGGCAGAAGAGACAAAATCACGAGCGCTTAAAAACGCTCAGTGGCAAAACATACCTTACGATTATAATGACGCAAGTGTAACCCTACGTCGTCTGTAACCGTTATTGAAAAAAGCGCGCACTTTTAAACTGTGCCTTCCTTGCATTGTTCAAGGCGTAAATCTCCCACCGATTTTGGGTATTCAACACGGGTTGTAACGATGTCAGAAACAGGGACGCCAGAATCCGTTTCTTGGAGCCATACTTTCATATCGTGATGGTCACGAGATTGGTTGAGCGAGTAACGCTTGCCGCCTTCTAAGTTTACATCTAGCCTAACTATCGCCTCGCGAGTGGTACCATCAGGCAGGTCAGTGTTTACGACACTGGCTTGAACAAATAGAACATGCTCTCCCGGCTCAACATCCCGAAGAACTAACGCACCGTTAGGGCGTTGGTTAAAACACATCAACTTTACGTACTCTCGCTTATTGTCAAAGGCTTCTCCGCGGTTAGCGAAAAAGTCTATACGAGCTTCATTGGGTTGGACTTCTGCTTGTTGTGTGACCATATCTGTAGCGGATGAACACGCGAAAAGTGGAGCAATTGATGTAGCGAGTATGAGTGATGATAATTTCATTCGAATAATCCTTCTTCGTGATCCATTTACTGAAGCCTTTGATTAACAAATGCGCCAGAGAAAAACTAAAACCCAGTTAACTGCCATCCTTTAAACTGCATATGGCTTAAGTTTTTTATCCACACTAAATCCTAGTGCTACGTTAACAATACACCACCAGATGATATTTTAAAGAAATTTGCGAAAGATCATGCATGTGTATTTGCGTTCTTAGGCCATCGCCTACTTACGGGAGCGATATTGAACTAAACAAAGGATAAATCAGGTTTTTACTTGCATTGAACGGTGATATCCGTATAATTCGGCGGCCTTCCAATTGGCGTCTAATTTTTAGACGTTAAATGAAGGCTTAAGTTAACGGTAACGCTACAACGAGTTTGAGGCATTTATGGTTACTATTCGTTTACAGCGTGGTGGCGCGAAAAAGCGTCCATTTTATCAACTAGTGGTTGCTGATAGCAGCCGTGCAAGAAACGGTCGTTTCATTGAAAACATCGGTTTCTTCAACCCAACTGCACAAGGTCAAGCGGAGCGTCTTCGCGTAGATCTAGAGCGTGTTGATTACTGGGTTGGCGTAGGCGCGAGCTTATCAGATCGCGTATCTAGCTTGGTAAAAGAAGCGAAAAAATCTGCAGCGTAAGCTGTTATTAACTGGTGGTATAGATGAGTCTAGCGTCTGACAAAGTGATTGTTGGCAAAATTGGCGCACCGTACGGTGTTAAAGGTTGGGTCAAAATCAACAGCTATACAGAAACGCCAGAAGGTATTTTTGATTACGCGCCATGGTTTCTTGGCGAAGAAAAAGAATACCAAATTGACCAATGGCGACCGCACGGTAAAAGCCTCGTTGCAAAAATTGTGGGCGTTGATAGTCGAGACGATGCCGAGCGCATCAAAAACTTGGATATCAACATAAATGCTTCACAGCTGCCTGATTTAGGCGACGAAGGGGTTTATTGGCGTGAGCTCACCGGCATGAAAGTAGTAACAACGCAAGGTTACGACTTGGGTGTGGTGAAAGAAGTGTTTAATACAGGTGCTAACGACGTGATTCACGTTAAAGCGAATGTAGGCGATGCTTTTGGTCAAAAAGAAAGACTATTACCTTTTGTGTTCGACGAAGTCGTACAAGAGGTGGATAAGGAAGCGAAGGTCATTAAAGTTGACTGGGACCCGGGGTTTTAAGTGACACCGGAAAAGTGGTTTGGCGTTGTTAGCCTGTTTCCAGATATGTTTGCCCCTTTTACCCAACAGGGTGTGATAGGACGAGCTGTTAAGTCTGGAACTGTATCGGTTGACACCTTCAACCCCCGTGACTTTACACATGATCGCCATCGTACAGTAGACGATCGCCCCTACGGAGGCGGACCCGGTATGCTGATGATGGTAAAACCGCTAACCGACGCAATACAAGCCGCCAAGAAAGTGGGCGGCGAAAAAAGTAAGGTGATCTACTTATCACCACAAGGGAAACCCCTTGACCAAGCAGGCGTACAGCGCCTTGCTAACATTGACCGCACAATTTTAATTTGCGGCCGATATGAAGGCATCGACGAGCGAGTAATCGAAAGCCATGTAGATGAAGAAGTCTCTATTGGTGATTACGTGCTAAGCGGCGGTGAACTGCCAGCAATGGTCCTTATGGACGCGGTTGCACGGTTAGTTCCTGGCGTGTTGGGGCATAAAGCCTCGGCAGTTGAAGATTCTTTCACTGACGGTCTTTTGGATTGTCCGCACTATACGCGGCCCGAAATACTTGATGGTCAAAAGGTGCCTGAGGTGTTGTTAAGTGGTGATCATGAAAAAATTAGGCAGTGGCGATTGATGCAGTCTTTAGGTAGAACCTTGCAGCGTCGCCCTGATTTGTTAAATCACCTAGCTCTGACTGAGGAGCAACAACGTTTGCTTGATCAATATCAAGCACTGTTGCGGCAAGATGACAGTTAACTAGGACGAGAGGATATGATGAGCAAAGTCAGTCAAGATATCATCAAAAAAATCGAAGAAGCACAGCTAAAAACTGATGTTCCTGCGTTTGGTCCAGGTGACACAGTAGTTGTAAAAGTTCGCGTTACCGAAGGTGACAAAGAGCGTCTTCAGGCTTATGAAGGTGTTGTTATCGCTAAGCGTAACCGTGGTCTGCACTCGTCTTTTACCGTGCGTAAAATTTCTAGCGGCGAAGGCGTTGAGCGTGTGTTCCAAACACACAGCCCGGCAGTTTCTTCAATTGAAGTTAAACGTCGCGGTGCGGTTCGTCGTGCTAAGCTTTACTATCTACGTGAGCGTTCAGGTAAATCTGCACGTATCAAAGAGAAGCTTAACTAAGATTACTAATCCTTGCGTTATTGTTAACTTCGAAAAAACCCGCTTCAAGCGGGTTTTTTTGTGCTTAAAATCCGATCTTTTTTCTGTTTTATCCATTACCTACATTAAGGTTTTTTAATAGAGAGCAGAATGACTTCCGAATATTTTATCGTGCTAGGCATTATCGGTGTTGCCTTCTTCGCTATATCAGGCGCACTGTTGGGACACGAAAAGAATATTAATGGTTTCGGTATAGTGGTTGTTGGCGTAATGACGGCATTAGGCGGCGGAACCTTAAGGGACCTATTGTTAGGTAAACCTATTTTCTGGGTAGATAGTTCTGAATACCTTTTAGCAACCTACAGCGCAATATTTGTTACCGTATTATTCATACGCTACTTCCCATCACCTTCAAATTTTTATTTCATCTTGATTGATACAGTAGGGCTTGCCATATTCAACGTGATAGGCATAGAAAAGGCATTGATTAGCGGAACAGGAATGATTGTCGCATTAACCATGGGGATGACGACAGGCATCTTTGGCGGTTTGATGAGGGACGTTGTTTGCCGAGAGGTTCCCTATGTTATGCGTGGTGATGTTTATGCCAGCGCTTGCTTCGCCGGGGGCCTTACTTATGCTGCGCTATTTGCGCTCGATATACCTTACATATGGTGTATTTTAGGCTCTATTGGCGTTACGGTGCTATTGCGGATTGCATCACTTCACTGGGGCGTCAATGTTGACCTGTTCAGAAAGCGAACGCCTAGACAACAGAAAAAAGAGAGTAGCACTGAATAGCCACTAGTGTCAGCGCTATACAAGGCTGTGTAAAACGCTCGCGTTACACAGCTTGCATGAGAAAAACGTTATTTAAACCATAAGGGTAAGCGCTTCAATCATGGGTTTATTCTCTATATTAATGGTGTGGATAATATGCTTATGCAGGCGCTTTTTATGCTCGGCAAAAATACTACGCTTTTTGTCGAAGGTTTTTGCATAGTTTACTGCGCCTTCTATCAAAGACGCCTGTGAGTTATATGCTTTTTCTACAACATGGTCGTCTTCTAACTCTTTACCAGAAACACGTCTGCCAGATAACTTCATTTCGTTAAAGCGGTAGTAAGGCATTGCCTTTTTGACAAACTCAATCATTCCCGGAAGAAAAGGAATAGATAGGTCAACTTCTGGAAAACAGAAGAAACCTTTATCTGCGCGCATAAACCGGAAATCACATGCGCACGCCAATATAGCACCATTGCCAAAAGCGTGACCGTTAATTGCCGCTATCACAGGAAGTGGGTAAAGCAGGAGTGTTTTAAACACGTCGTCCATGTCATACATGAACTGCTTGATCTCTTCAGTACGAGCAGCTTTCATCGCCGGCATCAGCCAGTCAGTATCAATGCCTAAGCTAAAACATTTTTCGTCGTTTGACGTGATCACCAGTGCTTTGCAATCTTCATTGCTTTTGATGGTATCTAATGCAGACAGCATCTCTTTGGCAAAAAGCGGGTTGTGGCGGTTTTCACCATTTTTCATGGTTAACGTGGCAACGTGGTCTGTGTAGGTGATAACTAAATTATGCATTGTTTTCTCGTTATTATTGCGTTGTTGCAATAATACAAAATCCTTAAGAGGAATGAGAAATTTAGCTTATTTATGTTGGTTAATTATTCTAGCAGCGGTTAAATGACCGAATCCTAACTGCCGGTCATTATTTAATCGAATGCTATCGATGCTTGCCAATAAGTCACGCTGTTTTGCTACGAATCTAGCTTAGAATAAAGTATTATTCGTTATTGCTTGCGCTATTACGCTTAAGTTGTTAAAAAGTCAATGACGTTAAAGAAATATAGAAAAAGCTGGTTGTACAATAAAGTTTACATGCCGATTGCACACTCTTTTAGCGTTTTAGTTTTCCGTTTTTTATTTGAAGTTAAGAGAGTAAGAGAGCTCCCATGATCAAGGACACCGTAAATAATGTTCACGTAAGTACAGAAGATGTACTTATTACCCCAGAAGCGTTAAGCGCTGAACTGCCTGTTTCAGACAAAGCGCTCGCCGCCATTTCTGATTCTAGAAAAATCGTTTCAGATATTATTCATCGCCGCGACCATAGAATGCTAGTTGTGTGTGGTCCATGCTCCATTCACGATGTAGAAGCTGCGAAAGAATACGCGCTTAAGCTGAAAGAACTTCACGAGTCATGCAAAGATACACTCTTTATTGTAATGCGCGTTTATTTTGAAAAACCGCGCACTACTACAGGTTGGAAAGGCCTAATAAATGACCCCCACATCGACGGTACGTTTGATATTGAAACGGGCTTACGTAAAGCAAGAGAACTACTGATTTGGCTAGCAGAGCTAGAGCTGCCTGTTGCAACCGAGGCGCTAGACCCAATTAGCCCACAGTATCTGGCAGAGTTATTTAGCTGGGCGGCTATCGGAGCGCGTACATCTGAATCTCAAACTCACCGTGAAATGGCAAGTGGTCTTTCTATGCCAGTGGGTTTCAAAAATGGTACAGATGGAAGTTTAGATATTGCGATTAATGCCCTTAAATCGGCCGCATCTGGCCATCGCTTTATGGGTATTAATAAGCAAGGTCAGGTAAGCATTATTGGGACCAGCGGTAACCCAGACGGCCATATTATCCTTCGTGGTGGTAAGCAGCCTAACTATGACTCTGTGTGCGTGTCTGAGTGCGAAATTGAACTACAAGATGCGGGCCTAACCGCGGGCTTGGTTGTTGATTGCAGCCATGCTAACTCGTCTAAAGATTATCGCCGTCAGCCGTTAGTTGCGCAAAACGTGGTGAACCAAATTCTTGAAGGCAATCAGTCTATCATTGGCGTTATGCTAGAAAGCCACTTAAAGCCTGGTAATCAAAAAGCAGAAGGCAAAAAGCCTGAAGAACTAGAATACGGGGTTTCGATTACAGATGGTTGTATCGACTGGCAAACCACAGAAAACTTAATTACTCAAACCAGAGATAAATTAATAACTGTGCTACCCTTACGTCAAAATAAGCGCACGGTGGCTTAAGCCTATTAGCCTACGTGCCGTTTGATTCAAGGACAAGACACAATGGCCGAATTTTCGCAGCAGTTAAAAAAGCTTGATACGCTGCGTGAAGGTATCGACGAGCTGGACTCTCAGCTCGTCGAGTTACTCGCAAAACGCAATCAAATAACCACTCAAGTCGGGCAAATAAAAGCCGAAGCTGGTATGCCTGTATACGTACCTGAGCGTGAAAAGGCGCTTATCGCCTCACGCCGTGCGCAGGCCGAAGCATTGGGTGTATCGCCTGACTTAACCGAAGACCTGTTACGTCGCGTAATGCGAGAGTCTTACCATACTCAAAATAACAATTATCGCTGCGTTAAACCTGATGTGGATAACGTGGTTGTGATCGGCGGGGCAGGTGCCCTTGGCCGAGTATTTGTGAGTTTGTTTGAACGCAGTAATTACCAGGTTTCAATTGTTGAAAAAGAGGACTGGGAGAGCGGAAAAGCGACAGCGCGGCTAAGCGTTGCATCTTTAGTTGTTGTGGCCGTACCCATCAACTTGACCGAAGCCGTTATCGAAAAGCTCACCATGTTGCCGGACGATTGCGTACTAGCGGATATTACCAGTATCAAAGCAAAGCCGTTAGAGGCAATGCTTACGGTGCACAAAGGCCCAGTGGTGGGGTTACACCCTATGTTCGGCCCAGACGCCCCGGGTATGATCAAGCAGGTTGTTGTGGTGTGTGAGGGACGAAGCCGCGACAAATATGCTTGGTTAATCGAGCAAATGCGCATTTGGGGAGCGACCATACATGACTCTACTGCGCAAGAGCACGACCAGGCCATGGCCTATATACAGGTTATGCGCCACTTTAACACCTTTGTGTATGGACAACACTTAAAAGGTGAAGATCCTAACTTGGAATCGTTGACCATGTTTAGCTCACCAATCTATCGGCTAGAGCTTGCAATGGTGGGTCGGTTATTTGCTCAATCACCTCAGCTCTACGCAGATATTATCTTTAATAATCCCGACAACTTTGCCCTTCTTAGACGTTTTTATGAGCGATTTGGCCTTGCGTTGTCGTTGCTTGAAAGCGGAGATAAAAAAGGGTTTGTAGAGCAGTTTATGAAGGTGGGGGCATGGTTTGGTGACTACGCGAAAAAATGCCTGGTAGACAGCAAACAAATGTTGTTAAAAGCGGATGATGGCCAACTATTACGGGATAAATAAGTATTCGGTATCAGCGACATAGGTAAAACGAAAGGCGAGCTTAAAGCTCGCCTTTTTGTACTAGTCAGCTAATGCACTTGCCGCAGCTACTTTAGTCGGGCTAATTTCTTCACTTGGGTAGCATCCAAGTACTTTGATGTAGCGCGTTATGCCACGTAGTGAGTCTAGCGCATTTTGAACGGGGCCGTCCTCTACGTTGCCCTCAACATCAATATAAAACATTTCTTCCCATGGGTTACCCGGAATAGGGCGTGACTCTAGCTTAGTCATGTTAATACTGTTTTCTCTTAGCACTAGCAGTGCTTCAACCAGCGCCCCAGGTTTTTGAATGGTCGACATCACAAGGGTGGTCTTGGCCGGCACTTGAAGTGGCACCACAACAGGGTTGCGCGCAACGACAATAAAGCGACTGTGGTTTTCTTTTTGATTAGCTAAATTACTCTTAATTGCCATCAAGCCATATAAGTTACCGCCAGCTTCACTGCCTATTGCTGCCACATCGTCCCGTTTGAGCTCGCTCACGGTCAACATGGCAGATGACGTGCTGTCCATAGTTTTTACTTCTACATTGCCTAGCTCCGCAAGGAAATGGCTGCACTGAGTAAAAACTTGAGGGTGGGCGTACAGCGTTTTAATTTTATCTATGCTGGTATCACTTCCCACTAAAAGAGTATGACGGATGGGGTGAGTGAGCTCGCCAATAATACTTAATTGGGTGTGCTGAAGCTGGTCGTATACTTCGTTGATACTGCCAGAAGTCGTATTTTCAATTGGTAGTACCGCATAGTCAGCTTCTGTGCTTTCCACTTTATGAATGATTTCGGCGAAACTCTGACAGCCAATTTCTAACAGCTCGCCAGGGCGACGTGAGAAGTACTTCTGTGTTGCAAGGTAAGAGTACGAGCCTTTGTCACCCAAAAACGCCACACGGTTTAACGGAAGCGTGCTACCAGGATTTGCGCGTTCAGCAAGCATTGCCTGTTGGTTTAACACCGAGTCTTCAATAATGACATGGAAAATTTGAGTCACGTAATGGGGGTCTAGTCCAATATCTTGACCTTCTTTTATCAGTCGTACTAAGAGCTGCTCTTCGCGCTTTTGATCTCTCACAGGAATGTGATGTCTAATTTTTGTCTCAGCGACTTCATTAGTTAGCTTTCTGCGTTCTGAAAGTAAGGTAAGTAACTCACTGTCTAGTGCGGTAATTCGCTCTCTAACAGTATCTAGTGCATTGTCTGACATATCATTCCCGTGCGTATCTTGTAAGAAAATTCTGCTAAAAAAAAACCTCCCGGGTGGGAGGTTTTCATGCATGTAGCTGCGCCTCCCTAATAAAAGGATGTAAACGCAAAAAAGAAAATGGCTACGTGCTTTATATTCTGTTTCATGCCTTTGAATGTATGTTGAACACCTGTTGGTGTCAACCCATTTTTACAATAAGTGTTATTGTTTTTGTTATGGTGCACTTGAAAAAGTGATAAAAATAAGCTCGCCGTAGATTTTATGAGATTAATCTTCTACGGCGAACGTTTAAGGGGTGTATGAGGAAGTCATTAATTCCCGAGTAGGGCAGATAGCATTTGTCTTACTTCATTTGGCTCAAATGGCTTGTCACATAGTGCATTAACACCGGTCTGCTGGATATTTGCCATATGCGCACTATCAGCTGCCTCTGAGGTCACCATAATAATAGGGATATGGGTGGTTTCGGGGTTAAAGCGTATAAACTCAGACAGCTCGCGGCCGTCCATTTCGGGCATGTTGTAATCGGTAACTACTAAGTCAAAAGGCTCGTCTTTAATGAGCGTAAGTGCAGCGGCACCATTTTCAGCTTCTCGAATACGCTGTAGCCCCATGCCTTCAAGAACTCGACGTATATGATTTCTTGCCAACTTACTGTCATCAACTAGCAATACGCGGACGTCGTGAACGTCGAATAAATCCAGCTCAAGTTCGTCGTGATTAATTAAATCTAAGCTTGCATTAAGCGCGCGAGACAGATGGAGAGGTTCGAAGGGTTTAGGTAGAATGGCCGCCACTCCTGCCTGTTTAAACTCTTCTAATTTGCTGAGTCTATTTTCACTGGACACAAGCATGAAAGGAATACTTTTAAACGCTTCATCTTCTTTTATGAATTTTAGCAGTTCTAAAGCGGTTCCATCCTCGTAGTACATGGCGCTCACGATAAGGTCGGCGCCGTGCGCTTTTACAGCAGAACGGGCCTCTGAAAGGGTACTGACAGGGTCAATTTCCTTAACGTTTTCTTTTAATAGCAACGTAGTAATGATTTTGCGTTGCGTATCAGATGGTTCAACCAAAATAATATGTAAATCAGAAATTGACAGCTTTTCCATTTCAGACTCTTTTTGCTATATGTTTATGAAAAAGGGAGCTTGTGCGCTGGTGCGTTTAGTTAACCACCAGCAAGCTTAACTTTGTAACCTTTGTCGGTAAGCAGTGCTCTAAGTTTTTCTCTGTCATCGGTTTGTACCTCGATAACACCGTCTTTAACTGCACCGCCGCACCCACATTTCTTTTTAAGTTCTGAGCCTAGTTTCTTTAGATCGTCAGAAGGTAGGTCTAAACCTTTAATTAGAGACACGCCTTTACCCTTTCGACCTTTGGTTTCTCTGTGAATGCGAACAATGCCATCCGAAGAAACCGAGCGCTCATCTGCTTTTTGCTCAGGCTTTATTTTGCCACTCTCTGTACTGTAGACCAAAAGAGCGTCTTGCCAATCTTGCATAAATACCTCAATACGTTTTGTCTTTCCATCTTAATGACCTTATCTAAAACATAATTATACGAAAGTTTTAGATTTCACTGATGGCGATGTAGAAAAGTTCAACTAAGATAAGAATAGCAAAGATAAAAGCATCTGATGAAGCATTTCTGCGCACAACGTTAGGGAACGCATATGGAAATAAGGTCGAGCTATCAAAATCAGGGACAAACCTTGATTATTGATGTGGGAACAAAATTTGATTTCAGTAAAGTAGAAGACTTCAGAAACGCCTACGATAAAATTGACGATGATGTTTCGCACATCGCCGTTGATCTATCGCAAACCGAATATATGGACAGTTCTGCATTGGGCATGCTGCTTAATATGCAAAAATCTTTAGCTAACAAGGAATTGTCATACAGCATCGAAAACGCCCGTCCTCAGGTTGCGAAAATTTTAAAAATATCTCGTTTCGATAAGAAATTTGACATTAAGTAACGGCGAAGTGACGGCTGTGAAAATCCTTATTGTTGATGACGAAGCCATCAATCGTACATTATTGACCAATATGCTTTACAGCGCTGGTTATAAACACTGTATTGAAGCGGTAAATGGTGAAGAGGCGATACAGCATTTTATCGAAGAGCAGCCTGATTTAGTTTTGCTTGATGTGGTTATGCCGGGTCTTTCAGGCTTTGACGTTGCCGTGCAAATCCGCCAACTTGCAAAAGGTCCTTACTTACCTATTCTTTTTATTACCGCTTTAGAAGATAACGAAAGTTTAGTTCGCTGTCTTGAAGTTGGCGGAAATGACTTTGCGACTAAACCCTTCGACCGTCACATTCTAACTGCCAAGATTAAAGCGCACTTAAAAATACGGGCGTTAAGTGAGCACGTAGAGCAGCAAAACCAGAGGCTTAGGTTGTTTAACCAGCGGGTTGCCCGAGAGCACGCTATCGTTGAGCACATTTTTAGCCATGCCATCGTAAATCGGCCAGAGGTGTTGTCGCATTTTGACTGCTTTTTAAAACCAGCTGAAACGTTCAATGGCGATTTGTTTCTATGTGAAGCTAGCCCAAGTGGAGGGGTGTACTTTGTAGTTGGAGATTTCACAGGTCACGGCCTTGCCTCGGCTATAGGCGCGTTACCGGTGACACAGGCTTTTCAGGAACTCAGTCACCAAGGGGTATCCATTGCTGAAATAATCTGTGAGTTAAATCGCATCCTCATTACGTTTCTTCCAAGTGACATGTTTATGGCAGCGGTAGTAGGCGAGATCAACGCTGAAGGCAATCGCGTGAACCTTTGGCAAGGCGGTATGCCAGCTGTCATTATTCCCGCAAAAACAGATATGTCCTTGAGAACCATAACATCAAGACACATGGCGTTAGGTATAGTTGACGAACACGAACTCAATACCGATTGCGACGCCATTCGTTTAGGGCCTAACGAACAACTCATAATCTGTAGTGATGGTTTGATTGAAATTGCCAATGATAAAGGTGAGATGCTGCTTGAAGAAGGGTTGATTGATATCATTAAAGATCAAATGCAGACCCATGAAAAAATTGAAGCCGACTCCCTTTTTCTTAGAGCGAAAGCACATTGTGGTGCAGCGTCATTCCACGACGATGTCACCTTAGTCGTATTTACTGCCAAACCTATCAATATTCCTGGTTCACAGAAATTCGATGACGGGCTACCGTCCGTTCACGACATTGCCCTAGATGCGAAGCATTTAAAGCAACCAGATATTTTACAGCGAGTGTTGCAATTGGCAGGTCAGTGTGAGGGCATACAAAGTATTCGTTCAATAATTTATACCGTATTGTCTGAGCTTTTTAATAATGCCCTTGAACACGGTATCTTAAAACTAGACTCTAAACTCAAAGCTGATAGCTCTGGTTTTCAACAATACTACGAAAATCGCGAGGCCTCTTTGCAGGTACTAAATCAAGGGCGAATAAATATTCGGGTTGAATCTGTACCATCAGACGGCAAAGTCCTTATCTCAGTAGAGGATAGCGGTGATGGGTTTGAGTGGGGCGGGGGGCGCAAGTTCTCTACTGCTTGCAATACTCAGGAAGAAAGTTACGGGCGTGGCTTGCCGCTGATACATGCATTGTGTGAACGAATATGGTTTGAAAAAGGAGGCAGTAAAGTCGTTTGTCTTATCGACACGCAAAGTTAGGTCATCGCCATGCAATCTATTGCACAGGCTAAAAGTGCCTAAACTATCCAACCTATTAAGCAATTAATCGAATTTCTCTTTTTCTTAGTAAACATAATAGAAATACTCGTATCTGCGTACACCAACGCGCACAAAGGCCACCCAAACTCTGAGGATTTATGCTGAAATCATTCCTTAAACTTTTTGAAGACTCTCATAAACAGAACGAACCTGCCTATACTGTGGAATTAGCGACTGCAGCTTTGCTCAGTGAAATCGTTAGTGCTGATAATCAAGTTACTGAGACTGAACGGGAAGAATACGAGAAGCAGCTAAGAAAACACGTTAACGTTGATGATGATGCGATGGCGCTGCTTCTTAAAAGAGGCCAAGAAACCGCAGATGATGCCATAGACCTTGTACATTTTACGCAAGTGCTGAACAAGCATTGCAATGCTGATGAAAGAGTGCGTGTTGTAAAAAGCTTATGGTCAATCGCTTATGCTGATGAATCCCTCGCCCCGCTTGAAGAAAGCACAATCAGGCAAATTGCTGATTTATTATACGTCCCTCACAGTCAGTACATTAAAACGAAGCTGGACGTTGTTGAAAACACTCAGTAACACTTGGGTTTTAACAAGCGCGCCATAGGTATTTAAAAATCCGTTTTATTTTCTTATCTCGTGCCGTACTATTGAGCGCATAATAATAACGAAATCGATACTGCGTAATGGTTCTTTTTACCTATTGCATATCGCCAGCTTGGCAAAGGCGAAGTAGTTCAGTAAGGCACAAACGTGTTTAAAACCTTAAAAATTTCTGTCGGGTTAGTCATATCCGTTTCTATGGCTATTTTGGCCACATCAATAGCTATTGTAAATAAGTTAGAACACAGTGAGTCAGTGATGACTGTTGTCGCGGATAATACGGCCGCGCTAAGTAACTCACTTGCGTTACAGCTTTCGATTTTAATGCAAAAAAATCCAGGTAATAATGCGTTACTTTCTTCTGTATTCCAACCGGTTAAAGAACACCCATATCTTCTTAGTGCAACCCTTTACGATAATGATTATAGGGTTATCTCGACAGTACAACCCAAGCAATCATTAAAATTTGACGATGAGGCAGTACCTACCTCTCCAGAGAATGTACCTTTTGGTATTGCACAGTATGAAGACGTGATCACCGCACATCAAATCATTGGCAGTAGCCTTTACCCAATGGGGCACCTGGTTATTTACGTTGATACCAATGAAGTTAAGGCTTCAAACTCAACTCGCCAACTTATTAAGCAAGTGCCATTTATTTTAGCATTCTGGCTATTGTGTACGGGAACATGTTTCTTTATTTTCTACCGTCTTCTCTCACCTTTAGCATCGTTGGGGAAATTTACCCAAGAGGTTTATGAATCAAAAGATTACGCGCTTAGAAACTCGATAGAGTCTTCTAACGAAGTCGGTCAGCTTGCCCGTAACATCAATAGCTTGCTGGATGCTATTGAAGTGGAGCTGCTGGTTAACTTTGAACAAAAGCAAACCTTGGTGGACCAGCAAGAGACCATGTCGAGGCTGGCTAATTTTGATAGCTTAACCGGATTGCCTAACCGACAGTTCGTACTTGATAACTTGCGTTTAGAGTTAGCAAGAGCGAAAAGAAATGACGAAGACTTATTGCTTCTATTTTTTGATTTAGATGGCTTTAAGGGTATTAATGACTCGTTAGGCCATGAAACTGGCGACCTTATTCTTATCGAAGTGGCAGATAGGGTGCAGTGTTTATTGCGTGATGGCGACCTGTTTGCTCGTTTAGGGGGCGATGAGTTTTTAGTGCTTCCTGATAGAGATGCTTCCACCGAACAAGCGCAACGTCTGGCTACCCGATTAATCACCGCTTTTGATGAGCCTTTTGAGCTTCGTGGGCTGTCATTGACCGTAGGTCTGAGCGTGGGTATAGCTACAGCGTCAGATGCAGGCTATGACCTAAGTGAGCTTATGAGCAATGCAGATTTGGCCATGTACCGGTCGAAGGCCAGGGGAAGAGGCAGTTACACGTTGTTTACGCCAGATATGGTCGAGTCTCATAAGCGTAAGCTTCATTTGGCAAACGGCATTGAACAAGGACTCTTAAACGATGAGTTTGTTGTTTACTACCAAGTTAAAGTGAGTAATGAAGGTGAGGTAGTTGGCGTTGAAGCATTAATCCGTTGGGAACACCCCGAGTTTGGGCTGGTTATGCCCAATGAGTTTATACCCATTGCAGAGCAAGGGGGCAAAATAACGGCCATAACCCGCTGGATCATCAAGCAAGTTTGTATTGATATGCCAGATTTAAAGCAATGGGCTTTAACACCATTCAGAGCGTCGATTAACTTATCGGGGCACGACCTGAGGAGTAATCAACTTTTTGACTATATCTACAATACTTTCAATTTATATGACATAAATCCAGAAAACGTTGAGTTTGAGGTTACCGAAAGCGCTTATCTTGAAAATTTTGCTTTATCCAATAAGTTTTTCAGACGAATATCGAATATGGGGTGTGCTATCGCCCTAGATGACTTTGGTACAGGGTATTCGTCGTTAAGTTACCTCACTCAAATTAATATCGATACATTGAAAGTAGACCGGCAATTCGTTACGGAACTTCAAACTTCCGAGCGCAGCCGACTGGTTACCGGTGCAATTATCGATCTTGCAAAGCGCCTTTCTCTTTCTGTTTGTGCTGAAGGTATAGAAAACCATGAACAGTGGGATTACCTCAGAGAACACGGGTGTGACAATGTTCAAGGCTTCCTGTTTAGCAAGCCTATCCCTCTTTCTGCGCTCGTGCGTTCTCCCTGCCGTTACGATGCCTCCGCGATGGCCGAGCACCGCCTACTGTGAACCTTTAACAGCTATTGTTATGGTTTCACAGTAGTGTTTCTTTATTGCAACACAATTTCTTTGTTCCTTTCATTGTGAATATCTAATTTTACAAAAGTCATTGATTTATAAACTATTTTAACTGTTGGTCTGAAAATGGCATAATAAAATTCAATGCAATTATGATAGTGGTTAATTGAAGACTAGTGATAGTATCTAGCAGCCTTTTTCTCTCTTCTTATTGTTAATGATTTGAAGCTAGTTAAGAGCGAAAGAGAAGGATTTTATAAGCATTTTGCGGAGGATTCATGATGAAACGTCTCGAAAAAGTTTTCATAGCACTTTGTGCTGTAGCTGCAGTACAAGCCATATCCGTAGCGGATGCGCACGCAAACCCCGCGCGCACGTTATTGCAGCAGTTAGACACAAACAAAGACGGTCTTATTTCTCTGAAAGAGTCAGTGCGCCATACTGGGCTGTTGCGTAATTTTGGGTTAATAGACGATAACGAAGATGGCAAGCTTTCTGAAGCCGAATTGGTGAAAAGTGAGTTAACGCCGGGTAATAAAAAGCTCACAGCAAGTGAGTAGATAAAACATGACAAACTAATGAGGGTAAGGTTCTGATAAACAAGGTTTCGTTGAGCGAGCGCTTAGTACAGCTGGGTTCGCTGAGGCAGTTAACGCTAGGTAGTTTTTTACTTGCCCTCATTCCCCTTATTGCCTTACTTTGGCAAAGTCAAAGCGACTTGGCTAAAGTGGGCAAAATGACAACACTAGAAACCCGTTTTGTGGTAGATGTTGTTAGCGATATGCAGCGCCTTGATAATGCCGTTGTTGACGTTGAAAGAAGCGTTCGCCAATTTGCCGTTTTGAGAAACGAACAAGTAGCATCTCTTTCCGACAATGCAATAGAGCAATTTGCCGTAGCCGCAGATAATCTTTGTCAGGCGTTGTCGATACCCACGACCTGCTCTCGACTTTCTGAGCAGCTATCCCAATTAGCTGAATACCGAACTATTGAAGATCAACTGCTGTTGAATGCCTATTTAGCGTCAGTTGGCGACAGCGTCGAACTACTACGTGACGATGTTGAAGCGACAATTAACGAACGGGTTAAGCTTCAACAAGACGACCTAAACGCAATGCAAGCGAAGCAAGCGTGGTCTACCGCCATGCTGGTCAGCGTATCGTTGCTTCTTATACTGTTAGGTAGTCAACTTATAGTTAACCCCGTTAATAATCTCAAAAAAATTATAAGGATAATGGCGCGAAGTGATGGCCAGTTACCGCCGTTGTCGCGTCAGGCACCCAGAGAGTTGATTGATGTCGAAAAAGACTTACATTGGCTTTATGACAGACTTCAGCAGCTTGAGCACATAAGAACAGCACTGTTACGGCACGCCGCCCACGAACTAAAAACCCCTTTAGCAAGCATAAAAGAAGGGTGCAGCTTACTTTCTGAAAACGTAGTAGGCGAGCTGAACAAAGGGCAGCGAGAGGTTCTCTCGCTACTTACAGCAAGTACTCAACGCTTGAACACGCTTGTTGAAAAGCTACTCGACTATAACCTTCTGTTACAGCAAGCGCAGCCTAAGATGGTATTAAGCGATGCCAACAAGCTAGTTTCGGCATGTTTAGAAGACTATGCATTGGCTATTCAAGATAGAGAGGTTGATGTGAATATTACCTCACCCGAGGTTAAAATAGACGAGGAATTATTTAGAAGAGTTCTTGATAACTTGGTGTCTAATGCTGTTGCACATGGTGCAGTGGGTAGACCTATAAACATACATCTTTATAACGATAATGATAATCTTGTACTAGACGTGGCTAATCGCGGTAAACGCATTGCTCCAGAGTCAGTACACACCTTATTTGAACCTTTCATTCGAGGAACGGAACCGAGAAACGATAATGTTATTGGGACTGGGTTAGGTTTATCTATTGTTGCCGATTGCGCTCGACTAATGCATGGTGATGTACGCGTGGTAGATGTAGACTATGCCGATGTTTGCTTTAGAGTGACCATTCCGCAGCAGGAAAAGTAAAAATGAGAATAAGTGGTTTAATTGTCGCCTTACTGGTACTGACAGGATGTCAGAGTTTAACCAGAAATAACGACAACACCAACGAGGCCGAAAAGGTCTCGCCGGTAGCAAAAGTAGAGCGCGGTTTTTGTTTGTTTGATGAACCGCCACAAACCTTTGAACACAATTGCGATGCAACCTATTGGTTAAACAAATGGATAGACGCAGCGAACCAACCTTGGCTTAAGCGCAAGCATACGTTGAAGTCACTCAGTGATTCGGTATATGACACTTTGCACGCTTATATTCTGACGCTACCGAACGACACGCCGTATCAAGACAGGCTAAGGGCTCAACTAGCGGTGAATAACATTGCGGGTGGGTTTACGCCGGCTGCGCAAGAGTTAATTAATGTTGTTGCGGGGGCACAGAATAACCAAGTCATGCAGCTCGAATCAGCAATGGTAGTATTAGAGCAAGAAAATACATCTCGTGGCGAGCAGCTAGAAGCGCTAAACAAAGAAGCAATAAACTTGCGCAAAAAATTAGAAGAATTGTTGCAAATTGAAGCAACACTGATGGATAAAAACAGGAGTACACAACAGTGAGCGAAAAGGCGAGTAGTAACCCTAACTTATTGTTGGTTGATGATGATAAAAGCTTATTGCGCTTATTAACCATTCGCTTAGAAGGCGAAGGTTATGACGTCACGGCAGTCGAAGATGGCCAGTCTGCCCTACGCAAACTGCAAAATGACAGCTTTGATGTCGTGTTAAGCGACCTGCGTATGCCGGGTCTTGATGGGTTAAGCCTGTTTGAAGAAATAATGGGAATTAGGAAAGATATCCCCGTTATTCTAATGACAGCTCACGGCACCATTGCCGATGCAGTGGCGGCAACGCAGCGCGGCGTTTTTGGTTTCTTACCTAAGCCTGTGGATCACGACGAACTACGCACTTTACTTCAAAAAGCGTTAAGCCAGTCTCAAGCTGCGCAGCCGGGAGACTGGGCGAAAGATATCATTACTCGTTCTCCAGAAATGCTCAATGTGTTAGACCAAGCTTTTCGTATAGCTAAACGGGAAGTGTCAGTGCTCATAAGCGGAGCTAGCGGCACGGGAAAAGAGCTGTTAGCCAATGCTATTCACAAGGCTAGCAATAGAAGCGATAAACCATTTGTTGCCATTAACTGTGGCGCATTGCCAGAAAACCTTCTTGAATCAGAATTATTCGGTCACGCAAAAGGCGCGTTCACTGGAGCCGTTGCCGCTCATCCAGGGTTATTTAGGGAAGCCGACGGCGGCACTTTATTTTTAGACGAAATTGGCGATATGCCCATGACGCTTCAAGTGAAGTTGTTAAGAGCGCTCCAAGAACGTCAAATACGCCCAGTGGGCAGTAGTAAACATGTCGACATCGATGTGCGTATCATTTCAGCCACCCACAAAGACCTGCACAAGGAAATGGAAGAAAGCACGTTTAGAGAAGACTTGTATTACCGCTTAAACGTGGTGAATTTAAAACTTCCGTCTCTAAAATCTCGTAGCGAAGACATTCCGCTGTTGGCGCGTTCTTTATTACAGCAAAGTGCGCAGCGCCACGGTGTTAACGTTAGTCAGTTTTCTGATGACGCTATGCAGCAGCTGGTAACTTCATCTTGGCCGGGTAACGTACGTCAATTAGTCAATGTTGTAGAGCAGTGTGTAGCATTAACGCAAACGCCGGTGATCCCGCTTCATCTTGTTGAGCAGGCACTGTCTGCTACCAAGCAAAGCTGGCCAACACTAACCGAAGCGAGAGATGCCTTCGAGCAGCAGTACCTACATAAGTTATTAAAAATGACTGACGGTAACGTAACGCGGGCCGCTGAACTGGCTGGTAGAAACCGCACAGATATGCATAAGCTTATGAAAAAACATGAGTTAAATGCGGCCGATTTCAGGTAGTTAACTTTTAATTCTTTAAAAACTAACGGCGCGCCAGATAGCTTAAATACCGCCGTTAGTTTTTCTTAATTGTTCTTTAGTATGTTTTTTGACCTGCCACGCTGATCGCCAGCCGTAATCGACTATCTTTATATAAGGTGTTATGTATATGGTGATCAACTATGTTTTTGCATACCAACGTGGCAGCGCAGCAGGCCACTAATACCTTATTTGGCGTCAATAAAGGGCTTAGTCGTTCTTTCGAGCAACTTACTTCAGGGCTTCGCATCAATAACGCTAGTGATGATGCCGCTGGCTTACAAATTTCAACGCGCCTTAGTAATCAAATATTAGGTCTAAATTAGGCCGTTCTAATACAAGCGTAAACGTTGAACGAGCGAACGCGCAAGTTACACAGTCGGACTATGCCAACGTTACGTCCGAAGAAACGCGGTTTTCAATAATGCAACAAGCCAATATAAGCGTGTTATCTATGGCTAATCAAATACCACAAAACGTAATGTTTTTATTGCGTTGACTAACACTAAACTATTGCAAATGCTCTGAAAAGATAATGTTTTCAGTAATACGTGCGTACTGTTTTAATGTGTCTATGTTGTCACTAGAAAACGCTTTAGGCTCGTCATAAAGTAAACAAAGCGTACCTAATTCATAGCCATCCTTGTTACGCAATATAAATCCGGCATACGCTCTAATGTAGGGCTCACCCGTAACTAAGGGGTTATTCGCAAATATTTTGTCGGCCTTGGCATCAGGGACTATCAAATACTCTTCTTCAGCAATCGCGTAAGTACAAAAAGAGATATTACGTGGCGTTTCTGTTGCATCCATACACTGTCGAGATTTAAACCATTGGCGGTCTTCTGCCACAAGGCTAACTAGAAAGGTTTTACATTTAAATTCTGTTTGTACTTGTTTCGTTAATGCATCGAGCTGTTCGCTGGGGGACGTGTCTAAAATATCTAACGATTCAAGCGCGGCAAGACGCGCCTTTTCATACTCATGGTTCATTGAAAGTCTATCGCGGTAATCTAAATATGAAAAGCTAGACCCACTAGTTTACAGTTTAATTAGAATAATACTATGCATTTAGAATAAAGGGTTTTGCTCAGGCTGGTGTTTTATCGAGAGGTTATTAAAAGCACGTGACGATGCTTGATAGTTATATAAATCAATAAATTGCTGGGCAAGCCAAGGGGCGTCTTTGTTATCGGGGCGATGGCAAAAGAAATACACGTCTTTCCCGTCATTTAGCCACTGATGGACTTTCTTTACCCACGGCGTTAAGCAGCGAAGGTTATCATCGTCTACATCGTTTCCAACGAACCGAACTACAGGCGTACTGCCGGTGGCAATCACATTAACTGGCACCCTAGGCTTCTTGTCTCTTACCTCTTCAAGCAGCGCATTATTACAGGGGCCTGTGAAAAGCGCCCGAGTATCCATAATTATGCGGTTAGCGTTATGGCGAATTAAAACCTGATTTAGCGCTTTTTCTTCATCACCCTTGGCAAAAAACGCTAAATGGCGTACCTCGACCGCTACATTCAGTTCACTGGGCAGGGCTGCGAGAAACTGTTCCAATACGCCCAGTTTATCTGGGCCAAACGATGCGGGCAATTGCAGCATCATCACGCCTAATTTGTCTCTAAGAGGGGTTAGCAGTGAAAGCTGTTGGGCAACTTCTTCCTCACAGTGCTGCAGTTGATGCACATGCGTTATATTTTGGTGAAATTTAAAGGTAAAGCGAAAGTCATCGTTCACCGAGTTAGCCCAGCGTATCACCGCGTCTTGGTGAGGTAGCGAGTAAAACGTGGTATTTCCTTCCACCGTATTACATTCTTGGGCATAAATCGAAAGGGCGTTATCTGACTTCGGATAATTCGCGAACCACGTATTAGGCCAGTGGCTGTGTTGCCACATTGGCAAACCAATGTAGAGATTTCCGCGGGATATGGCTGAATTGTGCATATTTGTCATTGGGCTTTAGCAAGCATTTGTTTATACTATGCGGCCTTTAAATCATTACATTATGCATGTAGCTGACGGGCCAACTCACTGGCCAGAGAGTTTACGCGAAATTAGTCAAACTAATAAGCCCAAAACTCTGTTTAAAATTACGTCGAATTTACTACGTGCCGAGCAAGAGAAATTATCAGGGGTCAACGACCATGCGCACAGATTACTGTGGGAATATCGATTCATCATACATTGGACAAGAAGTTACCCTTTGCGGGTGGGTTAACAAGCGTCGCGACTTAGGCGGTGTAATTTTCATCGACTTACGTGACCGTGAAGGTATCGTACAAGTGGTGTTCGACCCAGACCTACCAGAGGTGCTATCTGTTGCTAATACCCTGCGCAGCGAGTTCTGCGTTAAACTTACTGGTAAGGTGCGTGCGCGTCCTGAAGGACAAATCAATAAAGATATGCGCACAGGTGAAATTGAGATCCTTGGCACTGGCCTTGAAGTGATCAATAAAGCTGACGTATTGCCGTTAGATTGGAACCAAGAAAACTCAGAAGAGCAGCGCCTTCGCTATCGTTACCTTGATCTTCGTCGCCCGGTAATGAGCCAGCGTTTGCAGTTTCGTGCAAAAGTAACCGGCGCAGTACGTCGTTTCCTAGAAGAAGAAGGGTTTCTTGATATCGAAACACCTATTCTTACTAAGGCTACACCAGAAGGTGCCCGTGATTACCTAGTACCGAGCCGTACCCACAAAGGTGAATTTTTCGCTCTTCCGCAATCGCCCCAGCTATTTAAACAATTGCTTATGATGTCGGGTATGGACCGCTACTATCAAATCGTTAAGTGTTTCCGAGATGAGGACTTGCGTGCTGACCGTCAGCCAGAGTTCACCCAAATCGATATCGAGACCACGTTTTTAGACGCCGATGGCGTAATGTCTATTACAGAGCGTATGATCCGCGATTTATTCAACAAAATGCTAGATGTTGACCTTGGCGACTTCCCGCGCATGACCTATGCAGAAGCCATGAAGCGCTTTGGTAGCGATAAGCCAGACTTGCGTAACCCGTTAGAGCTAACAGACGTTGCAGACCTGCTTGCAAACGTTGACTTTAAAGTATTCAGTGGCCCAGCAAACGACCCGAAAGGTCGCGTTGCGGCTATCCGCGTACCTGGCGGCGCCTCACTATCGCGCAAGCAAATTGATGAGTACACCAAGTTTGTAGGTATTTACGGCGCGAAAGGCTTAGCGTGGATTAAAGTTAACGACGCTACAGCAGGGCTTGACGGTCTGCAGTCGCCAATTCTTAAATTCTTAACAGAAGATATTACCAATGCAATTATTGAACGCTCCGGTGCTCAAAGCGGCGATATTCTATTGTTTGGCGCAGATAACTACACGGTTGTTACTGAAGCGATGGGCGCACTTCGCCTTAAGCTGGGTGAAGATTTCGAGCTTCTTGAAGGCGAATGGAAGCCGCTTTGGGTTGTTGACTTCCCAATGTTCGAAGAGTTTGACGGACAGCTTCACGCTATTCACCACCCGTTTACCGCACCGCGCGGCCTAACGCCTGATGAGCTTAAAGCCAACCCAGCTGAAGCCCTATCTGACGCCTACGACATGGTATTAAACGGTGTTGAATTAGGCGGTGGTTCTGTACGTATTCACAACGAAGATATGCAGTCTACTGTATTCAATATCTTAGGCATTGACGATGAAGAAGCGAAGAACAAGTTTGGCTTCCTGCTTGACGCACTACGCTTTGGTGCGCCGCCACACGCTGGCCTTGCATTTGGTTTAGACCGTCTAGTCATGCTTATGACAGGCGCAACCTCTATTCGCGACGTAATGGCGTTCCCGAAAACGACCACAGCAGCTTGCCCATTAACGTCGGCACCTAGCCCTGCAAATCCTCAGCAGCTTGAAGAACTTGCTATCGCTACGGTGAAAAAGCAATCGTAATTTATGGCGTATAAGAAGCCTGAATCTGCACTGGTAGTGTTGTTTGATCAACACTACCAAGTGCTGCTTTTACAGCGACAAGACGACCCCACCTTTTGGCAGTCGGTAACCGGCGCGTTAGAAGAGGGTGAGCTACCCATCGAAACCGCTTATCGCGAGGTGTGTGAAGAAATTGGTATTGATGCCAAAGCACACGGGTTTGTCCTTAACGACCACAAAAAACAAAATCAATATGAAATTCGTAGCCGTTGGCTACATCGCTACCCGCCAGGTACTGTGCATAACACAGAACACGTATTTTCCCTCCAGATAAACAGTGAACTACCCTTAATTTTGACTGAGCATTTGCAATATGAATGGGTGTCGAAAGAAGAAGCGTTAGCGCGTTTATGGTCCCCCTCCAATAAAGAAGCGGTATCTTTGTTTGTACCGAGTGTGCCTTAATGGTTATACTGGGTATAGATCCAGGTTCTCGGATTACAGGCTACGGTTTAATTGCGCGTAAGCAAGGTAAACTCGTGTATGTGGCTAGCGGTTGTATTCGCGTTGGTACGGCAGATTTGCCTTCTCGCCTTGCAAATATTTTTACCGGTGTTGGCGATATTATTCGTCAATATAAACCCGACCAGTTTGCTATTGAGCAAGTATTTATGGCGAAAAACCCTGATTCAGCGCTAAAGCTTGGTCAGGCCAGAGGGGCCGCCATTGTGGCAGCCACGCAAGCGCAACTTCCTGTTGCTGAATACAGCGCAAGGCAAATAAAGCAGTCGGTAGTTGGAAAAGGTGGCGCAGATAAAACACAAGTTCAGCATATGGTAAAGCACCTGTTGAATTTAAGTGGCACCCCACAAGCCGATGCCGCAGATGCCTTGGCCGTTGCCTTGTGTCATGCACATACCGAACAGAGCCTGATAAACATGGCAGGGCAAGCCCGAAAAACCGTTCGCGGCCGCTTGCGTTAACGCTGCCTAAAGCTAACGCTTTTACAGAGATAATTCATGATAGGACGAATTCGCGGTACGTTGGCTGAAAAACAGCCACCAGAAATTCTTGTAGATGTGGCCGGTGTTGGCTACGAAATTCACATGCCTATGACGAGCTTTTATCAGCTTCCAGCAGTGGGTGAAGAAGTCGTGGTATACACGCACTTTGTGGTTCGCGAAGACGCCCAACTGCTGTTTGGCTTTGCCGACAAAATGGAGCGAGGTTTATTTCGCGAGCTAATCAAAGCAAACGGTGTTGGTCCAAAACTTGGTTTGGCTATTTTATCCGGCATGTCGGCAGGTCAGTTCTTGGCAAGCGTGCAAAACGAAGATGTATCTGCGCTGGTGAGTTTACCCGGCATAGGTAAGAAAACGGCCGAGCGTTTAGTGGTAGAACTTAAAGACCGATTAGCTAAGTTTGGCAAAGCGCAGAGTATTGCTGTCCCGCCTCCGAGTGGCGACTTGTTATCGCCAAACACTATTGTTGAAGTTAACGACGCGCGGGAGGAAGCGCAAAGCGCACTTATCGCGTTAGGTTATAAGCCCGCGCAGGCAAGTAAGTTAGTTGAAAGCGTTTATAGCGAGGGCATGGAAAGCGAAGCCCTTATTCGCGAAGCGCTAAAAGCGGCCATTTAATGGCGCACAGTGAAGGTGGCTATATCGAGAAAGGTCACTTTCGAATTACCGTTTAAAGTAGAACTATCATGATTGAAGCCGACAGACTGATTACGCCTGAAGCCAGTACCGAAGATGAAGTTATCGATCGCGCCATTCGCCCTAAGATGTTGGAAGACTACACGGGCCAGCCTCATGTTTGTGAGCAAATGGAAATATTTATTCAGGCTGCGCGCAATCGCGACGATGCCCTCGATCATTTGCTTATCTTTGGACCGCCGGGCCTAGGTAAAACCACGCTTGCTAACATTGTAGCTAATGAAATGGGCGTGAATATTAAAACCACTTCTGGCCCTGTGCTCGAAAAAGCGGGCGACCTTGCAGCGCTGCTTACCAACCTCGAACGTAACGATGTATTGTTTATTGATGAAATACACCGTTTAAGCCCGGTAGTAGAGGAAATACTCTATCCGGCTATGGAAGACTATCAGCTTGATATCATGATAGGCGAAGGACCGGCGGCCCGTTCTATTAAATTAGATTTGCCGCCTTTTACTTTGGTGGGGGCAACCACGCGCGCAGGCTCGTTAACGTCGCCATTGCGCGACCGTTTCGGTATTGTGCAACGCTTAGAGTTTTACAATGTTAAAGACCTCACCAGCATTGTTGCAAGAAGTGCAAGTTATCTAAACTTAGAAATGAACGAGGAGGGGGCGCAAGAAGTTGCTCGTCGTTCACGGGGTACCCCACGTATTGCCAACCGTTTACTGCGCCGTGTTCGCGACTATGCCGAAATAAAATCTGACGGTACCGTGGGCGCTGAAACTGCAGCTAAAGCCTTAGACATGCTTGATGTAGACAAAGAAGGATTTGATTACATGGACCGCAAATTGCTTAGTGCTATTATCGAGAAATTCGATGGGGGTCCAGTAGGCTTAGATAATTTAGCGGCAGCCATTGGTGAAGAAAAAGAAACGATTGAAGACGTGATAGAACCTTTCCTTATTCAGCAAGGGTTTCTTCAGCGCACACCGCGCGGTCGCATAGTGTCTCAGCGCGCCTATCTTCATTTTGGTTTCACACCGTCTGAATAGCTTCTAATCCCAGATTAAACGTGAAGACGTTCATCTTTTAAGCCTAGCTGGATTGCTGGGCTTTTTTTGGTATGGCCTTGCTCAGGTTGCGTTGTTTTTGAATGTTTACTGATGTGAATATCGAGAGTTAAGCGCAAGCGAAGTTCTCTTTAACGAATGCTGAGCAAAAAAAAAGCCCGCTCAAGTGAGCGGGCTAAAACAACAAGTGTTGAAGGAAATAAATCCAGGGAACTCATGTCTAACAGGAGAAAAACTCTTGCATGACCGTGCTAAGCACCATCACGCTCTGTACGACTGATGCTGTGCATTATAGGGAGCACAGAAAAAAGCACAATTGAGTAAAATTGTTGTTTTTCATTAGAAAAACTAATGTGTTAATTGCGTGTTTAATATTGGTATACTTTTGATTAAGGGTAAGCTTTGATAGGGGGTGTGGCTCTGTTTTGTTCTGCATTTTATCGCGCAAAATAGTTGGTTTACCCTCCGTTTGGATTATTTAATTTTAAGGTGAAGGAATAGTTATGCATTTACATCAGGTAAGAGTGTATTACGAAGATACCGACGCAGGCGGTATTGTGTATTATGCGAATTACCTTAAGTTTATGGAGCGAGCCCGAACTGAGTGGCTTCGCGGGCTCGGGTACGAGCAGGATACACTAATGGAACAATCCATCGCTTTCGTCGTCAAACACGTTGAAATGCATAACTATGCGCCAGCACGGTTTAATCAGCTGTTGAGTATTGAAACTCGCGTTGTAGAATTGAAAGGCGCTAGTATGACGTTTCAACAAATTATTAAAAATGAACAAGGCATTACTTTAGTATCCGGAAATATTAAGGTTGCCTGCGTCGATTTGGCTGTTATGAAGCCGAAAAGATTACCACGTACTTTGTTAGGGGAAATTTCGCGTGTCATCTGATCTCACTTTTATTGGCTTGTTTTTACAAGCGAGCTTTATTGTTCAATTGGTTATGCTTTTACTATTAAGCGTGTCTGTAGCCTCATGGACATTTATCTTTCAACGCAGCAAGGCGCTCTCAGCTGCACGTAACGAGATGCGTCAGTTTGAAGACAAGTTTTGGTCAGGCGCGGATCTCAACCGCCTTTATCAAGAATTATCAGCACGAAACAACCTAACTGGAATGGGGAGTATTTTCTGTTCTGGCTTTAAAGAGTTTGTTCGTCTTCGCAAATCAAATACTGCCACCAACGGTATTGTAGATGGAACATACCGTGCTATGCGTGTTTCTATGTCTCGTCAGGTTGAAGAACTAGAAAGCCGCCTCCCGTTTTTGGCTACTGCTGGTTCTATTAGTCCATATATCGGGTTGTTTGGAACGGTGTGGGGCATCATGAACGCGTTCATAGCGCTAGGTGAAGTACAACAAGCCACATTAGCTATGGTAGCACCAGGTATTGCAGAGGCATTGATTGCAACCGCAATAGGTTTATTTGCTGCGATTCCAGCGGTTATTGCTTACAACCGCTTTAGTCACCAAGTTGAAAAGCTAGAAAATAGCTATGGCAACTTTATGGAAGAGTTCTCAGCGATTCTTCACCGCCAAGCGGTTGCTGCGCAAGCACAACAACAAGCCTAAGCGTTTACATTCCAAACGGAGGACTTGTTATGTATGTAAGAAAACGCCGCAGACCGGTATCAGAGATAAATGTAGTACCTTACATCGACGTTATGTTGGTGCTGCTTATCATCTTTATGGTAACGGCGCCGCTTATTTCTCAAGGGGTAAAAGTTGATTTGCCTAAGGCGAGCGCTAACCCTATTGAACAGGAAGATAACCCACCTATTATTGCCTCGGTCGATGTGAAAGGTCGCTATTTCCTGAACGTGGGAGACGACCAAGAATCGCCCATAAGCCAAGATGAACTAGGTGCAATTGTTAAGGCTCAACTCACTAAAGAGCCGAACACGCCGGTGGTAGTGAAAGGCGATGGGCAAGTGGCGTACAACGAAGTAATACAGTTAATGGTATTGTTACAGCAAGCGGGCGTGCCTTCGGTAGGGTTAATGACCGATCCCGTTGAGTAATATAGATATGACCAAACCAGAAGTGTCGAACAGCACTGAGACTAAAAAGGCGTCTTCAAAAGATGACGGGAGCGCGGGGGTGAAACACAAAGGTAACAAAGCAAGTAAAATAACCCCTGAGCAACTTGGTTTGTATAAGTCGTTAGGACTGCATGCAATTATTGCTGCAGTGTTGCTTATTAGCGTCAGTTTCTCGCCGGAACCGCTCCCTAATGCGCCTTCTAATGCACCTGTTATAGAGGCTACCTTTATTGATGCGCAAGCGATAGCCGACCAGAAAAAGGCCCAAGCACAAGCCGAAGCGCAGGCGCGGGCCGAAGAGCGAGAGAAGCAAAGGAAAGCACAAGCGGCTGCTGAGAAGAAACGTCAACAACAGCTAGCAGCCAAGCGTGCTCGCGAAAAGCGAGAAGCTAAGGCCGCCGAAGCGAAGAGGCAAAAAGAGTTAGAGCGCCTTGCCGCGCAAAAGGAACAAGCGCGCAAAGAGCGGGAGGCTAAAGCCAAAGCTGAGGCTGAACGTAAGAAGAAAGAAGCGGCCGAACGTGCTGAAATGGAAAGGATCATGCAAGAGCAGCTAGCACAAGAGCAAGCGGCTCAGCAAGAACGCAGGCGAAAACAGGTACTGACTGAAGTAGAACGCTATACGGCGCTTATTCAGCAAACCATTAAACGCAATCTGTATTCTGACGACAGCTATAAAGGTAAAACCTGTCGCTTGAATATTCGGTTAGCGACAACGGGGTTTGTAACCAGCATTCGTGTGCTTGGCGGTAACGATGCGTTGTGCAGAGCAGCTGAAAGCGCAGTTCGAAGAGCTGAAAAGTTACCGGTTTCTGACGCGCCAGACGTTTACGAGCAGTTAAAAGACATTACTTTAAAAGTGGAACTATAGTGGTATGAAAAAACTAGGTTTATGGATAGCGCTTATTACGATGGCATTTAGTGCCAACGTGTCTGCATCCTTAGAAATTGTGATAACCGAGGGCGTTGATAGTGCCCGCCCCATCGGTGTTGTGCCATTTAAATGGAAAGGGCAGGGCAGTATGCCCGGCGATATTTCAAAAGTGGTGATGGCCGATTTAATGCGAAGCGGGAAGTTTAACCCGGTATCTGTCGACAAGATGCCACAGTTTCCTGAAACCGCAGAGCAAGTGTCTTACACCGCGTGGGCGACACTAGGTGTAGATACAGTATTAGTAGGTAGTATCGAACCTCAGGGCGGCGATCGTTTCCTTGTATCTTACGAACTTATTGATGTGCTTAAAGGCCAAGTAGACAACGGTCAAGCCAAAGTGCTTAAAAACGGAAGCCTAGTATCAAGTAACAGCCATGTTCTTGCTGCACGCCAAGCCGTGATTAACGGTCGCGATTTTCGCCAGTATGCGCACCGAATTAGCGACATAGTGTACGAAAAGCTTACTGGCGTGCGTGGCGCGTTTCTTACCAAAATAGCGTACGTTATTGTTCGCGACCGCGATACGGTAGAAAAGCCGTATCAATTAGTGATTGCCGACTATGATGGTGAAAACGAAACCCGTCTGTTGTCTTCGCCTGAGCCGCTCATGTCGCCAGTGTGGTCGCCAGATGGTGAGAAGCTGGCCTACGTGAGCTTTGAGAACCGCAGACCGCAAATTTTCATCCAGGATATATACACCAGTGAACGTACGCGCATTACTGACTTTCCAGGAATAAACAGTAGCCCTACATTCTCGCCAGATGGCAAGCAACTTGCTATGGTTTTATCGAAAGATGGAAACCCTGAACTCTATGTGATGGACTTAGCGACGAAAAACCTTCGTCGAATTACACGCAATAGAGCGATTGACACGGAGCCTGCATGGCTACCCGATGGCAGCGGTTTAATATTTAGCTCGGAACGGGGTGGTAAACCCCAGATATATAGCGTAAATTTAAATTCTGGGAAAGTAAGGCGAGTTACCTTTGTCGGGGAACAGAACCTTGGCGGCACGCTATCCCCAGACGGTAAGCAAATGATTATGGTTAACCAAACTAATGGGAACTATCATATTGCTAAGCAGTCTTTGGATGGAGGTTCACCACAAGTACTGACACGGACGTACTTAGATGAATCGCCTAGCGTAGCGCCGAACGGAAGCATGATTATATACAGCACCCTTCATGAGGGCACCCAAGTGTTGTCGTTGGTTTCTCTTGATGGGCGTTTTAAAGCTAGGTTACCAGCAGCCAATGGGCAAGTTAAATCGCCAAGTTGGTCACCATTTTTGTTCTAACAATTTAACGACTAAACAATAAAATTTAAGGATTAGTAGGATGCAAATGAATAAAGTGATGAAGAGCTTCATTATCGCATTGCCAGTAGTGACAATGATGGCATGTTCTTCAGGCCCTAGCGAAGAAGAGTTGGCAGCAGAGCGTAATCGCCTAGCACAAGAACAGGCAGCAGCTGAAGCAGAAGCGCGCGAAGCAGAAGCGCAACGCGTTAAAGCAGAAGCGGCTCAGCGCATGCAGCGTCAAGAAGAAATGGTTCAGCAAGAAATGGAAGCGCTGAAAAACGAACAAACCGTTTACTTTGACTTTGACCGCGCAAGCATCAAGCCAGAGTTCCAGCGTATTCTAGACAAGCACGCGACGTTCTTGGTGAAAAACCCAAGCATGAAGGTAACCATTGAAGGTCATACTGACAGCCGTGGTACGCCAGAGTACAACATCGCGCTTGGCGAGCGTCGTGCACAGTCTGTTGAAACTTACCTACTTAATGCTGGCGTAAGCAGCAGCCAAGTAACAGTAGTTTCATACGGTGAAGAAAAACCAGCAGTGATGGGTTCTACTGAGTACGCATTTGCTCAAAACCGTCGCGGAGTGGTTGTATACCGCTAATGACTTTTCTAGCGAATAAGACATTAAAAATGGGCGTCACGTTAAGTGCCGCCCTTGCTGTTTCTACCGCATTTGCGCAAGCACCTGTGGTAGACGCCAACGGCGGCAGTGAATTAGAGCAGCGCATCGCAGTGCTAGAGCGTATTGTAAAAAGCCGTACTGAAATGCAGCATCGACTGCAAAGTCAGCTCGACAACATGCAAATGGAAGTTGACCAGCTGCGTGGTGCGGTAGAAGTGAACACTAACGAGCTTCAAAAAGTTCTAGAGCGTCAGCGTGAGCTTTATCTGGAAATAGATAAGCGCGTAGAAGCACTCAAGCAAAGCGGGGCACTACAAGGTAGTGCAATGCCTAGCGCGGGGGTAGATTCGGGCTCTGTGAGCTCTCCAGCCGCACCTACGCCTACGCAAGCGCCTCAAGCGGGTGAAGATGAAGCCTATGAAAATGCGGTGAATCTGATCCTTAAGTCGCGTGAGTACGATAAAGCCATTCCTGCGTTTCAATCTTTCATTTCACGCTTCCCTAACAGTGGTTATGCGCCAAATGCACATTACTGGCTAGGGCAACTGCTTTTTAATAAACAGCAGTGGAGTGAGGCAAGCGAACAATTCAATATTGTAGCTAATCGCTTTACCGATTCGACAAAGCGCCCAGATGCATTATTGAAATTAGGGGTCATTGCTGAGCGAACGGGTGATAGTGCGACGGCAAAACAGCTGTTCCAACAAGTTGTGAATGAATACCCAGATTCTTCGGCAAAACGCCTCGCAGAGTCTCGATTAAATAACTTGTAATGAACAAAGCCTCTTTTAAAGAGGCTTTTTTATATTTTAGCCATTTTATTTTTTCGAAAAAAAGCATCTAGACTGCGTTTTTATTCCGCACTAAAACATGCTTACTTTCGTACTAAATCTACTAAACTCATTTATTACTGGTATAAATACCCAGCGATTTGTTTTCATTTTGACCGTTTAGTCGTATTTTGACAGAAAAATGAAAATAAAAGGACGTTATGGGTTGCGTCGAATAAAAATCTGAGTATTATATGCCGCCGTTGCCAAGACACAGGCAACAACAGGAAAGAAAGGGTCGTTAGCTCAGTTGGTAGAGCAGTTGACTTTTAATCAATTGGTCGCTGGTTCGAATCCAGCACGACCCACCACTTTCTCTCCTAGCAACAAATGATGGGTCGTTAGCTCAGTTGGTAGAGCAGTTGACTTTTAATCAATTGGTCGCTGGTTCGAATCCAGCACGACCCACCATCATTTGAAATTGCTAAACTTATCTATGTGTCACTTGATGGGTCGTTAGCTCAGTTGGTAGAGCAGTTGACTTTTAATCAATTGGTCGCTGGTTCGAATCCAGCACGACCCACCATCAAGTCTCAAACAAGCACTCACAACACATCACTTATCAGTTTCTTTTCTATCTTTAAAGCTTTCTAATTAAGTACTGCAATTCATCTCATTGGTCTTTGATCTGGTTTACGCAACCCCATGTAGTAGAACAGGTAAGCACAAATATGACTATTTAATTACGCTAATGTTGATTAGGTAGTGTGTAATTTTTATGACAGTTGGGTATAATCCGCACCCTTGTCGCAACAGAGATGTAGGTTAATGTCAGTAGCATTTCGAGTGGATCAGGTAGAGTACCCGTTCCCAGCAAAACCACAGCCATTATCAGAAGCACGCAAAGCTGAGTTAAAGGCAGAGATTAAAGCCTTGCTAAAGGCCCGTAACGCTGTGCTTGTGGCGCACTATTACACCGATCATGAAATTCAAGCACTCGCTGAAGAGACTGGCGGCTGCGTAGCTGACTCGTTGGAAATGGCCCGCTTTGGTAGAGATGTAGAAGAGCAAACATTAATTGTTGCTGGCGTTCGCTTTATGGGCGAAACAGCAAAAATTCTTAGCCCTGAAAAAACCGTGCTAATGCCTACCCTTGAAGCGACCTGTTCCCTTGATATTGGTTGCCCGGTAAAAGAGTTCAGTGAGTTCTGTGATCAACACCCTGATCACACTGTTGTGGTTTACGCGAATACGTCGGCGGCGGTAAAAGCGCGCGCTGATTGGGTAGTAACGTCAAGCATAGCCTTGGAAATTGTTGAGCACTTAGACAGCCAGGGCAAGAAGATCATTTGGGGTCCTGACAGACACCTAGGCTCGTACATTGCAAAACAAACCGGTGCCGACATGTTAATGTGGCAGGGCGAGTGTATCGTTCACGATGAGTTCTCTGCGCAGAAGCTTGCTGATATGAAAGCCTTGTATCCAAACGCGGCCGTACTGGTTCACCCAGAATCACCAGCCAGCGTGGTAGATATGGCCGATGCGGTTGGCTCGACCAGTCAGTTGATTAAAGCGTCGCAAACCATGGATAACGATACCTTTATTGTTGCCACCGACAAGGGCATCTTTTATAAGATGCAACAACTGACCCCAGAGAAGACGTTTATAGAGGCTCCAACGGGTGGTAACGGCGCTACGTGTAAAAGCTGTGCTCACTGTCCTTGGATGGCAATGAACGGCTTAGAAGCGATTAAGGCGTCTTTAACGGGCGAAAGTGATGGCCATGAAATATTCGTCGATGATGCGTTGCGTAAAGGTGCATTGATTCCCCTTGATCGCATGCTTAACTTCTCGGCCGAGTTAAAAGCAAAAGGCGGCCTTTAGCGCACGTTTTATAAGCACTTGTTGAATAATTTCCAGCAAGTTCTTGATTAAGCGCGCGGCTTTACCTACTATACGCGCGCTCAAGGATTTTCGTAGTTGAAATCTTCTTGATACAAAATTTGGAGAGATGGCTGAGTGGCTGAAGGCGCACGCCTGGAAAGTGTGTATACGTTTATAGCGTATCGAGGGTTCGAATCCCTCTCTCTCCGCCAAATGCAAAGAACCGGCTTTACGCCGGTTTTTTTGTGCCAGCTTCGCAGGGCAAAAAAAAAGAAACTCACGTGAAGTGAGTTTCTTTTGGTAATAATAGCGCTGTAAATAAGTTACTTCGCAACTTGCTGATGGACTTTGATTAGGTCAGGAAGCTTTTTCGCGTAAATCGCTTTCTTTGTACCTGGGTGAAGTAGTTGGCTTACGAAAGTACGTAGGAAACCAAGTACGAAGGTTTGAACACGGTCAGCGTCTGCTTCGCTAGGGTTAGCGATAAGCGTTTCTGTTTCCGCTTGTACCTTATGAACAATCGGGTCCATCGTGTCTTTACCTGCAACAAGGTCGTTGCCTGTTACTACGCCTTTGCCAAGTAGGTCACGTACTGCGTCATAAAGGTCTGCTGAAACCGCGTTCGATTGGCCCCAATTCGCAATGTTGTACTCTTGTGAAATCTTATCTAGCTCAGCAGTTGGATCGCTAGATTTCAATAGACCTTCAATAAGTTTGTGCGCTTCAGTTTGTTTTACAGGTGTTGATAATTCTGACATTTTTTACTTGATGAAATAGTGAAAAGGCGTTTTATAAATACTTTTCTATTTGCTGTCAAGGTGGCTGATTTTTTTGCTTTAACTATCAATACATTACGTTTTCGGCACTTAATGGTTTAACGCTTGATAGCCATTAAGTGCTTGTTGTATTTTTACAGCACTCTACTTACATTTAGCGGGTAGCTATTGTGCTAGGCAGACATTCTGCTTTCGTTTTTGTCTGCCTTTGCCTGAGCAGGTAGGGACAGTGTGAAAGCAGAGCGCTTCGCCTGAACGTTTTCACTTAGCGTATTGTTAAGCCTTGCTGCAATACGAATACTGTCCTCGTTTGCTTCTTTTGCTAGTTTTGCTTTTGTAAATGCCGCTACGCTTTCGTAATGCGTTTGTGCCTTACCCTCTGCTTCTAAGAAAGCCGCACCGGCGTACTGGCCAAGTTTATAGTCGTGGCGAAGCTGTGCATCACTGCTGCCAAGAAGTTTGCTTTGCAGTTTCTTAGGTGCAAAAATTTGAATGACTTCTACACCCTCTGGTGGATTTTCAATAAACGCCAACTCTTTTTGATAGGCGTGCTCATGCTGCAGAAGGTAATCAATGGTCTTCGGGCATGTCCCCGTTGCGCACATAACCGCGCTTATTTTTTGTAGCCATGGCGACTGTGCTTGAAACCCTTCATCTACCGTACGAATCACGACAATTTTAGTCGCCCCTCGTTGGTAGGCTTCGGTAACTGGCAAAGGTGCAGCTAGGCCGCCGTCTAAGTAAAAATCGGTGTTAGCTGCTTTCTTCGCTTCGATTTCGGTATGCAGCGGTACGCCTTGCTTATAAAGTAATGGTAAAGCACTTGACGCTTTGATTAGGTCAACCCAGTTATTTTGACTTTTCATCGGGTTCAAAAAGTAGGCTTTTCTATCTCGCGCATTAGTTGCTGTAAACAGAATTTCTCTGTTGGCCACATTACTTTTTGCCGTATCTAGGTCAAGCAAACGATTCGCTTCTTGGGTTTTTTGAAAGTACCAGTCTAAATCGACAATGTGCTTGCCCACTAAGCCGCGTCCCATCTGGAAAAACCGCTTGTGTCGCGTTAATCCTCGAATAAGTCGCTTGGCATAGCCCTTCTGACGGGCTACAAAGCTTGTTAAGTTTTGCGAGCCTGCCGACGTGCCAATTAAAATATCGAAAGGGTCGTGGCCAGCGTCTAGCCATGCATCAAGTACCCCTGCCGTAAAAATTCCCCGTTGGCCGCCACCTTCCGCTACCAGGGCAACTTTGCCACTTACAGTGTCTTGAGCGTTACGAGTATAGGTAGATTCAGATGCAGGTTGTTGACACAACATGGTAAGCCTCTATTTGACCATATGTTAATTGACTACTTGGTCTAATTGTAGAGAGATCAACCTGACTATTAAAATTGAAAGAACGAATCGGTGTGATAGGAAATAACTGATTTGAATGCGTTTTTGTTATTTATTTGTGGCTTTTTTGTTTACATTGCGATCAGCTTCGCGCTACGTTACGTGATAGCTAGCGCGAGGGCCTAAGACAACATGCTAATCCCATAAGCGTGATCTAAATTTATCAAAAGCTCGATGAGATGCGAGTGTCATCCAGGTATTAGCACTTAGTGAAATGCACTTAGGCATAGCGGGTTCAGTAAAGCGCGTATTATTTTGACAAAAGACGACTATAGGAAGTGAAGATGACAAAGGTAACTGTGTTAGGGGCAGGCAGTATTGGCTGCTATGTTGCTGGATGTCTGCTGTCGTCGGGCGCTGTACCTAGTTACGTCAATAGCATAACGCTTATCGGGCGTGAACGGTTACAGCAAGATATTGCCAAGAACGGAATTAAAGTGACTGACTGGCAAGGGCGCAAGCAAATTGTAAACCCTGAACACGTCACTTTCGCTTTGGATAATAAAAGCCTAGAAGACGCTGACTACATTTTACTGTGCGTAAAAAGCCAAGATACCGCCCATGCTGCAAAAATGATCAAGCAGTGGGCCAAACCAAGTGCGATTGTTATTAGCTTGCAAAACGGAGTTTCTAACCCAAGCCGGCTTCGAAAGTATCTATCGCAGGAGGTTATTGCAGGCATGGTTCCTTTCAATGTGTTCTACAAAGGGCAGGGGCACTTTCATTGCGGTACGGAAGGAAACTTGGCACTCGAAGATCCGCAAGGGCTGTGCAAACCGCTAATTAGTGGTTTAGAAAACGCATCGTTGCCGGTAACGGTTTATGAGGATATTGTCGCCGTGCAATATGGCAAGCTTATTATGAATTTGAATAACGCGGTGAATGCCTTATCGGGCGTCCCCTTGAAAAAACAATTAGGCGACAGGCAATACCGGCGGGTTATGGCACAGGTACTAAGTGAAGCGTTAGAGGTACTTAACGCTGAAGGCATTACCCCTGCAAGAACCGGAAAGGTCATCCCTCAACTAATGCCGACAATCATGAAATTGCCCAATTTTCTATTCAACATTGTAGCGGCATCGACGCTCAAGATAGACCCCGAAGCTCGCTCATCCATGTATGAGGATTTACTGCTAGGAAGACGAACTGAAGTGGATTATCTGAATGGTGAAATTGTGAGGCTAGGGGAGAAAACTAAGATTCTTACTCCTGTTAATCGCCATATAGTATCTTTGGTAAAACAGTCAGAGCACGCCAAATCGGGAAGCCCCCACTTAGCGGCCAACGCGCTTTTAGGCCAATAAACTAGCGGTTCAACATTAAATATTACATTTTTATGTCATTTTTGTGTCAGCGCTCTTGAATCTTATACTAAAATCTATATCCTGCGCGCAAATTTCCGTATTCTCAGTATGTTTTGCGTTTCAAATCTCAATTTTCATTATCTCTTTTTTTAGGGCTTTTCTTCACGTGGTGTCTACCGATTAAAGGTGTAGCCTCTGAAGAGTTGGCGACCTCAGATGTTGTACCTTCGGCGTATACAGGCAATGGCCTTAGCTATAAAAGTGACAACCAGCAGTTTTCTTTACGCGTTCGCGGGCGTATCCAGTTTCGCTACGCCAATCCAGGGGCTGGTCAACCTACGCAGCCCAGTGATTTCGACCACGTTGGTGGAAATCAATTCGGTGTTAACCGAGCGCGTATTAAGGTAGACGGCCATATCGGCAAACCTTGGTTCACTTACGGTATCGAATATGACGCCGCCGATCAAAGAACATTGAATGCTACAGTGGCGTTTGAAAAGTATGACTCGCTAAGCGCAAAGCTTGGTCAATGGAAAGTCGAATACTCAAGAGAACGAAGCGTAAGTAGCGGAGGTCAACAAATGATGGACCGCTCGATAATCAATAGGATATTCACGCTAGACAGACAAATGGGCGCTTCTATTTACGGTCATATCGATAACGGCGGTGCTGCTAATTTCAATTACTGGGCAGGTATGTTTAATGGTTCAGGTCGCGGTGAATATAGTAACCACGATGGTGAGGCCATGTATTCGGGTCGTCTGCAGTGGAATTTTTTAGGTAAAGAAGTCGGTTTTAAGAATAGTGACATTGCACGTTCATCTACTCCGAAAGCCGCGATAGCTATCGCAGGGGCTAAGTTTAAAAGTCAATTCACGCGTTTCTCTTCATCTGGAGCAGGTAATTTGACCAACTTTGATGAAGGTGAGGTTGAAGGGCAGTACGATATTCGACAATTTGTGATTGACGGCGCTTACTTTTACAAAGGCTTTAGTGCCCAAGCGGAATACCACGAGAAAAACATTGTTGATGTGGCTAATGATAATATCGAAACAACGTTGCGTGGATACTATATTCAAGCAGGCTACTTTTTAAATGCATCAATAAGCTGGTGGCCAAAGCCTTTAGAAATTGCAGCGCGCTTTGCTACCTATTCGCCTAATACCAGCGAAGAAGACCAAAGCTTCTATGAAAAAACCGTAGCGTTGAATTGGTTTTTTAACGGCCATAAAAATAAATTAACCGCACAGGCAAGTCGCGTCTCGCTTGAGCAACTTGGTAGTGAAGTTGGCGATAGCACTATTTATTCGTTGCAGTGGGACGTGAGCTTTTAGCCTCGTGTATTAGCCAGCGGTGAGGTATCGACGTAAAGTGTCTACTAAGTGGGCTTTGTCAACGGGCTTACCAACATGAGCATTCATGCCGGCGGCCAGACACTCGTCGATATCGTGCTGCATTGCATTTGCAGTTAACGCAATACTGGGAGTATGCATCTTTAGCGTTTGCCGGATATGCCGTGTTGCACTTAACCCATCGACTTCAGGCATTTGAACATCCATTAAGACTAAGTCGAATTGGTTATTGGCTACAGCATTTATTGCCTCCTGTCCGTTAGAGACATGATGCAAGTCTAGGCTGAATTCTTCTAACAAAGCTTTGATCACTTCTACGTTGATGTCGTTATCTTCTGCGAGCAAAACACGTTTCCCCGCCAGCGTGCATGGCAATTTGTCAGACGAGTCCGTTGAAGCGACATGCTCAACGTCAGAGGCAATAGCGAAGGTTATATCAAACGAAAACGTTGTTCCCTTATTTACTTCGCTTTCAACCGATAAAGAGGAGCCCATTAATTTAAGTAAGTTATTGGTAATATTAAGGCCTAACCCCGTTCCTCCGTATTTTCTAGCAATAGAACTTTCCGCCTGTGTAAAAGGCGTGAATAGCTTTGCCTGGTTTTCTTTAGAGATGCCTATGCCATTATCTTTTACCCAGCAATGAAGAACACAGTGGCTATCACATGCTTCAATTAAAGAGATTCCAATTTGTACGGAGCCTTCTTGAGAAAACTTAACAGCATTGCTAATTAAGTTAGCCATTATTTGCTTAAACCTAAGCTCATCGAACATCAATTCACTGCTAAGGTTTTCGTCAATATTGAGTTCGAGATGTAAACCTTTGCGCTGCGCTTGGTCTGAAAAAATATCTCTTAACGTGTGAATGCTCGATTTTATATCGTGAGGTCTAATGGCTAGGGTTAATTTACCGGCCTCTATTTTTGAAAAGTCTAGCAGGTCGTTGATAAGCTGCAGCAGCATTTCTGATGCGGTGACAATTTTTCGTGTAAGCGTTTTCGTTTGCAAATCAGAAGAGCGCTTATCTACCGTTTGTCCAAAGCCGATAATGGCGTTTAAAGGTGTACGGATTTCATGGCTGATATTAGAAATGAATTCCGACTTTAAACGGCTGTGTTGCTCGGCCTTTTCTTTGGCCGATAAGTAAAGCGCGTTTGCCTGTTTTGATTTTCTTAAAAGTATTAAAATGATGACAATGGTGACCATTGTCAAAGCAACTAAGATGGTCAAGAGTGTTGAAAAAAGTCTTTGAGTTCTCTGCGCTTCGTTTTTCAGGAGTAAGGCTTCTTCGAATGCCTTATTTTCATTTTCGAGTAAATTAGCCCGTTCTTTCTCTTGGGTAATTTGTTGAACCAGGTTAGCGCTTTCAATAAGTTCTAAATCCTCGTACTTCTTTGCTTGTAAATATGCTTCGTGAAATACCTCAAACTGTTCGAACGCTAATTTATAGTTGCCTCTCGCTGCGGTGATATAAGCGGCGGTTTTTTCTAACTGCGCGCGCCACGTGGTTTGTTCATCTTCCCTATTTTCATCGTAAAGCTGGCGTGCAAGTTCTAGCGATTGATAGGCCTCATCTAACTCACCTAAAGTGAGGTGGGCCTCGGCTTTTAAGCGATAGATTTCACTATTGTAAAAAGATGAAGAAAGGGTATGGGTAAGTACTTTTTCAGAAAGCGCTATCGCAGATTTTAAATCTCCAGCACGATAATATGTCGTTGCTATCCCATAGATGGCTAGAAATTCTGAGTAATTAATATCTATTTCTTTATCGTGTTCAACGGCGCGCTCGAAGTAGATAATGGCTTTGTCGTAGTTACCTAAATTTCGGTATAAAATACCAATAGCATAAAGATTGTCGCTTTCTAAAATACGCTGATTGGCCGCTTGTGCGCCTTTAAGGGATTTCTCATGAAAGCGCAAGGCAAGGTCGAAAGCGCTAACTGACTGATAGTAATCTGCCACGATAGAATCGTAGAGGGGCCTTAGGCGAGAAAGATCGTGGGTGATAAGCAAGTCATTGACGGTGTTAATAAGCTCTGCATTGGGAGCGAAAACCTGCCCTTCACTGTAAGTAAGAATCTGATAAATTAAGGCGTAGGCTTTAACGTCAGCGGGTATTGAGGGGGCAGAAATTATAGCGTCAAAACGGTTGTAAGCTTCGGTATAGTTTGCACTTATGCCATACATTCTCGCTATTCCTGCTGCGATAATGAGCCCGTCTTTGGAGTTATCTTCTAAACCTTGTAGTTCGCGTAAAATATTCTCATCCGGTCGCTGATGTATTAACAGTTGATAGCGAACATATAAGGCGGCGACCGCTCTTTTCTCGTCCACTTTTAACGTATCAGATAATAAAAGCGTTTCTAATTCATCAATTGCAGCGCCTATCGGCATAGGCGAGGCTGTTTCTACTTGCAGCCTGATCTCGTTGACTCGGTCAGCTATCGATGCGTGAACATGAAATGCACCCAAACCTAATGCAAAAACGCATAAAAATGTCGTATGAAAAAAACGGTTCAAAGTTAGGCGCCCCCATGCCAGAAGACTATCAATACTAAAAGATTAAGATAGTTTATAACTTAATCAATAAGTCTAAACTACTTGAAGGTAAGAAATCACTTCAAGGAGAAGAGAAAATGCATGAGAGCACTAAACTTAACTACGTAGAGTTTGCTTCATTAAATTTAGCCGCATCTAAAACGTTTTTTACGTCCGCGTTCGGTTGGTGCTTTACCGATTATGGTCGTGAATACAGTGCGTTTAGCAATGCCGGTTTGGATGGTGGGATTTTTGCTGCTGAGCAAGTGACGCAAGCGGAAAGCGGGGCGCCTTTGCTTGTGCTGTATACTCCTAACATTTCTGACGCACAGCATAATATTGAAAATGCGGGCGGTACAATTACTAAGCCGCTATTTGATTTCCCTGGTGGTTGTCGCTTTCACTTTGTCGAGCCCGGCGGCAATGAGCTTGCTGTTTGGTCTGAGTCGGCGAAATAGACTCATCGACGTAGCTTAGTTTACAGGAATCTGTCTTACGCCACTAAAGGTCCAACGTCATCAACAAAAACGCCTTGCTTGTGTTCAATTCACGTCGCAAGGCGTTTTAATTTTTAATAAATAGAAAACTAGCGACTAGTTCTGCTCAAGCACGATGCGCAGCATTCTGCGAAGTGGCTCAGCAGCGCCCCATAACAGCTGGTCGCCCACGGTGAACGCAGAAATATATTCTGGCCCCATGTTGAGCTTACGAATACGGCCTACTGGAATAGACAGGGTACCGGTAACTTTCGCTGGCGTAAGTTCCCGCATGGTAGCATCACGGTCATCAGGAATAACTTTTACCCAATCGTTGTGCTTTGCAAGAATGCTTTCAATCTCGCTAACGGGTAAGTCTTTCTTTAGCTTAAGCGTAATTGCCTGGCTGTGACAGCGCATAGCACCTACACGCACGCAAATACCATCAATAGGTACTTCACTGCCTTGGATACCTAAAATTTTATTGGCTTCTGCTTGGGCTTTCCATTCTTCACGGCTTTGGCCTGAAGGAAGCTGAGAATCGATATACGGAATTAAGCTTCCGGCAAGTGGTACACCGAACTGCTCGCTTGGGTATTCTGCGCTTCGAATAAATTCAGATACTTGTTGATCGATATCCAATATAGCGGTAGCCGGATCTTCCACTTTGTCTTTTACATTAGCGTGAATGGCCCCCATTTGACTAATTAATTCACGCATGTGTTTAGCACCAGAGCCCGACGCCGCTTGGTAGGTCATTGGCGATGCCCACTCAACCAAGTCTTGCTCAAATAAGCCGCCTAGTGCCAATAGCATAAGTGACACGGTACAGTTACCGCCTACATAAGTGCGAATGCCCTTTTCAATGCCACTATCAATTTCTTTGCGGTTCACTGGGTCTAGTACAATGACTGCATCGTCTTTCATGCGTAGTGCTGATGCAGCGTCAATCCAGTAGCCCTTCCAGCCTGATGCCCGCAAGTCGTCGTAAACCGCTTTGGTATAGTCGCCGCCTTGGCAAGTAATAATAATATCTTGTTTAGAGAGCGCCTCGATATCATGCGCATCTTCTAAAACACCTGCATCTTTGCCAGCAAAATTTGGTGCTGCAATACCCTTTTGAGAGGTAGTGAAAAAGGTGGGCTCAATGTGCGCGAAATCTTGCTCTTCTTGCATGCGCTGCATTAATACTGAGCCAACCATACCGCGCCAGCCCACTAAACCTACTTTTTGTTGTGACATTAAATTGAGAACCCTTGTTACTAAATTGAAAAGTACCTCATTGTTTGCGTGCTTATTAAGCCAGCTTCACCAGTTTAAGCATGGTAATGACTTTTAATTGCTCAGCACCCAAACAATGGCGAACGCCGCTACCAATAGAGGGCGTAATACCTGTCGTTTTTATTTTTGTCCCCGCAGTCTAAGTGTTATTTATCGCGCTGGCTAGATGGTTTTTTATAAATAATCTGTTGGCGATATAAGCATGTTGAAAACGGTGCAATTGAAAGTAAGTATTATATAGATTTGATTGAAGCTGCTTTAACTAAAGTCACTATTATCGCAGGGAAGCTTGATTGGTAACCTAACGAAAAGGCTGTTGATGTATATGAGCAACATGCCATGTTTCGAACACAGTATTAATAACGGGCGCGACAGATGGAATAGGGTTAGAAACCGTGAAGATGTTGGGTAAAGAAGGTCATAACATTATTATTCACGGCAGGAGTAAAGCGAAGCTAGACAACATTAAAGGCGCGCTAGAAGCCCAATACCCAGCAAGTACATTTGCCGCTGTTCAAGCAGACCTTTCATTGTTTGATGACGTAAAGCAACTTGCTGTTGAGGTGAAAGCAAAATATAAACATTTATTCTGAACGCTTTGCTGAAGTTTCTGGTGAATATTTTGATAACGATCACAATACTTTTGCTCAGTTACAGTCTCTTCGCGAATGACCCCGCACACGTAACTAAGCTTATCGAAGAGATGGAGGCGATCATTTCTGCGCATTAATATCGGCTCTCATCAATTCTATTTTTGATAGAAAAGAATAAAACGTTGGATAGCCGTCTCATTTCTAGTATTTGCGAACTTTATTATATAAACGGCCTAAAAATTGCTTTTTAACTTTTACCGTTTCCCTCACAATGTGTGGGGGAATCAGCACTTGTTGAGATACGCTTTACGGAAAACGTAGTTCTTAACAAAAATTGTTAAAGTGAGGAAAGCATGCAGTACGATAGTCACACGAAACTTGCTACCACAACTGTATTTTTACATTGGTTAGTTGGACTAACCATTATTGGAATGCTCGCAACGGGCATTTATATGGCGGAAAACGGTGTATACACGCTTTATCCTTGGCATAAAGCCATAGGCTTCTTATTGTTGTTCGTAGCGTTAGCCCGCGTGGTTTGGCGTATGAAAAACGGCTGGCCATCCGCTGTGGCGAACTACAAACCCTTAGAGCACAAGCTTGCTACCGTCGTGCACTGGGTACTGATTTTATCAACGCTTCTAATGCCAATTTCGGGGCTAATGGCTTCTGTATTGGGTGGTCATGGTTTATCTGTTTTCGGTGTAGAGGTATTTGCTCCTAACTTTAGTGTTGATGACCCAGAAAAAACACTACCCATAAATTATGAGCTTTCAAAAGCGGGCGCAGCTATCCACTTTTACTTAGGTTATACCGTGATTGTCGCTTTATTGCTACACATTGCTGGCGCATTAAAGCACCATCTTGTTGATAAAGATGGTACGCTTAAACGTATGTTAGGTAAAACGATTAGCGAGTAGGCGCTATGTTGGTGTAACTTGGGTTGAAGCTTTGTAGCATCAAGACGATGGAACAGCTGTGGCCTATTAGACGCCAAGCACTCAATAACCTAAAATCCCAAAGCATTAATGCACATTTATGTATGCGCTAATACTGAGAGCCGAGTTGAATCTACTCGGCTTTTGGTTTTTCTGAATGAGCAAAGATAAGGTAGTCCTCTGGAGCCGCTATCTTATTTTGTTTCGCTTTATACATAGCAATATCCGCCAGTTTTATGAGCGCATGGGTGTTACTACTTGTTTGCGGGTAGAAAGCAACGCCCACGCTCATAGAAATTACGGTAGGCTTGGTATCATTATTAAAGTAGAAGGGCTGCTTTACCCCGTTGTTCACCTTTTCTATGACTTTTTGCACTGACGTCTCATCTTCCGCTTGAAGTAACAGAACAAACTCATCGCCACCCCATCGTATTGCTACGTCATTTTTGCGTATATTTTCTTTCAACTGTTCAGCAACGAAAATAAGTACTTCATCGCCTGCGTCGTGGCCGTAAATGTCATTAACCGCTTTGAACCCGTTTAAGTCTATAAGCGCTAACGCAAAGAGATGCTCTTTTCTCATCAACTTAGCAATAAGCTTTTCACCACCATTTCGGTTATAAATGCCAGTTAAAGCATCGAAGTCCGCTTGCAGCGCTAGCTTTTGAAGCTCTTGTTTTCGGCTTGAAATGTCATTTAACGTAAGCTGGTAGTAACGCTCGCCTTCGTCGGTCAGCAGCGGGCTTGCGATTAATTGCACCCACGTGACGTTATCGCTAACCGCAGATACGAGTTTATACTCGCCGGTAGCGAATTCATTTCGTGCAAAGGCCTCTTTGAGTGAGGCTTTCATCAACGTTGCGTTTTCAAATAACTCTTCGAGTAGTTCGCCATAGCCTTGCTTAATTCCAAGGCCAACCTTTTCTACCAAGTCATTGAATGCCTGGTTTCTAAGCTCGATAACCCCGTTTTCCGTCATTAAAACGGTTGCAGTTTTGGCATTTTCGAACAGCATCCTAAAGCGTTTTTCCAAAAATTCGATTTCTTCTCTTAGCTGCCGCTCTTGAGAGAACTGCTCCTCCACTTTGCTTAATAGCTGGTTGGTATCATCGACTAATACGCCTATCTCACTGCGGGCGTGATAATCTGGCACAGCAATGCGCTGTGTTGTGCCGGGGGTAATTTCGTGCAAGGAGCGGCTAACGCGGAGCATAGGTAAAATTATGATGTAGTAGGCGATAATTAACGCAACAATACCTACGACAAGTGCTTCCACGTATAGCGAATAGCTATTGTCGGTACTGATTGTCTCAGCTTGGCGGATAATATGATCAAAGTTTGGGTATATGTTTACTTCCGCTAATGTTTCTTCAGGTATAAACGGATGCCGTACTAAAAATACCCGAGGCTCAGAATTTAAGTTGATCGCTTCTGTAACGTTGAATTGATAATAAAGGGCGTCACTTTTAATAGAGGCCGCTAAAATTTTATCACTCTTAACTAAACCATTAATCGCCTCTTTAGCCAGGTCTTCATCTTCTAAGAAAGCCGCTATCGATGCGGTTGCACCAACAGTTCGGTAAAGCTCTTTGATATCTTGGTTCGCTTCACTAATTTCATGTTTGTAGGTGGCGCGATAAAAAAACTCTGCGGTGGTCAGCACCACTAGCATCGCAGCAATCACCAAAAAAAGTGCGAAACGAAAGCCTAAACCCTGAACATTAATCAAAACGATATACTACCTTCATTTTGTCGGTAACAGACGACTCATAAACATAGGCTAGGGCCGACTCATCAGCTTCAAGTCGCTGTCTAACATCATCTAGTGTCTGCTCAACTGCAGGAGGTTTCACTCGCCCGGAAAACTTTAATCTAGACCAATAGGCGTTAACACGGGCCAGCGGTAACCCAACTAATGCTTGGTAAAATTGAGCTTTTAGCTTTGCATCTAATTCAACATCAATGGGGGTTGCTTGCTTCCCGTTAGGAAACGCTGAATACTTGCCCATAAAAAGGTCAATTAAGCCTTTTTTATCTAATATCTGCACGTCATTCTTTTGATTAGTAACAACCACAATTGTGTCTGATACCTGTGCTGCACAAGAAAAGCTAGTAAATAAAAGCACTACTGTAACGATCAAGGGGGAGCGGCTAAAAAATTTCATGATGCCCCCTTAAAAGCTAAAGCTTAAAGCAAGGAAGAGGGTGTGCGCTATGCCTTCTTCATCATCAACAACGAGCCCATTTCTGGCTCTAAGACCCGTCCCCCGTGCATCTATATCAGTTCGTTCGACTTGGGCTTTGAACGCTAAATTCTCGCGTAAGTCCCAGCGCCAGCCGATCGATATGGTTTGTTGATTGTGAGCCAGTGTGCTTGCCACCTCTTCAACAAAAATAGCTAGTTCAGCAGTAGCAGGGATGATAGGGAAATTAGGCTGTTCTTTGCTTAGGAAATAGGCGTCTGTTTTTGCGAATGAAAAGAGGCCGTAAAAGGTGTGCGCACCATAAAGATAACTAACATTTAGAAAGCCATTAAAAGAGGGTCTTAGCGCTATAGACTCCGAGTCAATATGAGACAGCTCGCCAGACACCTCCCAATCACCCAAAAAGCGATTGGCATAAAGTGAGGTATATTGAATAGTAGCGTTGCGCAATTTTAGTGAATTTGAAAAATCGACAGCGCCACTCCAAAACGGCTGCAATTGGGCTACGTTTTCTGCCACAAAGGCGGTGTCAAAATTGTCACTTTCAGCTTCAGTTCGCGTGTGTTTTAACGCGACACTCCAATCAAACGCCGTTAACTCAATCCCAAGAGAGCGCAGGTTCTCAAAAGTAATAGGCTCAAAGGTATTGCTAGAAAAGTCGCTTTCTCCTTCGCCCCAAAAACCTTTTACCGAGAGATTAAAATCGCGATAACGCCTTAAATAGCTTATATCAGCCCCATCAAAACTTCGCGCTGGAACAATACCGTAAACTTCAGTCGGGACTTTTACCCAAGGGTAGGCAATGGAAACGTCTCTGGTGTCACTGAAATGGAAGATATCTGCTGCTAGCCTTCCCGCTCTTACCTGCCAGGATGGAGTAATGTCGTAGCGTAAAAAAGCCATTTGAGTGATAGAGTCTATGTTCTGCTCATCTTGCTCTCGATAAACAAATTGCCCTACGAAATCTAGGTCATCTGAAACGCTGTAATCGAGCTGTACGCCGATTAAACTTAGTGGTTTAAACGCAAAGCCGTCTTTTTTTGCATATTCTGCTTGTGAACGGTCGTTGCGAAACTGGTAAATTCGGGTATCGGCAGTGGCAGATGCTAGGGTACCAAACCCGCTAACTTTCAGCTTTTCTTGATCTGCTGAAACGCATTGCGCAACGAGTATACTTACTGCGGCCGCAATGAAAGTGAACGGCTTATTTATCATCTTTTTTCCCAGTTTGATGGTTGTTTCTACTATCGCTAACAATTTCATCGTTGTAAGAATTTTAGCTATTTCAAGCATAGTAAAGAAACGCAAGAACACATTAAAAATTTCCTATTTTTGTTTTAAAAACCGACGAGATACATGAAATAACGCAATTAAAATGGTGGCGTGTTCTACGCTACAATTCCACTGAGTTTTTCATCCCAGTATGGTGTGCCACTAAAGCGTTCGGCTAGATAATCAATAAATGCGCGTACCTTTGGAGCAAGCAAACGGTTGGTGGGATAAACAGCCCACAGGGCACAGTCGGTGGCAAGCGGGTAGTCATGTAATACTTGTACAAGCTCGCCATTTTCTAGATACGGGTAGCTGCACCAAGTGGCGGTTAGTGTTAAACCGCAGCCCTCAATACAGGCGTCGCGTACGGCTTCTCCATTGTCCATTCGCAGGTGATTAGGTGTTTTAATAGAGATAGTGCCGTGGCTTCCTTTAAAGCCCCACACTTCTAAGCCGGTAAGATTTACGATTTTATGATTTTTAAGATCGGCCGGCGTTTGTGGCGCGCCGTTTTCTTCTATATAGCTTTTAGAAGCAACGATAATACGCTTGTCATCGGCGAGTTTCTTTGCATGTAAATTCGAGTCTTTTAGCTCTGCATCGCGAATCGCCACATCAAACCCGCCTTCTACCACATCTAAAATGCTATCGCTAAATCGGAAGTCGATGTTCAGTTTTGGGTATTGTTTTAAAAATTCGTTGATGGCAGGCACTAAATGCATACGACCAAACGACGCTGGCGCGGTTACCCGCAACGTACCTTGCGGGGTTTGCGCTCCGCTACCAACCGCCGCTTGGGCCGTTTCAATACTATCTAGCACTTCTTGTGCGTGGGGCAAAAATTGTTTGCCTTCGTCGGTAAGCGATACTTTTCGCGTCGTACGATGAATAAGCCGAACACCCAAGGTGTCTTCAAGTTTGCCAATGTGGGCACTTGCCACGGCAGGAGATATGTTGAGCTCTCGCCCAGCAAGGCTGATATTCGCAGTGCTAGCAATACGCACGAAAAGCTTAAGATGTTCTATATTCATCGCAATTATCAATAAAATCTAAAAACTGTTTGCTTTTATAACCCCATTTGAAAAGCGCCAGTTGAAAAGTGCCAGTTAAAACAGCGAGCCCTATCCATAACGTCTAAATGCTTTATAATTCTCTGTGCAAAGGAGAAACAAACGTGAACGAATATGCGCGGTATTTTAATGGCTACCCTTCAACTATTGTAGAACAAGCCCTACAACTAATTTCGGACAATCGGCTAAAAAGCTACTTGTTGAAAAAATATCCCAAAGCCCATGCTATTACGACTGATAAGTTGCTTTATCAGTATGCCACCGATGTTAAAAAGCGGTATTTAAAAAACGCTCCACCGTTTGGACGGGCCGCGTTTAAAAAGCAAGGTGATATGGTAACTAACGCGTTAGGCACGCACACGTATCGTATGCAGGGCAAAACGCGTAAGCATGATTTAGCCATTAATAGTGACTTGTTGTGTGCGCCCGAGCCATTACTAAAAGCACTTGTCGTTCACGAATTAGCGCATTTTAAAGAAAAAGAGCACAACAAAGCATTCTATAAACTCTGCTGTTACATGGAACCCTATTACCATCAGCTAGAATTGGATTTAAGGTTATTTTGCGTCGCTGTTTCATTGGGCGAAAATCCGTATGCATAATGGCCTAATATAAGTAATGCGGTTATATTTGTACGTGGGTTAAAAATAAGATAGCGCTCACGAATGAGCTACCTGTAGTCATTGTGGAAGTCGCACCATATTATTGGTTTCAACTAAACAAGGAGTATCGATGGGCATAGCGAATATCATGTCTACACGGGTTGTCAGTGTTCACATGGATGATAGTTTACAGTCGCTAAGGGAGCTATTTGCTGCGACAGGTTTTCATCACCTTGTGGTAGTTCACGACAATAAACTACAGGGTATTATCTCTGATAGAGACCTGATGAAGTCGATTAGCCCTTTTGTCGATACGCTTAGCGAGCGCTTACTTGACCGAGCAACATTAGATAAGCGGGCACATCAAATAATGACGCGGGAGGTGATAACGCTTAACCCAAGTGATTCCGTGTTTGCGGCCATTACGCTTTTTAACAATCATAAAATTTCCTGTATTCCCATCATCGATGGAGATAGTCACCCGGTAGGCATGGTGTCGTGGCGCGATGTGATGAAGTTTATGCAAAGTAGGGTAGAGGCTAAGCGCTAGGTAAGTACACGCCAATCAAATATAGGGAACGCCCTATAACGGTAGCAGCCTCCCTGCCGGAGTTTATGGAAATTCCAGCAGAGAGGCCCGTTCTGTGCAAACGCTAGCTTTTGCGATAACTTACTTTAAACAGCAAGCTGTAAAGCACGGGGACCGCGATAAGGGTAAGCACAGTAGCAAACGCTAATCCGCCCATGATCGTCACCGCCATATCAGCAAAGAAGGCGTCGAATAATAGCGGCGCCATTCCTAAAATAGTTGTCACCGCCGCTAGTGAAACCGGGCGTACTCGACTTATCGTCGCTTCAACAATGGCTTGTCGTATCGCTAAGCCTTCTTCTATTTGAAGGTCAATTTCTTCAATTAGTACTATGGCGTTTTTGATCAACATACCAAATAAACTTAAGAAGCCTAACAGCGACATAAAGCCAAACGGCATATCGGTGGCTAGCAAACCGGTAACCACACCCACTATCGCCATAGGCACCACAAGCCAAATAATAAGCGGCTGACGGGCGTGTCCGAATAAGAGCACGGAAATAATAAACATGACTAAGAACCCTGCAGGTAGGCTAGCACCGAGGGCCTTTTGCGCATCGCTTGAGCTTTCAAATTCGCCGCCCCATTCAAGTGAATAGCCCTGCGGGAGGTCGATATCTTCAATTACTGGGCGAATGCGAGCTAGCGCTTTGGCTGCGGTTTCATCATCGCCAGGCTCCGCCTCAACAGTAATAGTGCGAACGCGGTCGCGGCGGTGAATGCGCATTTCTTCCGTCATCAGCTCTAAACCTTGCGAAACCTGTGTAAAAGGCACGTACTGGCGCTGTTGGGTGCTCCACACTTGCGATTCGCGGATAGACTGCAATTCGGTGTCTTCGGCCTTACCCATTTTCGCAACAATGCTATAGGCATAGTCGCCGTCTTGCACCGTACCTAGCTGAACGCCGCTACTTGCGTACTGAATGGTTTGGCTGAAGTCGCTATGGGAAACCCCAGCAATTCCTGCATTGTAGTTGTCGTATTGCGTATTAATGGCAAAGCCTTTTTCGCGCCAGTTATGGCGTATATCTTTAACCTGTCCATCTTCAAAAAGCCGGGCTTTTGTTTCTTCTGCAAGCTGTCGCAGAACGTCGGCATCCGGGCCAGAAAAACGGGCTTCTAATTTAGCGCCGGAACCCGGGCCAAACTGCATGCGTTCCATGTAAAAGCTTGCATCGAAATCTAGGTGGGTAAGTTTGTCTGCAAGCGCCGATTGAATAGCCGGAATATTTTCAAGTTCATTAGCCCGTACCATGAAAAATGCGTAGTTTTCATTAGCACTTTTAGGCGCATACGTTAGAGTAAAACGATCGGCACCTTGCCCAATGAAGGTGGTCACCGCCGTTACGTTTTCCATTTCCAATATGCGTTTCTCTGCTTCCTTAGCAACCTCTTCAGTGGCGCGAATATCACGGTCTTGAGGGCCCCAGTAATGGACAAAGAAGAGTGGCGCATTAGACGGCGGGAAGAACCCTTGCTTAACCATGCCAAAGCTGCCGTAGGCCACAATAGTAATGACAAACAACGCACCAATGGTTATCCAGCGTAGCCGCAGCGCACTTAACAACGTACCTTTGAACCATTTTTGCATGGCCGAGGGCTCATTGTTGTTTGTCTGATTGATGCCTTTACGGTAGAAGTATGAACCAAGTACAGGCACTAACGTCACCGCAAGTACCCAACTAATCATTAGGGATACCAGTACCACGGCGAACAAGGAATACAGAAATTCACCGGTAGCATCGTTAGAGAGACCAATGCCCGAAAACGCGGCAATACCAATTACCGTAGCGCCTAAAAGCGGCCATTGGGTGCGTTTCACGATAAAGCTGGCAGATTCTTTTGCGGTGGACCCGGTTGCCATGCGAAGCATCATGCCTTCGGCTACTACAATAGCGTTGTCTACCAACATCCCCATAGCAATAACCATAGCCCCAAGGGATATGCGTTGTAGCTGAATATCCATGAGCCACATGATGAGAATAGTGCCAAGTACGGTAACCAACAGTACGGCACCTACTACAACGCCAGAGCGCCAGCCCATAAATAAACACAAGGTAAGGGTAACAACCGCCACAGACATAACCAGATTATTAATAAAACCAGTTACAGACTCATCAACTACCGAGGCTTGATCGTAAATTGGGGTTAACGTAATACCGACGGGCAGCTCTTGCAGCAGCTTTTCTACTTTCGCGTTTACACGTTCGCCTACGTCTACAATATTAACGTCGGTGAGTGCCGACACCGACAGGGTAAGGGCTTCTTCACCGTTATAGCGCACGTGAACTGGCTGAATGTCAGCAGGCTCAAGTTTTAGTGTCGCAATGTCTGCAACGCGCAGCGAACGGTTTGTGCCCGGAACAACCACTGATAAATTCGATATTTCCTCAAGTCTGTCAGGGGCGCGCTCTACAATTAACCGTACGTTTTTTTCGTCTACTTTAATACGACCGCCGTTAAAGGGGCGCAAGTTATCCTCGAAAAGCGCGGCAAGATCAGGAAAAGAAATACCTAGGCCAGCGAGTTGGTAGGGGTTGATGTACGCCACAATTTGCTCTTTTTGAACGCCTGTTACATTAACCTTAGCTACGCCCTCTGTAGTAAGCAGGTCACGGCGTATAATGCGGGCAAACTCGCGAAGTTCTCGTGTGTCAAAATCCGGCGCACTTAGCGCGTAATAAAGGCCGTATACATCGCCAAAATCGTCGAACACTATGGGGTCTTGTGTACCGGCGGGCAGTGAACTGGCGGTGTCTCGAAGGCGCTTTCTTAATTCATCCCAAATTTGTGGCAGCAGGTTACTATCGTACGTGCTTTTCACTTCAACCGTAATTTCAGACAATCCCGGAGAAGAGACAGAAGTCACCTCCTTTAACTGCGGCATTTGTTGAATAGCAATCTCTAAGCGCTCAGTTACTTCACGCTCTACTTTCTCAGCACTTGCCCCTGGGTAATTGGTGTATACCTTTACTTGTTTAATGGTAAAGGCAGGGTCTTCTAAGCGGCCAATCTTGCTCATGGCTAATACGCCGCCTAATAAAAGTATGACGACCATTAACCAAACGTTAACCGGTTTGTCTATTGAATAGCGTGCGATATCCATAAACTACTTCTCTCCTTGATAAGGAAGCACTTTCATATTTGCACGCATTTGTGTGGCACCGGCGGCGACTACTTTTTGTCCTAGAGTCAGGTTGCTTTGGCCATTGCTTTCTATGATCGCTAGTTCGTCTTCAATGTGCTTAACTTCGACCGTTTGTTTGGTTACCGAGTTAGACGCTTCGTTGTATACCCAAACCGAGAAACCCGCATCGGCATTGCCCACAAGTGACCTTACCGGAACAACTAAGCCTTCAGGGTATAAGCTACCTTGTAAGCTTACTTTAACCACAGCACGGGCGCCGGGTGTAAGCGGCAGTTCTTCACGAGGCTCCATAGCAAATACCACTTCATAGGTTTGCGAAACGGGGTCGGGTTGCGTGGAGTGCTCTACGTAATTCACTGGATACCACTGACTGCGGTTAGTGGCTAACGTTGCGCTGGCTTGCTTGATACCACGACCAATATTTGCAGTAAGTAAGCGCTCAGGCACATTGATATTGAAGTAAATCTTTGACACGTCTTGTAGGCGAGCAATGGGTGTACCTGCGGCCACAAAGCTGTTGTTCTCAACAAGACGCTGCGATACTTTTGCATCGAAAGGCGCGTAAAGTTGCGTGTAGCTTAAATCTTGCTCAGCATTTTTTAAGTCGATAACGGCAAGCTCATAGGACGTCTTTGCCGAGTCTAACGAACTTTGTGCCACCAATTTTTGCGCGAACATTTTTTCAATTCGGTCGAGCTCACGTTTGGCTTGTTCCAGTCGCGTCTTTGACTCATCTACACGGCGTTCAAAAGGCTTTCGGTCGATTGTCGCCAGCAGCTTTCCTTTACTGATATCACTGCCTGTTACAAGGTCGGTTTGTATAAGCCTACCTGATACTTCAAAACTCAGGTCGACGGTTTTTACCGCCGATACCACAGCGGGAAAGGTAAATTCATCGTAGTCAGGAATATTACTGACCGTGGCTAACTTAACATAGCGAGGAGAGGTCTGTGATTGCTCCTTTACTGGCTCTTCAGAAGAACAAGCCGTAAGGGCAGAAACCGACAATATGCTTAAAAATAATAGGTGAGTAAATCGCATTATAGGCATAAGTGCGTGTAATCCAATGTCAGGGTAAATAATGTATAGACGTGTGTACATTAAGTCTTCGTTACTTCACAAAGGCAGAAATAGACGAATTTTACTTAAAGTAAACTGGTGAGTGCATTTTAGTGCGGTTACATTGAAAAGTAAACTGTACGGTGTAGAATGGAAGCATATTAATATGAGAACAATGTTATGACGGGCAACACACGTACGCGAAGTGATGCAAAGCGCGAAGCTATTATCCAAGCTGCAACTCAGGCGTTTCAGGAATACGGGGTTAACGGCACCAGTATGGATAAGCTAGCTGAATTGGCTAACGTTTCTAAGCGCACGGTATACAACCATTTTGCTACGAAAGAAGACTTGGTAATGCATTTGGTGACTAAGCAATTTGAGGACGCCAAGCTAAGCGTAACGGTAGTGTACGACCCAGCCCGTGATTTATCCGAACAGCTGTGTGAGCTAATTTTTCAAGATATTGAGTTTACTGTTACCGAAGAGCACCTTGATATTGCACGGGTTGCCATTGGGCATTTCTTCTACGAACCTGAAAAACTTAAAGATGAAGTGGCGCAATTAAAAGCGCAAGAGACTGCATTGCATCGCTGGTTAAAAGCAGCAAAAGCAGATAATAAGATTGATTTCGATGACTTAAGCCGTGTTGTTGATGAAATTGACAGCCTAGTGAAGGGCCAGTGCTTTTGGCCCCAGCTTTTCAAAATAGAAGATTCCTTGAGTATCTCGCAAAAGCGAAACGTTGCTAAATGTACTGTTGACTTAATTATTAGCCGTTATGCGAGACTGTAACTAATTTAATGTAATGGCCCTTGTCACCAGATACGTTATCGTACCCTCTATCACATAAGTAACATTGTAGATTTGCTGTTTTCAATATTTGCCGACTTCTACGTGTTTTGTTCTGTTATTACATGTCTTCAATAGGCTCATTTCTTTATTTTTCAGGTGCGTGAATAGACTTACTGGCTATTCATTGTCACTTTCACTTCAGAATATACTTCAAAAACGGTGAAACAGACATATAGGCACCGTTTTTGTTTAAATTGTAATCTCCTACACTCCGCTCCACGGTCTAAATTAAGAAAATTTATAAAGAGTTTTTAAATTTTTCTGTTCTAGGGCTCGTCATCTTCGAAAATTTTCTATATCATCTCATCACAAATGACAACTATTATTATTTGCAATTGCAGACGCAATTAGAAGCGATGATAAATGCTCAGTAAATAATAAGGTTTATATAGTTGTAGAAAGAACACACAACACTTTAGAGAACACTTGGAGAGCAATTTTGAAATTCAAACTGACGAGTATTGCTACTGCGATAGTTTTGAGCCCTGCTGCGTTTGCTGCTGATATGGAAGATATTGAGAGACTAACGGTTGAAGGTAAATACCTTTCAGTAAATCAGTCAAATTCAATTAAAAGCCCAACGCCAATCATAGATGTGCCGCAAAGCTTGTCGATAATGACGGCTGAAGAAATTACAGCTCGTGGTATTACCAGCGTTGGTCAAATTATCGATTACACGCCAGGTGTTAATACCTCTCAAGGTGAAGGTCACCGCGATTCTGTGGTATTTCGTGGTGTGCGTTCAACGGCCGACTTCTACTTAGACGGTAACCGCGACGATGTGCAGTATTACCGTGCGCTCTACAACATAGAACAAGTTGAAATTCTTCGCGGGCCAAATGCGCTATTATTCGGGCGTGGCGGTACAGGTGGTATTTTAAACCGCGTATCTAAAAAGGCTAAAACCGGTGAGCAATTCGTTAACTACAATGTATCTGCAAACACGTTTGGTGCGTATAATCTTCAGTTAGATACCAACGTTGATACAGGCGACAAGTCAGCGCTTCGCATTAACGCCATGTACGAGAGTCTAGATAACCATCGCGACTTTTTCTATGGCGATCGCTACGGTTTCAACCCAACGGCACGCTTTGAAGTGAGCGACGACACCATCGTAGACCTGTCTTATGAATACATCGATCACGAGCGTTTTATTGACCGGGGTGTCCCGACTGCCAACGGAGAGCCAGTTGAAGCGTTTGAAGACATTGTATTTGGTGACCCTGAAAACAATTATCAAACCTTAGGTGCAGACGTGTTCCGTGCTAACGTTGAACATACGTTCTCTGACAACCTAAAAGGTAACTTTAACGCGTTTTACGGTGACTACGACAAAGTTTACTCAAACTTTTATGCAGCAGGCTACAATGCTGATGCTAACCAAGTAACGTTGGATGGCTACATAGATAATACCCAACGCGAGAACCTAATTTTATCTTCGAACTTAGTCGGTGAGTTTACAACGGGTAGTATTGAGCACACGGTTATTTTTGGCGGTGAGGTGATTAATACTAAATCGAATCAAGACCGCTTTAACACTGTATTTGACTCTACTGGCGGTGATAGAGAAACATTTAACATTTCACGCCCGTTAAGTTTCCGTGGATTAACTGGTACAAATGTTGATGGCGTGACAGTAACTGCAGACTTTTCTGATTTAAACGATGATACGCGCGTAGATCTAGATGTTTACTCATTCTACGTACAAGACGAAATTGCGTTATCAAAGAACCTTGATCTTGTGGTAGGTGCGCGTTTCGACAGTTTTGATATTGAGGTCTTTAACGCGGACCCTGACGTACTTGAGACGCGGAGTAGAAAAGACGAACAGGTGTCTCCACGTGCAGGTATTGTGTACAAGCCTCAAGAAAATATCTCAATTTATGCGAGCTACAGTGAGTCATTCCTGCCGCGCAGTGGCGAACAGTATGCAAATATTAATGGCGATGCAGATGCGCTTGACCCAGACACGTTCACTAACCAAGAAATTGGTATCAAGTGGGACTTCAATGACAGCATGAGCTTTACCGCGGCTATCTTTGAAAACGAACAGACGTCACTCGACAACGACCCGAACGACGTCGAACGCTTTATAGAAGTGGATTCAGATATTTCAGGTTTTGAAATCCAACTACAGGGATATATCACTGACAAGTGGCATATTACTGCGAACTACAGCAACCTTGATGGCGAAAATGCCAGTGGTGTTGCGCTTCGAGAGCTTCCTGAAAATACGATGTCGGTATGGACAACTTATGAAGTCAATGACGTATTTGGCTTTGGTATTGGTGCAACATATCAAGACGAAAGTTTTGTTGTAACAGGCGAAGACTCACCTGTACTACCTAGCTATACTCGCGTTGATGCATCAGCATATTACACGCTTAGCGACAAGACGCGTCTTCAGTTAAACGTGGAAAACTTAACCGATACGCTCTACTTCCCTAATGCGCAATCTACGCACCAGGCAACGGTTGGTGCGCCAATTAATGCTCGCTTGTCGTTGATTGGTTCTTTCTAAATAAAGCACCAACAATTGATATATTTATAGAAAGCCATTCCTGTGTGCGAATGGCTTTCTCATTTTAGGGTATTGTAATAAGTATCGATAACGAGCTTAAAAAACGTGCAGCAATTGTTGATTGTCCTTCACGCTATGCAAGTCAGCAAGTCAGCAAGTCAGTAAGTTAATTATTGTATTGGCAATGTTAACCTTGTTTGGCAAAGTCAATAAGTGTCTGTCCATCCATGCGATAGCCTAGCCACTCACTTTTGGGTTTCGCGCCAAGCGACTCATAGAAATCAATGGCAGGCTTGTTCCAATCTAAAACGCTCCACTCAAATCGACCGCAGTCGTTTTCCACTGCTATTTTAGCCAAATGCTGAAGCAGTAATTTTCCCGCGCCGAGGCCTCGAGAGGTAGGCGATACGTACAAGTCTTCAAGATAAAGCCCGTTTCGCCCTTGCCATGTAGAGTAGTTAAAGAAATAAACGGCGAAGCCAATAGGGGCATCATTGTTTTCACAAATAACGCAGTGAGCGGTGGCACCTTCACCGAATAATGTCTTTAGCAGCGCTTCTTCCGAGGCTTCTACTTCGTGTTCGGCTTTTTCATAAATAGCGAGTTCTAGAATAAACTGGCGAATTTGCGATATGTCGTTGGGCGATGCAGGTCTTATAGAAATGGAATTGCTCATTGTATTTTCCTTTCAATACATGAAAAAAATGAGCCTTCAAAGGCTCATTTTTACGTAACAGTACTCGTTTATATCATCAGCCAAAAAGGCTAGTCAATTAAACTACTTGGCTGAGGAGGGGGGGAGACAGTATTGTCGCTGCCATCAGACTTCCTCTTGCGCACAATTTTGCTTTTAATAAACGTATATGGAACATGTAAATCTAGCAGAATCAGGTATAAGCAAGGCACCAAAATTAGCGTAACCAACGTGGCATACAGAACGGCAAAGCCCAATGCCGCGGCCATGGGTACAACGAATGCTGCCTGTAAGCTGGTTTCGAACATTATTGGCAATACGCCTACAAACGTAGTGATAGAGGTGAGAGTGATTGCTCTAAAGCGGGCAGTACCTGCTTCGGTAACCGCTTCTTTAATGCTGTACCCTTGAGCGCGGCGCTGATTTACAAAATCAGTCATTACCAGCGAGTCGTTTATCACAACACCCGCAGCAGCAATAAGGCCAAAGTTCGACATCATAGATAAGTCTAGCCCTAGTACAAAGTGGCCAAACACTGCTCCCGTAAAGCTAAATGGGATCACCGACATAATAATTAACGGCTGCCCATAACTTTTGAGCGGCACGGCGAGTAGGATATACACCATGATCATCGCGGCTAAGAAAAACAGAATTTGCTCGTTTTGCTGGGCTTGCTGCTCTTCAATATCCCCACCTAACTCAGTCATTACCGATGGGAATAACTCTTTAAGCTGAGGCAGAAGTTTATCCTGAATTTCAGTCACCACTTCATTCGGCTCAACTTTTTCCTCATCAATGTTGCCCCAAATGTATACGCTGCGGTAGCCACCTTCGCGGCGAATGTAGCTAATGCCGGGTTTTTCTTCTAGGGCTACCACGTCACCTAGCATAACTTCTTGTCCGCTTGGCGTAGTGATAAGTGAGTATTTTAAGTCTGCAAAACGCTCACGTGTAAGTTCAGGGTAGCGCACCATTACTTTCACTTCTTCGCCATTACGGATGACGCGCTGTGCTTCGCCACCGTAGAAGCCTGCACCCACTTGAGATGCGATATTCGAAAGCGTGAGGCCTAAGTCGTAAGCCACCGGAAGTAATGTCATCTGCACTTCTTTGCTTGGCGGGTCGATAGTAGAGCTTACATCGAACAGGCCTTCTTGCTGCTGAAGCATTTCAATAAACTTAAGACCTGCGGCGTTAAGGGTGTCGATATCAGGGCCGAAAAGTAGATAGCCAAACTCACCATCATCACCATCGCCGTTCACATCGTCAATCACGGTAAAAGACTTCATGCCGGTGATTTCAGGAATGGCTTCGCGCCAGCGACGCGCTAGTTCGAAGGTGTCAATAGGGCGGTCTTCTTCATTAACTAGCGGCGTTAATATACGCCCTTCGGTTCTGTCTTCATTAAACGCAAGGCGGTCTCGAATCATACCTTGGCCAAACTCATCAATAATTTGTTCTTCTACGTCTAAAATGGTCTGCTCAACTATTTTAAGTGCGTTGATGGTAGTCATGTCTGAAACGTTTTCATTCATCTCTATTTTTACGCTGGGGAAGTCGTGAGGCACTTTGGGATTTGGCACCATACGTACATAGTTTGCGCCTATAAGCCCGAGGCTTAGCATAAACATTGCTACAAACATCATCAGCACTGCCCAGCGCCACTCAATAGCTTTGGTAACGGTGCGTTTATAAGGGCCGTTTACAAATGCAAAGAAGCGTTTATTAAAGCGAGCACGCCAGCTGTCTTGCTTTACCGGAGAAAATTTAGTGTGAGCGAGGTGAGCGGGCAGGATAAGCTTCGACTCAATTAAACTAAATACCAAGCACAAGATAACTACCACTGCGATGTTATAGAAAAAAGCACCTTCTGGCCCGCTGCTTAACGTAAATGGGGCGAATACAGCAATGGTGGTTAATACCCCAAATGTAGCAGGGGTCGCTACGCGCTTAGCACCGCGAACAACGTTATCCACACCACCGCCTTTGCTTTCAATTTCAGTATAAGCACTTTCGCCAATCACGATAGCGTCGTCTACTACAATACCCAGCACCATAATGAACGCAAAGAGCGATAGAATGTTAATGCTGACGCCGAAGACGGGCATTAGCATCATTGCACCTAGGAAGCAGACTGGGAGGCCGACCATTACCCATACTGCCAATCTGAATCGCAAAAACAGAGTTAGCATAAGTGCCACCAAAATTGACCCCTGAATGAGGTTTGACAGCATCATGTCTAGGCGCGCATTTAGGTAGTAGGTCATATCGACCAGTACCTGTAAACTTATACCCTGAGGCAAGGTTTCGTTTTTCTGATCAATATAGGCTTTTACCGTCTCTGCAACGGGAATGGTATTTTGCGTTTTTGTGGCTTTCACTGCGATGTAAATAGCGTTCATGCCATTGTATTTGAAGTAGCGCTCACCCTCTTCAAAACCATCATTGATGTAGGCTACATCGCCTAACGTAACCTTTGCACCGCCAGCACCAATTTTAATTGGAATTTGCTTAAACTCATCACCGCTGTAGTATTGGTTTTCTACACGAACAGAGACGATGCCCGAGTTTGTTCTTAATTGACCCGCCGAGATATTCGCCGAGTAGCTGTTAATGGCTTGGGTAATATCACCAATCGTTAGCCCGTACTTTCTAAGCGTATCGGGTTTAACTTCAACAGCAATCTCATCATCTGGCGTATTAGCCTCAACAAGGGAAATAGAGCCTAACTGTAAAAGTTCATCTTCAACTTCTTTTGCGAGAACTTTTAACTCGGAAAGCGGTAAGTCGCCCACTAGGGGCATTTCAATAACTTGCTGTTGAAACTCAACTTGCGATACGTTTACTGGCTCCATGCCAGCGGGGAAAGTGGCAATGCTGTCTACGCGAAGCTTTACCTTATCTAGCACGTCAGTAAGCTCGGCTTTGGTGTCGATTTCTAACGTTACAGCGCCGCCACCTCTAAATGCACGAGAGACTGTGCGCTTTATTTCAGTAATATCTTTAACCGCTTCCTCCACTTTAATGAAAATACTTTCTTCAATTTCTTGTGGCGAGGCGCCCGGGTACGTTGCTTCTATAGTGATATAGTTTATTTCGATGTTGGGGAACATCTGGCGCTGAATAGTGAAGTAGCTCGCTATACCCATGATGATAATAAAGATCATGAGAAGGTTCGCTGCTACAGAATTTCGAGCAAACCAAGCAATGATGCCACTTTGCGTGTTGTTTTGGTTATTCATGACAGCTCCTTAGTTAGCGCTTGCTGTCACAAGGTCGGTAGTGGTCTCAATCACCTTCACGGGCATCCCGTTTTGCGGGTACTCTGGAAGGCTCATCACAACCTTATTCGCGTTAAAGTCTCCCTGAATTAAAAAGTCGCCATTTTCTTCACGAACCACGGTAACTTTTTGTGACGTTAACCTATCTTCGTCATCCAGTGTCCATAAAAGACGATTGGTAATTAGCTCTTGAGGTACGCGGTACACGTCACTTAACGTTTTACCTTCAAACGCAATGGTGCTGTAAGAACCAAACTTTATAATTGGCTTAGATGAGTTGATGGCATAAGGGTCTTCAATTCGCGCGACGAAATAGCTCATACGCGTATTGTTGTCTATAACCCCTGTATCTCTGTGAATAGTGCCTTTAACCGTAGCACCTTGAATGTCATCAACTTCAATAGCGATTTCACTGCCAATGGTGTTGTCAGCAAGAAAGACGCGGTCAAAGCCAGCCACGGGGAAGGTTACTTCTGCGTACTCAATGTTATTAATTACGGCAACGGGCGTACCTTGAGTAACATAGTCACCGGTACTAATCCCCCTTGAAACAACTAACGCGTCATAAGGGGCTTTAACTTTGCAGTTTTCAAAATCCCGTTTCGCTATTTTAAGCTGGGCTTGTGCCGACTTTAGCGCTGCTTTCGCACTCATTACTTGAGGTTTACGAAGGTATAGGTCAGTGACGCGAGCATTGGGCATGGTTTTCGCTTCTCGCGCCGCAACGTCGGCCTGTGCTTGCTCTTGAATAAGCTGCGCTTCAGCGCTGGCAAGGTTTGCCTCGGCCATTAATAGCGCGGCTTCATAAGCATCGGCTTCTATTTCAAAAAGTGTTTCACCCCTTCTCACTAAACCACCGCTGACAAATTTGGTGTTCCACTGTTGAACTTCTCCTGATACCTGCGCCGCGAGGTTAGTGGTTTCTAAAGGCGTGATTTCACCGTAAGAGGTTAACTGCACCCGAACATCTTCAGGGGCTAACGCCTCAATAGTTACTGTGGGGCGAGTGTCAACATCTTCGGTAATTACTGAGTCAGAGGCAGAGGCTTCGATTCCTTTCATCCCAATATAGCCTACTATCAAAACACCAATAGGTAGTGCAAACTTCATCCATTTCATAGCCAAATCTACTTAATATCGAAAACTGCTTATAGTGTAGCGCTAAAGTGTTTCAGTAATACAGCGCAAATGTAACCAAACGTGAGTCAATTTTGTGTAAATTACATTTTCTTGTAGAGTTAAAATTAATCGTGTTGATAACTAATAAAGATTTAGCTACAAGGAAGTGTAGAGGCGGCGCAAACAAGGTTTCGGCCGTGCTCTTTCGCGTGATATAACGCTTTGTCGGCGAGGCGGATAGCGCTTGATGTATCAATGTCCGGTGTTACTTCACACACACCAAAGCTGCTTGTAATATAGATTTCATTGCCATTGATATTAAGAGGGGCGTTATTTAAGGTCGCTCTTATTTGTTCTAATGCTTTTACCGCGCCAGCTTCATCCGTATCGTTAAAGATGAACATAAACTCTTCACCGCCCCAGCGGGCCAAGACGTCTTGACCCCGCGAGCGGGTTTTGAAAATGTTAGATATTTGCCTTAATACCTCATCACCTTGCTCGTGTCCGAGGGAGTCATTAATACTCTTAAATCTGTCTATATCAGCAATGGCTATAGAAAAATGACGCTTATTACGTTGCATTCTGGCATATTCGCGTTCAAGACACTGCTGTGCTCCACGGCGATTTAAAAGTTGAGTAAGGTGGTCGTGTTTGGCTTGGCGTTCAAACTGCTCACTTAAGTAAAGCGCGGTGTCGTAACTTTTTTGTCTGCTGTATTCGTAAAACGCTGACAGGAACGTAACTGTAGCAAATGAATAGAGTAGGCGCGTTTTAAACGCATAGCTATAGCTGGCCACAAAATCGGCCTCGTTGAACCCAAATAGCACGATTGTGCACGCGATAGTATAGGCGACAAGCGCGAGCAACCCTCGAATAAAACCGGCAAAAAACATAGTGACAGGGGGGACAAGGTATATCCAAAGCGGGCCCGTATTATCTTTGCCCCCAGTTATCACTAGTAGAAGCGTGAGAGCCATCAGGCAAAAAATTAATAGCGTAATAGACCAGGTGCGCGCCTTTGCAGTAGCAACGCGCACCTGTAAACGCTGCGAAAGAGCAAATATTACACTGGCGCTAAAAAGAATAGTCGATAGGAAGTACTCGCCGTCAATAAAAGCACGAGAGCCAAGCAAAAACGTAATAGACATCCCCACCGCTGCAAACAGGTTAACAACCATAATGCGGCGGTTGGTTTCATCTTTGTAGCGGCGGTTTACGCCACTTAATACGTATTGCTTTATCGGCCCAAGCATAATTAACCGGCGGAGACAGCTGCTTTTGATATATCAACAGCGAGCTTTTCAATAGCATCTCGCATTGCTTTAACGCTTGAAGAAAAGCCGTCGTTAGCTAAAGGGGAGGTAAACACGAACGAATGTGGCGCATTTTCACCTGATGCGCTCGTTATGACAAACTGCCCCGAAAATACAACTTCACCTTCATAGGTGCTAACAAAGTCGTCTATGTGCAGCGTCATATGAACAGACTCTTCGCTGGCGTAATGATCGGGGCGAACAAGCGAAACACGTTTTACTGCCAGTGCACCTGTTAGCGACTTGGTCAAGCCTTCGTCGACAGGCTCCGCCCATAAGTGGCTGGTAGATATGTGGAGGTTAGTGTCACTAGTTTGGTATACCAACCCTCTGTGCTTCAAATATTCGGGGAGGGTTATCTTGTCTAAAACGATAGTCTGTTTAGCATCCCCCTGTATATACGACACATCACCAGTTGCGTGAAGAAGGTAGTACGTTAACCCCGTTGGTGCGCTGCTACACGCGGATAAAAAACAAAATAAGAAAGCTAAGGTGCTGATGTAGATGGTTTTACGTTTTGTAAAAGAAGAAGTAGCCTTAAACTGCATCATCATAACATTCGATCCTTTCATCCCTGTTCGTGGATGTTCCAATAATAATACTTCGCAGCGTGGTGGGATTTTCTCAAAACTAAAATATAGCGTATATACTCAATTAGTAGAAAAAAGCTATTCATTATTCACGCCAACCTAAACAAGTAATATTTAGGTTGGCGGGCAGTACCTGGCGTTTAATTCTTAGCTTTGGGTTGAATTTCTGACTCGCTGCCCTGTGAAAAAATTAAACTATTAGGCGACTGATTTAATTTCAAGAGTAACGGCTGCATGTTGCGCATGGTTTCTTGCAGTGCATCTACGGTCTCTTTTATTTCTGACTGATTAAAGCCACCTTCGCTGTAATTTTTGAGTAAACCATCAAGGCTTACCAATACCTGATTAAGGTTGCTATTTAATGCTTTAGCGTCAATGTCACCAATCAGCACGTCAAAATCGTCACTTGCCGTTTCTACCGATTCAGCCGCAAGGCGCATGTCATCAACGGCTAGTTGCACGTTCTCTACCATTTCTTTAAGTGGTAGCTGGTTTATTTTATCTAGAATGGCGTCGGCTTTTTGCGTTAGCTGGGTAAACTCATTACTTACGGTTGGAATAACTTCATAACCATTAATGACTTCAATTTTGCCACTGCCGTCGGCGTCGGGTACGTGTTGTAAATCAACATACAAACCACCAGTTAGAATATTACCCATGCGTAACGAGGCCCTAAGATCTCGGTGAAGCCAATTTCTTATGGCTTGTTTTATTGCGCTTAGCCCTTCATCCGTATCCGGTTGTCGCGCTTTACCCGGGTAGATGTTAATAAGGACAGGAATAGGGTAGTCGCGCTCAAGAATATTTCCTTCAACGGCGGGAAAGGAATTAATTGCCGTTACATTACCAATCTCAATTCCTCTATACTCTACAGGCGCGCCAACCGTAAGGCCGCGAACACTTTCGTCAATTAGCAGTAAGTATTCCGCCGCCACTTTATATCGTGCGTCAGACGCTGAAGTGCTGTCGCCATAAATAGTAAAAAACGCATTATCGAGCACTTGCTCGCCTTTCGGGACGCCTTCGGGAATGCCAAAGGTAATGCCATTGGCTAATAAGGTTTCTAAGCTGCCTGTTTCAACACTGACACCGTTAGACTCAAGCAGCAGTTTAACGCCACTGACATCCCAAAAGCGCGTCGTGTTAGTAATGAGCTTGTGATAAGGGGCTTCAATAAATGCGTCGTAATACACCACGCGCTCTTCAACGTTGAAGGTCGCGTCTTCAAATTCGCCTACCTTAAAGCCTTTATAAATAATGGGGTCGCCGGGTTTATAGGCAAACTCGTCGTCACTTTTTAGCATAACGTGTAGACCGGGTGTCCCAGGCGGTGTTACAGGCGGGCGCTCAAGGGCGGTAAAGTGCAGTTGCTCCTTTCCCTTATCGTTCGCTGACATCGCAATATAGCTACCCGATAACAGCGTATTAAGCCCTGAGACTTCCGAGAAGCTAATTCGCGGAGCGACGACCCAAAATTTCGCATTTTCGTTAAGCAAATGGGCTGCGCTGGCATCAATTCTGGCGGTAACAAGTACTCCGTCTAAATCGGGCTTAAGGGTAATTTTTTTAACTTGCCCCACATCCAAGTCTCGCACTTTGATCGGCGTTTTATTGATCTCTATGCCCGCAGCGGAGTGAAGTTCAATGGTGATAAGGGGGCCTTGATTTTTCCACTGGTAATACACCATCCAACCACCAATTACGATTACAAGGATGGGGATAATCCATATGCGGGAAATAGATGAAGTTGGTTTGACCTTCGCTTCGTTTACATTGGGGTCATTTGCGGTCATGGTAATTGCTTCCACTGCTGCCAAATTAGCCTCGAATCAAAAGTCATCGCGGCTATCATTGTTACAAATACAACGGCACAAAAGGCAAGTGCCGCTTGGCCTGGATAAATAGACATGGTGTTACCCATCTGAATTAGTGAAACAAGCACGGCAACGACGAAAACGTCAATCATTGACCAGCGCCCAATTGCCTCTGTAATTCGGTAGTAACGTATACGCAATTGCTTGGATGTGGTTTTTTCTCTTTGAACAGAAAAGTTTAGCCAAGCGAGAATTATGATTTTTGCCACCGGTACAATAACACTAGCCACGAGAATAATAATTGCTACTGGGTATGAGCCAGACTCCCACAGCGAGATAACACCACCGATAATCGTATTCGGTGTTTCTCGACCAAAAAATTCAGTATACATTATGGGAAGTAGGTTAGCAGGGATATATAAGATACAGGCCGTGATAAGCAGTGCCCACGTGCGCTGTATGCTCACTTTTGCCTGTACTTCGCTTAAGGGTTTAGGTTGTGGTGGCGCACCTAGGCTTAACCACATTGCATAGCGCGTGGGGTCAAATTGGGATATACATAAAGCGGTGAATGCAGAAAAGCCAATAAAGGCATAAAAAGACAGACCAATAGAAACATCGGCTAGCTCTGTGATTTTAATGAGACTGACTAATGTGCCTACCAGAAAGATTTCGGCCATGCTCCATGGTAGAAGCGCTTTTACCAGTGTAAACAATCTAGGAAGATAAAAAGGCCGGCGTCCTTGCAATTGAGCTAAACATAAAAGCACTAAACCAGCTAATACCATGCCGGGCAATAAAAGCGTAGCTAGGCTAGTTATTATCGCAAGCGATAGGTAGTCGTGTTCAATCAGTACTGTGATGCCAGTAGGTAAGTCGATACTATGTTTTTGCCCACTTGCTTTAAAGGTAAGGAAATTAAAAGGCAGTGAAAGAAGTAAAAAAATTAATGCGCTGAATGACAATGCCAATAGCTTTTCACTGGCGCCGTCGCGGTGAGATATGAGCGTATGGTTACATACAGGGCAAACAGCCCGTTGCCTGTGCGCTAGGGCAGGTATGTTCACCTTGGTATGGCATTGCTCACAAACTATAGATAACGTATTAGATTCAGCCATAAGGTTTTGCGCGCTACTTTTAGTTTGCTAAAAAGCAGCCAATAGATATAACCTGTTGATTTTTTGGAATCAACAGAATAGCGCATTGCGAGCACGTCGGGAAGTAAAGCCAGTCGTATATTAGAAAGATAACAATAATTATTGACGATGAAATGATGCAAGTAACTAACGAGATTCGCAGTGTGTATGAAAAGATAAAGAAACCCGCAAGGCGCTTACTTCAGAAAAGACGTATTGGTTTTTTGCGCTTTTGGCTGAGCATCACGTTCGCCCAGCGTTGCTATTTTTTGGCAACCAGCATGCTTGTGTTACAACTATTTTTGACTATCGAAAGTAGCCTGTTTGAAGCGATTATGTTTGGTTTTGCCCTTGCAGGCATTATTAGCGAAGTCTGGCCAAAGTTTATGACGCTATGGAACAGTTTACCCGGTAAAGCGGTGATCTTGTTCATCTATGCAATTATCGCGAACTTTGCGCTTGCCTCTTCTAGTGGCCTGGTTAACAGCATAACTGGCGTTTCTGCAAGCGCCTTACCCTATAGCCACAATTTCGCGCTTATACTCATGGTGCCCAGTTGGTTCTTTGTTACCACGTTGATGGCGCTCGTTGGCGGGATGCTGTTAATTTTTGCTTACTTGTTTTTCTTATTGCTGCTAAAGCCCTTCGGCGTGCAGCGGCTGTGGCATCAACAGGACTACCGATATGTATTATCCACCGCCGTAGCGCGCTTTGTATGGACACTGGGCGTGTCGCTGCAACTTGGCGTATTGGCAGGGCAGGTGGGGCTACTTTCTGAATTTAGCAGTGACAGCGCCAACGCGTTAATAACTATAGAAGAAGCCGAAACAGTTAACCTTAATGAAGGCGAAGCACAACAACCTAATAAGGAAACGGAAGAGGTTTCTGAGTTAGAAAAAGATTTAACAACGATTTTAACCAACGCAAAGCAAAAAAGTATCAGCTACAAAGCCACACAACGCCAGGCGTTAGCCAGCTTTATCTATGAGTATGAAGCAGACTCACGTTCACGTTGCGCGCACCCTGCGGGGACGCGTGTGATTGAGTTAAATGACTATGAAATTTTGCAAATTGAAAAAACATCAGATAACGATGAGGGCTTTGTTTACTCGGTTGAGCCGTGCCGCTCCGCTGCGATTGGTTTAAGCAATACGTCTTCCGTAGTTCCAAATGGATATTGATAATTTAAGGTGCACCACCCAATACGCTTTTACGCCTGCCGCCGTTGTATTTAAAGCTGCCATGAAAATTCTGTTGCTTCTTCTGACACGGCCCAAAGCTTTGTTAGTACTTTTTTGTCTACAGCAAAGTCCTCTAACTTACATTCTCCTACTGGGCCGCCGAAGTTCATCAGTCCTGTTGGTCCATAGTAGGCAAGCTGCTTAAGGTTTTCTCCCGTCGCACAAATGACTTCGGGGTATGCGCCTTGTTCAGCAGACTGGGCTAAGCCAATTTTCACCATAAAGGTCCACGATATACGGGTTAAGAAGCTAGCACTTTCTCGTTTAAGGGTGGTGTTAGACGCTCCGGGGTAACACACAAACACCTTTACTTGCTTGTTATGTGCTTTTACTTTGTCTTGAAGCTCGTATGCAAACATCATCTTTGCTAACTTACTTTGGTTATATACCGTATGAGTTTCTGAATTAAAGCACATAAGCGATAGAGAAATAAAAAAGCTCGCGACAGTAGACTGTAGCGAGCTTTCATTTCATTAGTACAGCAACACTGCTTAGAAGCTAGCGTTACCTGGTGTACGTGGGAATGGGATCACGTCACGTACGTTTTGCATGCCGGTTACGTATGCAACAAGACGTTCGAAACCTAGACCGAAACCTGAGTGAGGCACAGTGCCGTAGCGGCGTAGGTCGCGATACCATGCGTAGTCTTCTTTCGATAGTCCCATTTCATCAAGACGAGCGTCGAATACATCTAAACGTTCTTCACGCTGTGAACCACCGATAATTTCGCCGATACCTGGCGCTAGCACGTCCATTGCTGCAACGGTTTTGCCGTCGTCGTTAATGCGCATGTAGAAGGCTTTAATATCCTTCGGATAGTTCTGCATGATGATTGGTGCGCCAACATGCTCTTCGGCAAGGTAACGCTCATGTTCAGAAGATAAATCAATACCCCATTCAACAGGGAACTCGAACTTTTTGCCGCAATTTTGAAGAATTTCAATAGCGTCAGTGTAATCCATGCGAACAAAGTCAGAGCTAACGAGCTTTTCTAAACGCTCAACCGCATCTTTCTTGATGCGCTGGGCGAAGAATGCCATATCATCAGGTAACTCTTCTAGCACCGCTTTACACACATACTTCAACATGTCTTCAGCAAGCTGCGCGACATCTTTCAATTCAGCAAAAGCCACTTCAGGCTCGATCATCCAGAATTCTGCAAGGTGGCGAGACGTATTTGAGTTTTCAGCGCGGAACGTTGGCCCAAAGGTATAAACCTTAGACATAGCCGTACAGTATGTTTCAACATTAAGCTGACCTGATACTGTTAGGTAAGTTTCTTTACCGAAGAAATCTTCTGAGTAATCAACGTTGCCTTTGTCGTCTAGCGGAAGGTTCATCATATCAAGTGTTGATACGCGGAACATTTCACCCGCGCCTTCTGTATCGCTAGCCGTTAGAATTGGGGTAGAGATCCAGTAGTAGCCTTTTTCATGGAAAAAGCGGTGAATGGCCTGTGATAAACAGTTACGCACTCGTGTAACCGCACCGATAACATTAGTGCGAGGGCGCAAATGTGCGTATTCACGAAGGTATTCAATACTGTGGCGCTTTGCTGCCATTGGATAGGTGTCTGGATTTTCCACCAAACCGACGATGTCTACCTCGGTAGCATCAATTTCTAGTGCTTGCCCTTGGCCTTGCGATTCTTTTACTGTACCGGTTACCGATAATGAACAACCTGCAGTTAGGCGCTGGATATCGGCATAATTTGACAGAGAATTTAGTGCAATAACTTGTACAGGATCGAAGCAACTACCATCGTGTAGTGCAATAAATGATAACCCCGCTTTAGAGTCGCGGCGTGTTCTTACCCAACCCTTTACGGTTACCGATTCGCCTACGGCGTACTTACCTTTAAGTACGTCAACTACGGGCGCATGCGTCATGTTAATTTCTCCGTCTTACTGATCTTATGTTGTCGCTCGTTTAACATCGAGTTCGACCACACAGTGCATTAAACTATGATTGAAAATGTGCACTTGAATTTGCTTTATGGTCAATGTTTTGGATTGTTATGCCGATAAGTATTTACAATCGGTAAGCCGCTTGTTGAAGTTTATAAAAAACGCTTCAAGCGAATTACATGTCGCCAGCTATGTGAATGAAAGGATTTACCGATCGCTACCTGCTATGGCGATGTAATAATAAACAATAAAATACAATCCAATAGCACGCTAGTATACCCAACCTTATGCGGGATGCCAGAGAACAGAGTGACAAATGGGAAATAAAAATGATTTGGGCACGTCAGTGGACAGCCAGCAGCAAACTCAGAGCACTGCGCAACGCGCTTCGCCTTCCTCTGACAGTAGCAATGTCGAGGGGCGCGCTATGACTTACGAGCAACTAGCAGAGCGTCGTTCTACGCCGCGTTCTAAAACGCCTTTCTACAAGGTCATGCTGGGCCTTAATATCTTTGGTTGGGTTGGCATGGTTGTGGTGCTAATACTGTTTCATTACGCGAGGCCAGACTTTATTAGTGGCGTTCAGCAGTACTGGGGAATTGAGGGGGATGCATCTTGGTCTCAAAGCCATTTGTCGGCCATGACCATTATGTTGCAGGTATGCTTAATAGTTAGCTTAATCAGTATTGTCATGCGCGCAAGAAGAAACCGCCGACGCACTGATAGCTTTGGCGCTAATCTCATTATCTTGTTTGCCATTGCCGCGATAAGTTTAATTACCTTGGCCACAACATTAGGGCTATAGCTTCAAACTGTGTAAAGCATGCGTGGTGTGTGAGTTTGATAATCGAGGCTTGGCGGGTAAGGCAAGCCTCGACAGGCATTTCTTAAATACTGGGCTAATACGTGTCTTTGATAAAACGAATACGCCTAAATGAACGCGGCCTGCACTAGCCAGTAGGTATAGGCAACATAAGCGAGCACAAATGCGCCCCCTTCAAAGCGATTCAAGCGGCCTTGACGTTTAATTCCGATACAGAAAATAAACAGCGCCACCGTTGATGCAAACATCACCATAGCGTCGCGATAAAGAAATTCCGCGCTCACTGTCATAGGCTGAATAGTACCTGCAATACCTACAACGGTAAGAGTATTAAACATATTAGAGCCAATAACATTACCGATGGCTAAATCGTGTTCGCCTTTTTTAACTGCCATGAGGGAAGACGCTAGTTCTGGTAGCGAGGTACCGATAGCAATAACGGTAAGCCCGATAATGGTGTCACTTACGCCGAAAAAGGTGGCGACTTCAACTGCACCCCATACCAGCATACGAGAACTGGCCACAAGCAAAAGTAAGCCTGCTATTAACCACATTACGTGTGTCTTGACCGTACCTTCATTGCTGTTAATTTCTTCATCGTACTCGTCGGCGAGCGCATCTTTACCACCCTTCATGCCGTGGTAAATGCTCCACGACAGCAACAAAACGAACAGGCCTAAAAGAGAAAATGCATCATCTTTAGAAACCTGTAAATCCCACACTTGCCATACGGCGAAAAACGTAATGCCTAACAATACGGGCAGTTCTTTTTTAATAATCTCTGATTTCACCGCAATAGGACTTATAACGGCAGTTAAGCCGAGTATTAGGAGAATATTGGCAATATTCGAACCATAGGCATTACCTAAGGCAATACCTGAATTACCTTGAATGGCAGCAAAAATTGAAACAATGATTTCAGGGGCAGACGTACCAAAACCAATAATGAGCATACCGATTAAAAGGGGAGAAACGCCGAAATGGTTAGCAACAGATGCGGCACCACCTACAAATTTTCCTGCACTCCAAAGTAGAACCGGTAATCCGATCAAAATAGCCAGGCTGGCTAATAACATACGTACTCCTCAAACCATTTGTGTCTTCTTGCCTACCTTTATGTATAGGCAAAATTAATAAACAAAAGCCTTATCAATAGATTTAATTGTACATCAATTTTTGTTGTCTTAACGACGAAAAAAAGCCGTGCTGAATATGCTATGCAAAACAGAAGTTAAGCGTAAACTCAGCGCCACGTAAACGGTGTATGTTAATTGAACAAACACACATCTAATTGTAACTAACCCTACTCTATTTAGAAGCGATATAAATGCACAATACATTGATTGTTACCGATGATGTTACGCCTTTTGGTAACACCGCTTTAACCGTGCTGACTTTCCAAGATTACCTTGCTGAGTTTCCAAAGCTAAACGAACCGAAAATCCGTGTCATCAATATTTGCGACACCACTCGCTATTTAAGCGAGGGCTACTACTGCTCACTTTTAGCACAGGCTCGTAATCACTCTGTGCTGCCGTCGGTAAATACCATTAACGATTTGCGCATGGCCGAAGAGAACAGCATTGATAGGATCGTTTTTTCACTGTCGGTACAGCAAGATGCGGCTGAAATTACCCACGACCCCTTGTTTGTACTATTTGGTGAAGTGGAGGATCAGCGTTTTAAACGTTTAGCTCGTCAAGCGTTTGAAAAGTATCCGTACCCAGCTTTGGTTTTAACTCCGACGGTTACTGATATCAAAGTATCGCCTAAAGCGACGGGGAAAGTGCAAATTGAAGGTTTTGCTAGCGTCCAAGCTAAAGCGTTTAAAGACTTAAGCATAACGCAACAGACCCGTTTTATTACGCAATTAAAAGCGCACACCCAAATTCAGTGGAGAACGGGTAAAACAAGTAAACGAACCCGTTGGGACATGGCCATTCTTGTCAACCCTGAAGAAACCACACCTCCTAGTGATGAACGTGCCATAAAAAACTTCGTAAAAGCCGCTGAAAAAGCAGGGTTTCACGCTGATGTGGTAAGTCGGTTATCGCAAGAAGAGTTAGGCCACTACGATGCACTTTTTATCCGCGAAACGACAGCGATTGATCATCACACATATCGTCTAGCGCGGGCCGCTGAACGCGAAGGCATTGTAGTAATGGATGACACGCAATCTATTTTGCGCTGCTGTAACAAAGTGTATTTACAAGATGCCTTTGCGTACCAAAAGGTACCGGCACCAAAAGCAACCTTTGTAGCAAGCGCCAACGATGACGTATGTGACGAGCTCATTGCTGACTTTGGTTTGCCTTTGGTATTAAAGCTACCGGAAAGCTCGTTTTCACGAGGCGTTCATAAGGCAGAAACTAAAGACGCGTTAAAAACACGGCTTAAGCAAATGTTGGCTGAGTCTGCATTGGTTTTGGTTCAGGAATACATTTTTACAGAGTTTGATTGGCGAATAGGCGTGTTGGGTGGAAAGCCTATTTATGCCTGCCAGTATTTTATGGTACGCAATCATTGGCAAATTTATAACCACCACGGGGATAGATTTTCTTCTGGCGGTTTTACCACTATGCCTACTTTCGAAGTGCCTAAACCTGTATTGCAAGCCGCGATAAAAGCAGCGAAAGCAGCAGGTGACGGCTTGTATGGCGTAGACATAAAACAGGTAGGTAATGCCGTTTACGTTATTGAAGTGAATGATAACCCCAGCATTGACGCAGGCGTTGAAGATAAATATTTAGGCAAAGCGCTGTATGAACTTATTATGCAGGAATTTGCAAACAGGTTGGAGCAAAGAGGGCGATGAGTACACCGGCTGAGCGGGTGAATGAGACGAAAAAGGACAATGCGTTTAGTCGTGAGGGTGGAGTGTTGGTAACACAATCAGCTAATGAGCTTATATCGGGGCACGAAAATACAAACTTGCCGGATTTGCAGGCCGACATAACGCTGCGAATAGCCACGGTACAGGATATCGACTGCTTACAATATATTGAGAAAACGTGCTTCACGACCGATAGGTTAAGCAAAAGTCGCTTTAAATTTTATATTAATGCACCGCATGCTGAGCTTATCGTGGCGCAGCGGTCAACTGAAGAAAAGGCCAATAATAAGCGAAACGAAGGTGAACGGGGAAGCAGTTTGTCTACTTCCAGCATCTTAGGGTACGGGTTATTGCTGCTACGCAGAGGAACACAGCTTACGCGTTTGTACTCTGTAGCAGTGCTTCCACAAGCAAGAGGATTGGGCATTGCTGAAAAGTTAATAAATGGCTTGGGGGAGCGGGCGCTACAGCGGGGAAAGCGATTTATGCGTCTGGAAGTGGCAGTGAGTAATACTGGCGCTATTGCTCTTTATAACAAATTAGGGTTTAGCCAGTTCGGCATGTATACCGATTACTACCAAGATCACAGCGATGCGATACGTATGCAAAAACTATTGGCGTCGAGTAAATCAACACAAACGGATATTTACCCTTGGTATCAGCAAACCACTGATTTTACTTGCGGCCCGTCGGCGCTAATGATGGCAATGTGTGCGTTAGATAATCGCTTCAACATGACGCAGGAGAAAGAACTGTCGCTGTGGCGCACTGCGACTACCATTTTTATGATGGCAGGTCATGGCGGTTGCCACCCCATTGGTTTGGCGTTAGCCGCTGTTAGCGAGGGGTTCACTGCTCAAGTAATCATTAATCAAAATATACCGTTATTCGTTGACGGTGTTCGCGATACAAATAAAAAAGCCATTGTCGAAAAAGTGGAGTCTCAATTCCTAACGCAAGCGCAGGAAAAGGGTATCCCTGTTGAGATATCAGACTGGCATACAGATATTGTTGACCAAGCACTGCAAGCTGGCGGCGCAGTGTTGTGTTTAATCAGTACCTATGCATTTGATAAAAAGAAGGTCCCTCACTGGGTCGCGATCACGAGTTGTGATGTGCACTGCTATTATCTGCACGACCCTGATGCAAGTGAGGGCCAGCCAATTGAGTATCAGCACATTCCGGTTGCTCGCGAAGATTTTCTAAGGCTTTCCAGCTATGGCACGCGTAAAGTAAGAACATTAGTACTCCTTAATAATAAAAAATAATTTGTTTCCAGTAAGGCTGCTAGGTGGTTGTCACTAGCTAGCCTTAGTGTTGAATTTGTGTGACATTGACTTTTTTGTTAAGCGTCTTTAGCTTAGTGACCAGCTGCGACAATTCTTTTACAGAGCCTGAATAATCAATGCGCTTATTCATTTCCTTTCCTTTAATTGCGCTTTGATACAGTGCCTCGCTTTCAAAACAGGCTGTCTGTGCGTCTAGTTCATTCCATTCAGCTTTCAGGTCACTCGGTATACAGTGGCGTTTTGCGGTAATTTTGTCTTTTATTTGCAACACTTTCCCGATTAATAATTGAGCATCTGTTGGCATGATAACTTCTCCTAAATAACAGTTTTTCTGTAAGTATCTGTTATAGTTTAAGTAATTAGTAATTCGCTATATAAGAAATTAAACTTAACCACTTACAAATCTTTCTCTTGTGTTTAGTGTTGCAGCAACAGTGCCAACTCTTAGGTATTTCGCTTATTCGTAGGGTATAAGAAGTTAGCTGTGACGTTGAAATTGGACTTTAAAAAAGAGGGAAGGCCGCAAGCGCAGAGTTGTAGCAACGCTCACTCATTGGCTTATATAAAGTAAAGGTGCGATATCAAGCCAGTAGGTAAAAAAGTGATACTAGAACGCAGGTTTTTAAGCGCTTGGGGGGAGATAGTTAAACGTATCTAGAGTAAGTGTTATAGGCTTATTTATAAGCGTAACGTTTTGGCTTGTTTTTAACTTTCTTAACTTGGCAATAGCAAAAGTGCGGTGTCCAAATCAATAAATTTAAAAAAATAGCAGTGACCAAGCTAAACACAATAGATGAAGGGGTTAACGGTACCGAGGGTCTAAAGTTATCTAAAACGCGGTTAAGAGTGCCATACTGAGAAGGCGAGGCCATAAACACAAGCTGTTCAAAGTAGTGACCGTGTTCTAACTTTCTCATGCCCTGTTCAAGGGTGGTGATTTGCGCAAAGCGCGAGGCTTTCATTGAGGCGTTTTCACGCACTACGGGTTCGCTGTTTTTCTGAAGGCTATCAAGCATAGCTTCTACTGAAGAGAAGCCATGCTGCTTTGCAAGCTCAGAAGAGCTTGCAACTTCGTCTCTCAATGCGTCGTAATAACCGTTTAAGTACTGGCGGTAGTGGTCTGCTAATATGGGCACTTGCAGCGTAATAATAAATAAAACTGCAAAAACTACCTTATCAAGAACACGTACTACCATTAAAAACTCGCTATGTTATCTAAATTAACCCACTCGTTTCGCCTAATATAAAAACAAGTGCTACCAGAGCCGCCTCTTAGCTACGATAAGCACGTGCCTAGCCTAGCAAACTGTTTCACTATTTCAAGGCAGTGTAGATAGCATGCGTTAACTTGCTTAACTGCTCCGCGGATATAACATAGGGAGGCATAATGTATACCAATTTACCAAACGGCCTAATCCAAACACCCTGCTTCACGAAGTGACGTTGAATTTCGGCAACGTTAACGGGATTTACCGTTTCAACAACGCCAATGGCACCCAATACTCTTACATCAGCAACTCGCGGCAAGTCTGCACATTTTTCCAACTCGGTTTGTAATTGTTTCTCAATAGCGGGAATTTGTTGCTGCCAATGGTTTTCATTAATAAGTGAAAGACTAGCATTGGCTACTGCACAGGCTAGTGGGTTACCCATATATGTAGGACCGTGCATAAATACGCCAGGCTCGCCTTGGCAAACGCCTAACGCAACATCTTCTGTGCACAAGGTCGCGGCTAACGTCATATACCCGCCGGTAATTGCTTTACCTAAACACAAAATATCCGGCGAGATACCGGCATGCTCACAAGCGAAGAGCTTGCCGGTACGGCCGAAGCCGGTAGCAATTTCATCACAAATTAACAGTACATCATACGTATCGCAAAGCTGCCTACAGCGCTTTAAATACTCAGGGTGGTAAATACGCATGCCGCCTGCACCTTGCACAACAGGTTCTAGTATCAAGGCTGCCATGGTGTGATGATGCTTTTCAAAAATATCCTCTAAAGGCAAAATGTCATCTTCGCTAAAGGTTTGCCCGAAACGCGTTTGTGGGGCAGGCGCAAATATTTGTTTATTCAGCACGCCTTCAAACAAGCTGTGCATGCCATTCACGGGGTCGCAAACGCTCATGGCGGCAAAGGTATCGCCGTGATAGCCATTGCGCGGCGATACAATGCGCGATTTTTCAGGTCGCCCTTGGCATGCCCAATACTGAATAGCCATTTTAATGGCAACTTCTACCGACACTGAGCCCGAGTCGGCTAAGAACACGCGCTCTAGGCCAGCTGGCACCATGTTAAGTAAGGTTTTACAGAGATCTACCGCCGGCTGGTGGGTAATGCCGCCGAACATAACGTGAGAAAATGCCTCTATTTGTTTATGCGCCGCGTCGTTTAATACGGGGTGATTGTAACCGTGAATAGCCGCCCACCAGCTAGACATGCCGTCAATCAGTACTTCAGAGCTCGCTAAAGTAAGTTCAACGCCTTCTGCACCAACCACTTCATAGCAGGGAAGGGGGTTAACTGCACTGGTGTAAGGGTGCCAAATGTGTTGTTTATCAAATTCTATATTGTTCACAAAATAACCATTGGTAAAGGTTTACAGTTGGTCAGAGTTGACAACTCGATATTGGGGCATAGACTAAGCCAGCAATAATCATTAGTAAAGGACAGTCAATGACACTGGCTTATGCGCCTACAGCGCAAACGACAACTATTCGAAACGATTGGACCAAAGCCGAAGTAGAGGCTTTGTTTGCTATGCCATTTAATGACTTGCTGTTTAATGCCCAAGTGGTACATAGACAACATTTTAACCCGAATGAAGTTCAGGTAAGCACGCTTTTATCGATTAAGACAGGCGCATGCCCAGAAGACTGTAAATATTGCCCGCAAAGTGCGCGGTACGATACGGGCCTTGAAAAAGAGCGCTTGCTGGAAATTGAAAAAGTTATTCAGCGCGCAAAAGAAGCAAAGCAAGTTGGCTCAACCCGCTTTTGCATGGGCGCGGCGTGGCGAAACCCTCGCGATAGAGACATGCCTTATATTTTAAAAATGGTGGAAGAGGTGAAAAGCTTAGGCCTAGAAACCTGTATGACGCTAGGTATGTTAACCCGAGATCAAGCCGTGGCACTAAAGCAGGCAGGGCTTGATTATTATAATCATAACCTTGATACCTCGCCTGAATACTATGGCGACATTATCACAACCCGCACCTACGAAGACCGCTTAAATACCTTAGAAAACGTGCGCGCCGCTGGCATGAATGTATGTTCAGGGGGCATTGTGGGTATGGGGGAAACGGTCAGCGATCGCGCCAGTATGTTAGTACAGCTAGGAAACCTTCCCGAGCAGCCACAAAGCGTACCCATTAATATGCTGGTGAAGGTAAAAGGGACACCGTTAGACAGCGTTGAAGACCTCGATTATTTTGAGTTTATTCGCACGATTGCGGTTGCCCGCATAATGATGCCTAAGTCCCATGTTCGATTATCAGCAGGGCGCGAGGCGATGAATGAGCAAATGCAGGCAATGTGTTTTATGGCGGGGGCAAACTCGATTTTCTATGGTTGTAAGCTGTTAACCACCTCTAACCCCGACACCCATGAAGATGTAATGTTGTTTAAAAAACTTGGTATCAACACAGAGCGCACCCGCGATTACTCTGATGAAGCGCACCAGCAAGTACTTGAGGAAGAAATTGCTCAACAACAAGAGCAGGCCGAAGGCAGTAACGACTTGTTTATTGATGCAACCAAGCCTAAGGTAGCGGCAAAGCAACAACACGCTACGGAGGCTTAATGGCCTTTAATTGGTTAGAAGATTCACTGAGCGCGCGGGCCCAACAAGGCTTGCTGCGCCAGCGCCATTGCCAGCAATACGAAAAAGACAGCATCATTTGTATTAACAATGAGCACTATCTGAATTTTTCCAGCAACGACTACTTGGGCATGCGCCAGCACGAAGGCGTATTGCAAAGTTGGGTTGAGGGTTTGGCGCAGTTTGGCGGCGGAAGCGGTGCCTCGCCTCTAGTTACGGGGCACACGCAGGCCCATTTAGCGCTCGAAGCTTATATTGCCGATGGTTTGAAGCGGGAAGCGGCGTTGTTGTTCAACTCTGGATTTGCAGCAAACCAAGCTTTGTGTATGGCACTTTTTCCACACCTCTCACCTTCACCTAAGGCCGTAATAAATGGGCATATCGTTGCTGATAAGCTAATGCATGCGTCGTTTTTAGAAGGGGCGCAGTGTGTATCTGAAAGGGCTAAGCTTCGCCGTTTTAAGCATAATGATCTTAGTCATTTAGAGAGTGTGCTATCGACAGTTTGCCATAAACCAGGCCCCATTGAGAGTAAGAACGAAGGGGCTGATTCTGCTGCGAGTGCCAATATCTTATCAACTCAGCAAGATATTCTTATCGCTAGCGAAGGTGTGTTTAGCATGGACGGTGACGTTGCGCCTTGCAAAGACATGGCTGAAATCGCCGCTAAATATAACGCGTGGTTTATGCTAGATGATGCACACGGTATGGGTGTATTGGGCGATAACGGTTTTGGTACTGTGGAAGCACTTAACTTAAGCCAACAACAGGTTCCTGTCGTTATGGGAACATTCGGTAAAGCGGTGGGTACGGCTGGTGCATTTATTGCGGGAAGCCAAACCTTGATTGATTATCTGGTAAACTTTTCCAAGCACTATGTGTATTCCACTGCAATGCCGCCAGCACAAGCTGTGGCAACCTTATATTCACTCACTCATATTGCCAGCGATACCGCTCGTCGCCAGACGCTAAATAATAATATTGCCTACTTCAGAGAATCGTTCCACAAACGTTTTGGACAGACACTTAAAGTAGGCGCGAAAAACGCCTCATCAAGTGAAATTGCTTTGGGCTCGTCGCAAAGCGCAATTCAGCCAATCATGGTAGGCAGCTCACAACGCGCAGTTGCGCTAAGTGAAGGGTTAAAACAACGGGGTATTTGGGCGACGGCTATCAGGCAGCCTACCGTACCGAAAAACCAAGACAGACTGCGGATTACCTTAACGGCCAATCACACGACCCAAGATATTAATGTATTGCTTGATGCCTTTGAACTTTCACTGAATAGTCTGGCGTTAAGTGGGCTAGCTGCAAAGAGAACAGAGGAAAGCGCAGTGAGTGCCGTAAGCGACCCAGATTCCGTCAACAAGAGCGAGATGTAATGATGCCAGCAATTCCCGCTGAAAAATCGCCTGTGTTGGCAGAGCCATTCAAAGCACCTGAAAGTAAAGCATTAAGTACTACAGCAGGAGTACATTTAAATAATGAAGGCGCTTTTGTAGCTGACAGGACTTCCGACGCTGGCGTTGCAGTTCAAGCTGAGGGTTCTGTTAACGCTAAAGGCACTTTCAAAGCCGAAGAGGCTAGTACTACTCCCGCAATTAATGAGCAGAATGTTGCACATCGCTTCTCAAAAGCAGCAGCCAAGTACAACAGTATTGCATCTATTCAGCGTGTTATTGCCGAGCAGGCGTTGGCAAACTTGCCAAAGGCCTTGCAGGGCGAGGCCCTCGATATAGGCTGTGGGACGGGTATTCATACACAGGCGTTGGTGAAAAAAGGTGCAACGGCAACCGGCGTAGACATCGCCAAAGGCATGTTGGCGCAGGCTCGAAAAATGTACTCTGACCCCATTTTTGTTCAGGGGAGTGCCGTTGATTTACCGTTTGTTGATAGTGCGTTCTCAACGGTGTTTTCGTCTATGGCGCTTCAGTGGGTGAGCGATACACGTCTTGTAGGCAACGAGATCGCGCGGGTGCTTAAAAGAGGCGGTGTTGCCGAGCTTGCCATTATGGTGGCTGGCTCGTTTAATGAACTGAGAACCGCGCGTAAAGTGGGGCAACTCCCGCAAGCGGACACCTTTATGCCAACAACATCCCATTGGTTAACCGGGTTCAAGCAGTCAGGCCTGAATTTGCAGCGGGTAATTACCAAGGATTATATCGATAGTCATAGCGACATAATGGCTTTACTGCATTCGGTAAAAGGCGTAGGCGCGGGTGAAACCGGGCAAAAGCAGCCCCCGTTAACTCGCCGAGACATTAAGAAGCTGGCCATGGCCTATAGCAATATTACTGGGGTAGGCAGTAAGTTACCGCTTACCTACCGCGTTAGTCATTTCAGGTTGGAAAAACGATGAAGCAATATTTCGTTACCGGGACAGACACTGAAGTGGGAAAAACCTACGTTACCTGTCAATTACTACGCGCTGCAAATAACGCGTCGCTTACCGCCATAGGGTACAAGCCCATTGCCGCAGGCTGCGAGTTGGTGAATGGCGAGTGGGTAAATGAAGACGCGCTCAATATTCAACAGGCGAGTGCATGCGCTAATGGACAGACACTTCCAATTAATGAAATAAACCCTATTGCATTAAAACTGCCTATTGCACCGCATATCACAGCTCATGAAGAAGGGGTTGCTTTAACCCATGAAAAGATAGCTGAAGGGCTTAATGCATTGGCAGCATACCGGCCTGACATTCTTCTGATGGAAGGCGCAGGAGGCTGGCGATTGCCACTTACAATAGGAAGCGATAACACGCCAACGCATTACCTTTCTGATGTAGTAAAAGCCCTAAAAATGAACGTGATAATGGTGGTAGGTATGCGTTTAGGGTGTTTGAACCACGCGCTTTTGACTGCCGAGGCCATTCGTGCCGACGGCTTAATCATTAAAGGCTGGGTAGCAAACGATATCACAGGCAACATGACACGATACCAAGAAAACTTGCGTTCACTTAAAGCCATGTTACCTGAACCGCTATTGGCGGAAATTCCCTATCAAACTGGCATTGAAGCCGGTACTTTACTCAGCGCTATTGAGCAGCTTGGTTAAGTCATCGCCCGCGTGAATAGGCTTTTTCTCTTTGCCAACAAAGACAAAGCCGTCTTTTTCGCCAACTAAGGTAAGTTGGTTGTCGGTAAGACGTAACGCTGTCCCTTCGCGAATGGCAACAACCGGGGTCGTTGGGTTTAGCGTGGTATATTCAGCTAAGCGCTGATCGCGAGTTTCACCGTTGTGGCCCGGAGGTTGATAATCAGTGTAGTGAGGGTTTAATTGAAACGGCACAATATCCAGTGCATCAAAACTCGGTGGTTCGATAATCGGCATATCGTTGGTGGTTCTAATTGATTGGCCACAAATATTAGAGCCTGCGCTCCAACCAATATAAGGCGTGCAGTCTGCTATGGCGTGCTTTAACGGCACTATCAGGGCGTTGGCGTAAAGCGTCGACAACAGATGAAAGGTATTGCCCCCACCCACAACAATGGCCTGGCCGTTTTTCTTCGCATTATTAACAGCCGTGGCAGGGTCTTCTACTGTGTGCAACCCAGTAACATTGCATTCTGGCAGCGCTTTTGACACAGCATCTACATATTCATCGTAAGATTGTGTTACAGCGGCATAAGGAACAAATAGAAGGTCGCGTACGTCGCCTAAGTGTGCCAAAATAAGCGCTCTAGCGTGTTCTAGATAGGCCTCGTCACCTTGACGAGAACTACTTAACATAAGTACATGTGCGGTCATACTAACTCCACAATTTTTCTGACGGCGTATCATACGTGAAACTAACCATAAAGTTTAGTCGCGCCCCGTCACTGCGTTAAAATAGGACATTGAATGAAACAAACTACATCGGTGTTATTCGTATGCTTAGGGAATATATGCCGTTCACCCTCAGCTGAAGCGGTGTTTAGAAAAAAAGCTGCCGAGTCGGGTTTAAATATTCACATCGACTCAGCGGGGACCCACGGATATCATATCGGTAAGCCAGCAGATAAACGCTCTCAAGCTGCGGGTGTTGAGCGGGGCTACAGCTTTAAAGGTTTAAAATGCCGCCGCGTGGACGAAATCGATTTCGAACGGTTCGACTATATTTTAGCGATGGACAACAGCAATCTTTCCAATTTACACGGTATGTCGCCAAGCCAGTATCACCATAAAATAAAACTCTTTCTAGACTTTGCCGATGTAGAAGAGCAAGAAGTGCCTGACCCTTATTACGGCGGGAAAAGGGGCTTTGAATTGGTGCTAGATCTTATTGAAGAAGCGTCGGACGGGTTAATTGCCCATTTAAAACAAACGCAATCTTAACGGGCGGGAAATACGTTGAATAGACGCACCGCCGTCACATTAGTACTGAGCACGGTACTTATTGCCCTCGTGATTAGTGTAGCGGGTATTATTGGCGTGCCGGGCTTGTCTGATACTACTGTTGAACTTAAACGTCATATCATCATACAGCTGCAAATACCGCTTATCTTAACTGCGGGCTTAGTTGGGGCGGCGCTTTCAGTAAGTGGCGCCACGCTACAAGTCGTGCTTCGAAACCCTCTTGCCGATCCAGGCATCATTGGTATCACAAGCGGTGCCAGTTTAGTCGCGGCACTTTTGCTGTTGTTAACACCCGCGTGGGCAGCATCCTACCTACACTACCTTTTACCTTTGGGGTGTTTTGTTGGTGCGCTGTTCACTACCTTTATCATCTATCGGTTAGCCAGAAAACTACTAGGGTCTTCCACAGCAGTTATTCTGGCTGGTATCGCTATATCTACCTTAAGCGGCGCTATTATTGCCTGGCTCTACATGTTTAGCGATGCGAATGCGCTGCGCAATTTGACCTTTTGGCTGATGGGCAGTTTGTATCAAACCAATTGGCTAATACTCTGCGTAGGCGGCCCGTTAATTGTTGTTTCCGTTGGGCTACAGCTTTATTTCGCGGGCGACCTTAATAAACTCTACGCAGGTGAGCTTGCGGCGAAAAGCAGTGGCGTAGATGTAGCAAAGCTTACCGAGCGCGCCCTAATAGCGTGCGCTATTGCAGTGGGCAGTGCTGTTTCAATGGCAGGTTCGATAGCGTTTGTTGGCTTACTAATACCTCATATTCTGCGCTTAGTTATAGGGCACAATAATCGTTACCTCCTTCCACTTAGTGCACTAAGTGGCGCAAGTCTTCTTATGCTGGTTGCATTTAGCTCTGAAATGACACGGGCGATAACCTTACCAGTGTCGATGGTAACTGCGTCACTGGGCGGCCCTTTACTCATTTGGGCGTTGGCAAAAGGTCAAATTAAAGGGTGAGAGGATGACTACACGAAATACGCCATCAAAAAACCTGCTGCCCAAAGGCCAACATGATCGAAACAGCGCGCAAGTCAGCGCTTACGACGATAACGCTAGTGAAGCTGGTGGCCCTAATGCTAGTGGCCCTAATTCTAGTGGCTTTAGTTACCTTTCAGAAAATGGGTTGAAAAATAGCACCGAAGAACGATGTGAACACGTGTTAAGTGTTACCAATGTAAATGTGGCTGCACGTCTTTTCGTCAAGAAACTTGAAGCCCGTAAAGGCGAATGCATTCATATTATTGGTCCAAACGGGGCGGGTAAGTCTACGCTTCTGCTTACACTGGCAGGTTTAATCAACCCCGATGCTGGTGAGGTTTCCCTTTACAACAAGCCAATGAGCCATTGGACGCTAGCGAGCCTTTCTAGTGTGCGCACGGTATTGGCACAGCACAGTGAAAGCAGCTTTCATTTAACGGTAAAAGAGTATTTGAGCTTTTATACTGTTATTCAGCAACGCCCATTCGTTCCTACGCTTTTAGAGAAAGCGCTAGAGGTATCAGGGTTTCTCGATAAGATACTCACCCAGCTATCTGGGGGCGAGCGTCAGCGCGTAGAGATTTGTCGTGCATTACTACAAATTTGGCCGCAGCTAGAGCGCGGTGAGGGAATAGTACTGCTAGATGAGCCCTTACAAGGGCTTGATATTCGACACCAGTACGCACTTGCTAGCCTTGTAAAAGCACTGTGCGTTAAAGGAAACACAATATTAATGACATCCCATGATATCGCATTGAGTGCTAATTATAGCGATAGCTTATGGATTATGCGCAAAGGTGAGGTGTTCGCTGCAGGTGAGCCCCGAGCGGTAGCCACACAAAACAATCTGGAAAAAGTCTTTGAATGTCATTTTGCTATAAGCAAGCACGATAACTTTCTAGAAATTCAAGTTTGCGCACCTATTTCCCTTTAGTAAATGTGATAAAGTGCTGTCAGCATTTATTTAGCTCCATTTTTTCATTAGGCTGAAGAATAAAGCGCGCTGTAGAACTTTTAGTTCAGTGCGTTACAGTCTATTTTTATTATAGATAAACCTTTTTTAGTAAAACGTTTGCCCTACGTTATTTTAATCAGGAGAACACCGTTGAGTAATTGGCAAGTAGACAGTTGGAGAAATAAACCTATTCTTCAACAACCAGAGTACGAAGACAAAGTACGTTTAAAAGAAGTAGAGCAAACACTCAGTTCATATCCTCCGCTGGTATTCGCTGCCGAAGCCCGTGAGCTTAGACGTCAGCTTGGTGAAGTCAGCTTAGGTAAAGGGTTTCTTTTGCAAGGCGGTGATTGCGCCGAGTCGTTTGACGAGTTTAACGCACCAAAAATTCGCGATACCTTCAAAGTAATTCTGCAAATGGCGATTGTGCTTACGTTTGCAGGCCGCTGTCCGGTTACTAAAGTTGCGCGTATGGCGGGTCAATATGCCAAACCTCGCTCATCGGATTTTGAAACCCGTGATGGTGTTAAGTTGCCAAGCTACCGGGGCGATATCATTAATAACTTTGAGTTCACCGAAGCGGCTCGCCGTCCAGACCCCGAGCGTTTGTTAGAAGCGTACCACCGCAGCGCATCTACCTTGAACTTGCTGCGTGCGTTTGCGCAGGGCGGTTTGGCAGACCTTCACGAAGTGAATCGCTGGAACATGGCGTTTGTAGAAAACAATCCGCTTAAAGATCGCTATTCAGATATGGCTAACCGCATTCAAGATACCCTTGAGTTTATGGATGTGATTGGCATTAATGCGCAGACAAGCTCGACGCTACATGAAACATCGCTATTTACATCGCATGAAGCTTTGCTGCTTAACTACGAGCAAGCGTTAACGCGTGTAGACACGCTAACGGGTAAGCCTTACGACTGCTCGGCTCACATGGTGTGGATTGGTGAACGTACCCGTCAACTAGACCATGCACACGTTGAATTTTTCCGTGGGATCCATAACCCTATTGGCGTGAAAGTGGGTCCTAGCATGCAAGAAGACGAACTGATTCGTTTGATTGATGCGCTAAACCCATTAAACGACCCAGGTCGCTTAACGCTTATCACGCGTATGGGGGCTGATAACTTGGCAGACAACCTGCCGCGCTTATTGCGCAAAGTGAAAGCGGAAGGACGCCATGTGGTATGGAGCTCTGATCCAATGCACGGTAATACCTTCTCGGCTTCTAGCGGCTATAAAACGCGTAACTTCGATTCGATTCTGCGCGAAATAAAACAGTTCTTCCAAGCTCATGAAGCGGAAGGCACGCATGCCGGTGGTATTCACCTTGAAATGACCGGTCAACACGTTACAGAATGTACCGGTGGCGCATATCAAATCAGTGACGACGATTTAGCGCAAGCGTACAAAACACAATGTGACCCGCGCTTAAATGCTGATCAGGTGCTTGAAATGGCATTCTTGGTTGCTGATCATTTGCGCAACGCATAGCACGAATATCAGTATATAAGACATGGTAAAAAAGCGGCATCAATGCGGTGCCGCTTCGTTAAAGAATAGCAAAGCTGTGTGGCGTTTAAGCGTACATATAGCGGAGCACCAGTAATATACTGAACTATTTCTTCATTACGTGACTTCTTTCTTCTTCACTTAAAATACCGGTGAAGATAGTTTCCCTTCTTAAATTGGCGGTTCGTTCGTCGTCAGCCAATAATAGCGTTTTAAATACTGCAGGCTCATCGCGAGCTTCAAGAATCCCTTTCCACAATAGGTAGCTGCCGTAACGCATCATTTTACTTTGATAGCGCTGCTCCAAGGTTTGTTTAGCCAGGTCAAAAAGCTCAGGGTGTGACAACAGCTTGTCAGCAATGGCGCTGTGAATGTTCTTGATACGTTCGTTTACTTCACTTCGACGCTGTTTTCTTGGTCTTGCAAACATAACTCTTCTTTAAGTTAACGGTGTTTGTACATAGAGTGTTTGATGCTTTTTCGTTATCAGGACGGTTTTTAATCATCATCTAACAGTGGCGCTACAACCGATTCTAATCCGTTCAGCTTTATTTCGTACATTAAAGCGAGCTGCTCGCCAAGTTTATTGTTTGGAAAACCTTGTTTGTGAAACCACACCAAGTATGGCTCAGGTAAGTGGAATAAACGTCTGCCTGCATATTTTCCGAAAGGCATAACTTGGTTAACGGCTGCTTTTATAAGCGCTGGGTCCATCTACTGTTGGCCTCTACTACGTTGTTCTTTCATTGACTTTGTCTTCACTATCGCGCTGTTGAGTTTGCCATAGCGTCGCGTATTCACCTTGTCGTTCCAGTAAGGAAGTGTGTGTCCCTTCCTCTACTATTGTACCGTTTTTTAGTACTAATATTTTATCGGCATCCACAATGGTTGATAGTCTATGAGCTATGACTAAGCTTGTGTGGCCCTTCGCAGCGTCACGCAGCGCAGAAAGGATGGCTTGTTCTGAGGTACTATCGAGTGAGCTTGTGGCTTCATCAAAAATCATAATAGGTGCGCCTTTAAGCAATGCGCGAGCAATCGCTACCCGCTGTTTTTCACCTCCCGATAATTTTAGCCCGCGCTCACCAACGGTTGTGTCTAACTTTTCAGGTAAACTTTCTACGAAGGCCTGCAGGTGGGCGAGTTTTAGCACACTGTTTATATCATCATCGGTAGCGTCTGGGTTCCCATAACGAATATTTTCAAGCAAGGTGGTGTTAAACAGCACCGTGTCTTGGGGCACTATACCTATGTGGCCGCGCAGGCTTTGTTGGGTTAGCGATGTGATATCTTTGCCGTCGATAGTTATCTTACCTTTATTAGGCTCATAAAATCGGAACAGAAGTTTCATCAACGTTGATTTGCCTGCGCCGCTTTCTCCTACCACGGCTACTTTGGCACCTGGCGGCACATCAAAACTCAATCCTTTCAGTATTGGGCGGTTTTCGGTGTAAGCAAAATGTACATCGTTAAAACGCAGTGCGGGGTTGGCGCACTTTAACTCGATAGCATTTTCATCGTCGTGAATTGCAGGTGTTTGAGCGAGTAGGTCAAATAACTTATCGATATTAGCAAGGCTTCCGCGAATTTCTCGATACACAAACCCTAAGAAATTCAGCGGCATAAATATTTGCATAGTAAATGCGTTTATTAGCACGAAATCGCCTATCGTCATTTCGCCGTCCATTACGCCAAAGGCGGCGTTTGCCATCATAGACGTCATGGCTATTGCTATGATCGCCGCTTGGCCGCCGTTAAGCGCAAACAACGATAAACGGTTTTTTCTTCGCGTCTTTTCCCATTTAGCGAGGTCGGTGTCGTAGCGGTTAGCTTCAAAATGCTCGTTGTTAAAATACTTAACGGTTTCAAAGTTAAGCAGGCTGTCGACTGCCCGTGAGTTGGTGGTTGAGTCGGCTTCATTCATTTGAGTAACAAACCGGGTTCGCCAGTCGGTGGCTTTCATTGAAAAGCCAATGTAAGCAATGACACTGCATACGATAATGAGCGCAAATGACACACCGAATTGGAATAGAAGTAGCCCTACAACCAGTGCAATTTCTAGAAGGGTAGGCACGATATTGAACACCATAAACCGCATAAGGAAGCTAACCCCATTAGTTCCCCTTTCTATATCACGAGAGAGACCTCCAGTTCGCCGGTTTAAGTGAAAGCCCAAATCTAAGTTGTGTAAGTGCTTGAATACTTTCAAGCCGAGCCGGCGCATGGCACGCTCCGTAACCCGGCCAAATAGGGTGTCGCGTACTTCGCCTAATAAAACGTTGAGTAACCGTAAGGTGCCGTAGGCAACGATAAGGCTAACGGGGACGGCAAGGGCTAATGTGGTAACGTCGCCATTTAAACTATCCACCGTGTATTTAAGTACATAGGGCAGGCCGATACTGGCTAGCTTAGCTGCAACCAAGCACAAGAGCGCTAGAAAAACCCGTTGTTTAAATTCAAGTAAGTAGGGCCAAAGTTGTGAGAGGACGTGCCATTTAACAGGTTCGTCGAGATTAGTGGGAAAACGGTTTTTTCTCATTTTAAAGTGTGCTTTATTGTTAGATTCATAGTAATTCAATGAGTAGTCGTTACATAGATAGCGTATTGGATTAGAACGCTGTGTAGAATGTTTGACCCTACGGCAATAATTTAGGGTACTTAATTATCGAGCCTTTAAATATAGTGCAGTTAGTTATAGTAGCTTGATTTCTCGTCTTTAGTGTACGTTTTGAAATAGGCTAGAGATTAAAATGGTCTTATTTATAGCGATGAATGTGTTTAATTTTCGTTTTACGGCGCGTACACTAACAGGTAGTTTAATTTAGTTACCTTGTAAGAACCGTATAATTTATCGGCCTTCAAGCGATGGCAACGACGTGCACAAGGTAAAAGCTGCGCGCATAAAAGTTAAGGAGTTAGTTTGTTAGAAGATAGTTTCGGTAGACAGTTTCACTATTTGCGTTTGTCAGTGACCGAAGCGTGCAACTTTCGGTGCCAGTATTGTTTGCCTGATGGGTATGAAGGCCCATCAAGCGACCAGTTTATGTCGCTCAATGAAATAGATACTCTGCTTAACGCTTTTGCCAAATTAGGCACGTCTAAAGTGCGTTTAACCGGCGGTGAGCCTACGCTGCGAAGAGACTTCCTCGATATTCTGCACTTAACAAGTAACACCCCTGGCATAAAACGTGTTGCTATGACCACTCATGGCGCACGAATGGAAAAATTTGCTCATCAATGGAAAGACGCAGGACTCCACCAGGTGAATGTCAGTATTGATAGTTTAGATCCACGCCAGTTCGCTGCAATAACTGGGCAAGATAAACTTAAAGCTGTACTTCGCGGTTTAGATTCAGCCATTGATGCAGGTCTTGATGTAAAGGTGAATTCAGTATTGCTAAACGACTTTTCTGACAGTCGTCTACATCGGTTTCTCGCTTGGCTAAAAGATATGCCTGTGACCCTTCGCTTTATCGAATTAATGGAGACCGGTGATTTAAATCAATTTTTCAATCAACAGCACCAAAGTGGATCTCCATTAAAAAGTACCTTGCTAGAAATGGGGTGGCAGCCGTTGTTGCGTAGAAAAGATGCAGGCCCGGCACAGGAGTTTTATCACCCTGACTACGCCGGTAAAATTGGTTTGATCATGCCTTACAGCAAGGATTTCTGTAAAACGTGTAATCGCCTTCGCGTTTCAGCACCGGGCAAATTACACCTGTGCCTGTTTAGCGAAAACGGCATAGATATGAGACATTTGTTGGCAAAGGGCAATGTAGATGACGTTGTTACTTTTCTGCAGAATGTACTGGGGCAAAAACACGAAACACATTACTTGCACGAAGGGAAAACCGGTGCCACTAAACACCTTGCAATGCTAGGTGGTTAGGCCAAGTGCGCTGTTCGATAGTGGGTAATGAAGACGAACAAAAAAATGGGGAATTTGTTTGGTTTGTTGTAAAAATAAGCTATATTCAGCGGTGTTAGTATAATTAAAATAATAACTATAAAGGAAGTTTATGCATATCATGGACAGTGCGCGTCTTTCCTATCACTACGTCACCGAAAAAGACGCTGATTTTTTATGGGAGCTGGATCAAGACGAGCTCGTCATGAAATATATCAACGGTGGCAAAAAGTCTTCAAAAGAAGAAATACGAGATATTTTCGTTCCCCGTTTTCAAGCCTATTCTAATCCTGCCTTAGGGTGGGGACTATGGCGTGTTGAAACGTTAGCCGAAAAAGAAAGTATTGGGTGGATTCTAGTTCGTCCTTTTGGTTTTTTTACTCAACACCCCGAAAGTGACAACATGGAGTTAGGGTGGCGTTTTAAGCGTCATACATGGGGAAAAGGTTACGCCACTGAAGCGGCTAAAGCGGTAAAAGAAGCGCTTTACGATATTGGGATAGAGAAGTTTTCTGCCATTGCCAACCCCCAAAACAACGCGTCTATCAATATAATGAAAAAGCTCGGTATGACCTTTAGTCATGAACAAGAGTACAAAGATAAACTATTCCACGAAACGGTAGTTGTGTATTCAAGCTAGTTTTTACCTAACAAGAGACGAAGTGGCGTAATTTTTATTAAGTATTTACTCGCCTTTTAAAATACTTTTTACATTGTCATAGCGAGATTGTTTTTCGTCTGACAGGGTTGCACTTTCTAATGTTTCTCGACATTTCTTTATTTCAGATAGGGTGTCAGCGGGCATAGGTGTATTCGATTTCCTTGCTCTTACAATGGCTTGAAGGTAGTTAAGGGCAATCGATGGGTTTTTCGGCATTACCCGAAATGCTTGCGCGAAAGTGCTATAGGATTGCTCTAAATTGCCGCGTTTGTATTGTGCAACCGCAGTATTGTTTAATGTTTTTGGGCTTAGTGAGATGGCTTCTTTTTCTGCCTTTTCCTGCTTTAAATACGCGGCCATTAAATTCACTTCACCTGGGGAGTCTTTTTCTCTCGACGAAATCGCGTCTAAAATAGCAATAGACTCTTTTTTCATTCCCACTTCATGCAGGGCTTTTGCCCTATCTAGCAATGCTTCAGTTGAATGGAGCTGAGCGTGGTCGGTGTGAAACTCTGACAGTAACGTCTGGGCTCTTGCTGTGTCATCTTTTAAGTAGTGTAGTCTCGCATCGATGACGGCTAGCTCATCGTTTAACGCAGCTCTTGGATGCGCTTTTTTCATTTGGCGCAGATATTCATTGGTTTGTTTCACAATGTTATTTACGTGTTCTGGTTCAGATGTCATGGCAAAATCAACGCCGGCTCGGGCAGCGGTTAAGTAAATATCGGGCTTGTCATGAATTGATCCTTGGGCGTAACGTACCGCTTTCTTTGCGCTGTTAAACTGGGTCTCATAATCATGGGTTATTCTCGCCAAGCTTACCGCTTGTTGATAGCGAGGAATATTGCGCGGAGACATAGTGCAAGCCAGCGATGTGCATTCTAAAGCATCGTCAAAAGCAGCTTGTTTAATTTGGAGAGTAGCGAGAAGGTCGAAGGCCTCTATTGCAGAATCAGGTCGGGTGGCAAGTTGAATAATTTCTCTTTCTGCGTCATCAAGTTCGTTGAGCGCAAGAAGGCTTTTTGCAATTCCCATTTTCGCCCAGTTGAAATCTTGTACGTTAATGATGGATTCAAAAAAAGCGACCGCTTCTTGGTATCTCTGCGTTAACAAAAATAAATCACCCTTTATTTTCATCGCTAGAGGAAAGTGTTCAGCATGTTCAGGCTGTAACAAAAAGAACTCAACTTCAGTCAGGGCTTTTTCGTAGTCCTTTTTGTCCATAAATGCATACACGTTTTTCAGTGCTTTCTTTCTGGATAAAACCCGCGAAAGCCTTCTATCTAACTCGTTGACTGAAAAAGGTTTGGCGATAAATTCGTCTGGCTGTAATTCAATAATGGCGTGTACGACTTCTGCCGACGTATCTGCGCTGGTGAAAATAAATGCGCTGGTAAGCGGTAACGAGTGGGCATCGTTTAATTGCTCTAATAAATAATATCCACCTTGCTCTGAGCGAAGGTTATACGAGCAAATGATGGCGTCGTAATCGTACTCTTTTAGAGCTGATAACGCTTGCGAAGGCCTGTCCACATAGTCCATGTTCTTAAAACCCAACTGCTCAAGCGCATAGTGCATATGACTTTTTGCCAGCACTTGGTCTTCAGCAATTAACAGCTTAGTATTTTTCGCTAAGTGTAGTTTCATTGAGTTATAGCCTTTAGAAGAGCAGTTTAATTACCTTATCACGGCGTGTGCTTTCTAAGTATAGTTCTTTATGAAGACTATCGCATAATTAGGTGGCTGGTGGATCTGGCCCAGTATTAGGTCGGTATATTGCGGGCTTCGCAGGGGCTACAACCGCGCGGTGAATACATCAGCTAAGCAGTTAGCATACGGTAGCCAGAAGTAAAAGAATAACTGTTCGATTGATTGTATAGCAGAGGTGCCGATATTTCTAAAGAGATGGTGGACGCTACTGGGCTTGAACCAGTGACCCTCGCCTTGTAAGGGCGATGCTCTCCCAACTGAGCTAAGCGTCCGTATTTTGATATCACTGTTTAACCACTGTGAGGAAGTGGTGGACGCTACTGGGCTTGAACCAGTGACCCTCGCCTTGTAAGGGCGATGCTCTCCCAACTGAGCTAAGCGTCCGCATTTTGATATCACTGTTTAACCACTGTGAAGAAGTGGTGGACGCTACTGGGCTTGAACCAGTGACCCTCGCCTTGTAAGGGCGATGCTCTCCCAACTGAGCTAAGCGTCCATATTTTTAAAACCTTGCCTAAGCAAGTGGGGCGGTATTATAGAGTCGGTTCCGTTAGTGTCAACAAGAAAATTAAAGAAAAATGACTGTGTGCCCGAATTTTAGTCACTCTGACGGTATCTTGACTAAATTGATGAAAAGAACAGCGTTTTACTAACCCCGAATTAAAAAAGCAAATTAAAAAAGGACAGACACTTATGATCGAATAGGGAGATCGAAAAGGGACAGACACATATTTAGTCAAAAGTAATCGAAAGGGACAGACACTCATTTCACCCCAAATTCAAAATGTAGTCAAAACGGATAGACACTTAATCGGCGCATAACAGTATGAGACTAAAAGTGACTGTCCAATACAGACACTCATACTCTGCCCGCCTTCGACAAGAGTTTTTAGCGACAAACAAATAGCAGTGAGTGTCTGTCCATTTTTCATTTCTATAAGTTTTCTTGTTCTACTTATTCTCAACTTACTTTTGAAGTCGCGCGGACACTGGTAGAATGCGCTCAACTTTAGAAACACATTAACTATAGAGAGTGACCATGTCGGTTGTTACACGATTTGCACCCAGCCCAACAGGCTATCTTCACGTTGGTGGCGCACGAACTGCGCTTTATTCTTGGCTTCTTGCAAAAAGTAAAGGCGGTGAATTTGTTCTTCGTATAGAAGACACAGATATCGAGCGTTCAACTGAAGAAGCAAAGCAAGCCATTCTGGACGGAATGCTGTGGTTAGGTTTAACGTGGGATACAGGTCCTATTTATCAAACAGAGCGCTTTGACAGATACAAAGAGTTAATTCAAAAGCTATTGGACGAAGGGAAAGCATATAAGTGCTTTATGAGTTCGGAAGAGCTTGATGCAATACGCGAGGCTCAAAAAGAGCGTGGAGAAAAACCGCGTTACCCTGGGACATGGAGAGATAGAACAGATCACCCAGAAGGTCAGCCTTTCGTTATTCGCTTCAAAAACCCGTTAGAAGGCAAGGTGGTTATTAACGACCATGTACGCGGGAAAATTGAGATAAGTAATACCGAGCTTGATGATCTGATCATTCAACGTACTGACGGCACGCCTACTTATAACTTCTGTGTTGTTGTTGACGATTGGGATATGGGCATAACCCATGTTGTTCGTGGTGAAGATCACATTAATAATACGCCACGTCAGATTAATATTCTTGAAGCATTAGGTGCGCCTATTCCCGACTATGCTCACGTATCTATGATTTTAGGCGACGATGGAAAAAAATTGTCTAAACGCCATGGTGCGGTAAGCGTAATGCAATACCGAGACGACGGCTTCTTGCCACAAGCGGTATTGAATTACCTTGTTAGGTTGGGGTGGTCACATGGTGACCAGGAAGTTTTCTCAGTAGATGAGATGATTGAAAAGTTTAGCTTAGATGCAATTGGTCAATCTGCGTCGGCATTTAATACCGAAAAATTAATCTGGTTGAACCAACATTACATTAAAAGTTTACCAGCAAGCGAAGTGGCAACACATGCAAAATGGCATTTTGATGCATTAAATGTTGATTTAACTGCAGGCCCGGCGCTTGAGTCTGTAATTGCTATTCAAGCAGATCGTGTAAAGACTCTTAAAGAGCTGGCAGAGATTTCTACGTACTTTTATCAAGACTATGATGAGTTTGACGCGAACGCGGCGAAAAAACACCTTCGTCCGGTCGCTCGAGGCCCATTAGAGCTTGTTAAAGATAAACTTATGTCGATAGAAGAGAGGAGCCCTGAAAATATTCAGGCCGCTATTAATAGTACCGCTGAAGAATTAGGAGTAGGTATGGGCAAGGTAGGTATGCCGCTACGTGTAGCAGTTACCGGGGGCGGTAATTCTCCGTCTTTGGATGTTACGCTGAACCTTCTTTCAAAAGAGAAAGTTGGCGAGAGAATCGACAAAGCGCTCACTTTTATAGCAAACAGAGAAAATTCATAAAAAAAGCGTTGACATGACAGGGGGGGATGCCTAGAATGCGCCCCGCTGTCACGGAACAGTCACACAAAATGACTGGTACCATGATGGGGCCATAGCTCAGCTGGGAGAGCGCCTGCATGGCATGCAGGAGGTCGGCGGTTCGATCCCGCCTGGCTCCACCAAGTCACATTAAGTTGTGATTTAAATAGGCTGAAGTTTAGTAAACTTCGGATAGAAATTTCAGTAAGAATAAGGCCGCTCGGTTCGCAGAGCTTACCTCTCACTTACAGAAATTTAGTGAAGCTTTGCTTCATTGAACAAAATTTCTGTCCCCTTCGTCTAGAGGCCTAGGACACCGCCC